>DASZKO010000035.1:0-38729 GCA_035605655.1 Caulobacteraceae bacterium | reverse complement strand
GTCGGCCTGCGCCAGGAGGGCGATGAAACGCGGGTCGGCGCGCAGGGGATCGAGGTCGCCGTCGACCCTGGCGTGGGTGATCATCGAGGCGGGAGACGTCGTCAGCACCGGCGCCAGCATGTCGATCGCCTCCTGGGCCTCACCGAATCTGACCAGGGCGCAGGCGAAGTTGTAGCGCATCAGCAAATTGTCGGGGTCGACCAGCAGGGCGCGGTTCATCCACTCGCGGGCCCGTTCGGCCTGGCCGAGCACGGCCATGGCCCCCACCGCGAAGGCCAGGGCGTTTCCATTATTGCGGTCCTGGGCCAGGAGTTTCTCCGCCCGCGCCAGGCAGATCTCGGCCGCCCGCCGGGCGCCGTCGGCGTCACCGAGCATCTCGCGGATAGTGACAAGCAGGCCGGCCGGGCCGACCGAAGTCTCGTCCATCTCCACCGCCTTGGCATAGTAGCGCTCGGCGTCAGCCATCCGGTGGTCGTACATGCTGAGCAGACCAGCGGTGACGAACACCTCCACCGAGTCCGGTCCCAGGGCGAGGGCGGTCTCCACTTCGACGAGGGCTTCGGGAAGGCGGCCGGTCTCGGCGAGGTTTTTGGCCTTGACCGCGTGGGGTTCGGCCAGCGTCGGGTCCAGCTGCATGGCCTTGTCGGCGGCGGCGCGGCCGTCCTCGCCGTCGCGGCCGCGGTTGTAGCGCAAGGACGATTGGGCGTAGGCGAGCAGGGACCACGCCTGGGCGTAGGCGGGATCGATCTCGACCGCGCGCTGGCACATGCGGATCATCGCCTCCTCGCGGCGGGGATCGCCGTAGTTGCCGGCCAGGTGCTGCTGGCGGGCCATGAGGAAGAGATTGTAGGCCTCGACGCTGTCGGTGCCGCGCCGCCCGATGGCCTGTTTCTCCTGCGGCAGCAGCTTCAGTTTCAGGGCCGCGACGATGGCTCGGCTGATCTCGTCCTGGAGCTCGAAGATGTCGGTGAGGTCGCGGTCGTAGCGTTCGGCCCAGACGTGGCTGTCGTCGGCGGCCTCGATGAGCTGGGCGGTGATGCGCACCCGGTTGCCGGCCTTGCGCACGCTGCCTTCGAGAACGTGGCCGACGCCGAGCTGGCCGGCGACACCGCGCACGTCGATGGACCGGCCTTTGAAGGAAAAGGCGGTGTTGCGGGAGACGACCGACAGCGCCGAGACCTTGGAGAGGTCGGTGATGATGTCCTCGGAAATGCCGTCGCTGAAGTACTCCTGCTCGGGATCGCCGCTCATGTTGGCGAAGGGGAGGACGCAGATGCTCGCCTGCTTGGGATTGCGATGGCGGGGGCCGGCCGGGGCGGCGGGGGCGGCGGCGGGGGCGATGAGATCGGCGATGCTGGCGGCGACCTTCTTCCAGCCGGGGGCGTCGGGCTCGCCGGACCAGTTCGTCAGATCGGCGCACTGGATGCGGTCGAAGGGCATGGGGAGCGGCGCGTCATCGACGCGCAGCTGGACGAGCTTGCGCTCGGCCCGGGCCCGGTCGGCCTCGGACTGGACCCATTCGGAGGCCGCCGCCTCGGCCGACCAGACGACGACCACCGCCTTGGCGGCCTTGAGGCGCTCCTCGATCACCTCGGCGAAGGCGCGGTGGGCGGGCAGCTCGTCGTCGCGCCACACCCCATAGCCGAGGGCGCGAAGGGCCTCGGCGACCTGCTGGGCCTTGGCCGCCGTCGAGCGGGCGTAGGAGATGAAAATGTCGCTCATGAACCCCGCGCGGACCTTAGCGGCGCCGGCGCGCGGGGCAAGCGGCACAATGACGGAAGGGATCGAGCCCCCGCTTCAACCCCGGGCCGGCCAGAAGGGGATGAGCATAGGGATACGGCGGCGATAGTCGGCATAGGCGGCCTCGCCGAGCTCCTGGCTGAGGAAACGCTCCTCCAGGCGGGCCTTGAGCCAGAATCCAAACGCGATCAGAACGGCCCCGGCGAGATTGGCGGCCATGCTCGCGAGGGCCCCATAAGCGAGGGCGGCGGCGATGAGGCCCGTGTAGATGGGATGGCGCACGAGGCCGTAGGGGCCCTTCTGGACGACGACGTGATCGTCCTTGCGGCTCACCGATCCCGACCACAGGGAACCCAGCGTGATCCGCGCCCACCAGGTGAAGAGGAGCCCGGCGGCGCAGACGCCCGCGAGGACCC
The DNA here is from genome assembly GCA_035605655.1 of Caulobacteraceae bacterium. Taxonomy (GTDB): domain Bacteria; phylum Pseudomonadota; class Alphaproteobacteria; order Caulobacterales; family Caulobacteraceae; genus Acaudatibacter. The sequence goes on along the minus strand of DASZKO010000035.1, from coordinate 36,573 downwards.
AGGCGACGGGATCGGAGAGGCTCCACAGGGGCCTGTAATGGGTTCGATAAGAGCCGAACCCGAGCAGGAAGAAGCCCAGAAGCGTCGGCGCCCAATGGACGAATTGGGCGACGGCCGGGGGCCGGGCGGCGGCGCGCCGCGACCAGACCATGGCGATCAGCCACGAGACGCACCACGCATCCCACATGAGCCGGGCGGCTTCGAGCGGAGTCATAGCTGGACCTTAGCGACGCCCGCGCCCGCGGCAAGGGGCATGGGAGTCGGCGGTGTTCCTACGGACGAGATTGGGCAGAGCGCTGGATCTTGTCGAATACAGACCGGACGTCGTCGATGGCCAGGAACTGAGGGGTGGGATCGAGCGCCGGCGACCAGTACGACATGCCTTGCCGCCCGAACGCCGACGCCCGTTGGCCGAAACGGATCGTGCCCCTGCCGCCGGCGGACTCCGAGAGCTGGGCATCGGGCAGCCGGTCCAGGTTGAGGGCGGTGAAGTTGTTGAAGGGCGGCGACCGCAAAATGAGGATGCGGCGATCGGTGAGGGCATAACTCATGCCGCGACGCACCCAGGCGTCGAAGACGAAGCGCCCGGCGACGAAATAGAGGCCAACACACACGAACAGCAACCCGAAGAGCGGGAAGAACTGGGGCGCGTGGTCACCGGAAGCCATCACCGTCCAGAACACGGCGAACCCACACCACAATATGCTGAAGGGCACGAGGAACAGGTCCCGGCCGGTGAAGACGATCCCCTGCCCCGGCCTACCCGACCAGACCAGGCGCTCTCCTGGCAGCAGCCGATCCCTGAATGCGTCCTGGTCCATGGTTCCCCTCCGGCCTCCGCCCGCCGCCCTTATCCGCGAACGGGGGACCCCAGGCTCTTTTCGTTTGCCTGAGAGGGGTCAAGCCTACCGGAAGCTCGCCAATCTGGACACCACTAGGTCCGCGTGTTCGCGGGGAGCGGATCGACGTTCTCTCTAGCCATCGGCCTCGACGTAAATTTCCGAACCGCCCGCCCTGAATTTCTCGGCCATGTCCGCCATGCCTCGGGCGGCGACGTCGTTCTGGGCGGCGGCGGCGTCGCGGATTTCCTGGCTGATCTTCATCGAGCAGAACTTGGGGCCGCACATGGAGCAGAAGTGGGCGACCTTGTGGGCCTCCTTGGGCAGGGACTCGTCGTGGAACTCGCGGGCCGTCTCCGGATCGAGGCCGAGGTTGAACTGGTCTTCCCAGCGGAACTCGAAGCGGGCCCGCGAGAGGGCGTCGTCCCAGGCCCGGGCCGAGGGATGGCCCTTGGCGAGGTCGGCGGCGTGGGCGGCGATCTTGTAGGCGATGACGCCCTGCTTGACGTCCTCGCGATCGGGAAGGCCCAGGTGCTCCTTGGGGGTCACGTAGCAGAGCATGGCGGTGCCGAACCAGCCGATCATCGCCGCGCCGATGGCGCTCGTTATATGGTCGTAGCCCGGGGCGATGTCGGTGGTCAGCGGCCCCAGCGTATAGAACGGCGCCTCGTGGCAGGCGGCGAGCTGCTTTTCCATGTTGGCCTTGATCTTGTGCATCGGGACGTGGCCGGGCCCCTCGATCATCACCTGGACGCCGTGGTTCCAGGCCACCTTGGTGAGTTCGCCCAGGGTCTCCAGCTCGGCGAACTGGGCCGCGTCGTTGGCGTCGGCGATGCACCCGGGGCGCAGGCCGTCGCCCAGGGAGAACGAAACGTCATAGGCGGCCATGATCTCGCAGATGTCCTCGAAGCGCTCGTAGAGGAAGCTCTCGCGGTGGTGGGCGAGGCACCACTTGGCCATGATCGAGCCGCCGCGCGAGACGATGCCGGTGACGCGGGAGGCGGTGAGCGGGACGAACGGCAGGCGCACGCCGGCGTGGATGGTGAAGTAGTCGACCCCCTGCTCGGCCTGCTCGATCAAGGTGTCGCGGAACACCTCCCAGCCGAGGTCCTCGGCGACGCCGCCGACCTTCTCGAGGGCCTGGTAGATGGGGACGGTGCCCAGGGGCGTGGGGCAATTGCGGATGATCCACTCGCGGATGTTGTGGATGTTGCGGCCCGTGGAGAGGTCCATGATGGTGTCGGCGCCCCAGCGGATCGCCCAGACCATCTTGTCGACCTCGTCGGCGACCGACGAGAGCACGGCCGAATTACCGATGTTGGCGTTGATCTTGACCAGGAAATTGCGGCCGATGGCCATGGGCTCCAATTCGCCATGGTTGATGTTGGCCGGGATGATGGCCCGGCCCCGGGCCACCTCGTCACGGACGAACTCGGGGGTCACGAGATCGGGGATGGACGCGCCGAAGTCCTCGCCGTCGCGCAGGAACGGGTCGCCCTCCTTGCGGCGCAAGTTTTCGCGGATGGCGACGAACTCCATCTCCGGAGTGATCACCCCGGCCCGGGCGTACTGAAGCTGGGTGACGGCGGCGCCGGATCTGGCCTTGAGGACCGGGCGGTCGGAGGTGAAGACGGGGGCGAGATGGCGGCCCTTGGCGTGGCCGTTGTCTTCCGGCCTGACGCCGCGGGGCGGAACCTCCTCGACATCGCCTCTGGCGCGGACCCAGGCCTCGCGCGGGCGCTCGAGGCCGCGATGGATGTCGATGACGGCGGCCGGATCGGTATAGGGGCCGGAGGGATCGTAGAGGGTGAGCGGCGGCTCGCCGGCCGAGGGATGGACGGCCACCTCGCGGAAGGGGACACGCAGGCACGGGTGCAACGCGCCGCCCTCATAGACCTTGCGCGAACCGGGCCGCTCGCCGGTCGGGACCTGGGCGGCGATGGGGGCTTCGATGTTCATGGCGGCGTCCGGCCTCTCTTCACGCGGGGGTCGGACGGCGAGGGGACGGACGAGAAGTGTCTCGTCATCGCTCCCTCCCTTCGCCGGCATGACCCGGATCAGGTTCGGCGGGTCGCCGCCCAAAGCGGCCTCTCAGTCCAAAGAGGACTCCCCGGAGAACGGCGCAAAGCCTACGCCCCTCCCCGCCCCGGTCAAGCGGTCAGGGGGCGTGGACCAGGGGGGATGTCCGGCGCGGCTCCGTTGACGACATCAAGTCGGCGGATGCCGCGACGACGCCGAAGTCGGCCATGGCGGCGAGGAGCTGGTGGGGTGGCGACGGCGCCCGGGGCGCGGTGGGGTCGACGACCGTCGTGCCGCCGTGGCCGTCGCTGGAGAGGGTCCAGACCGAGGCGGTGTAGTCGCCGGTGAGATGGATCTTGGCGGTGTGGGCGCCGTCGGTGACGGTGAGGACGCCCGAGGTCGTTGTCCCGCTGTAGGTCGCCGTGGTGACGCCGCCGGTGAAGGCGATGTCCACGAGATCGAGCGAAGTGGTTCCGGTCTTCGAAAAGCCAGTGATCGAGCCTGCGTAGCCCTGGGAATTGGCCAGCTCGAGGACGCCGGTGGTTGCGAAGAAGGCGACGTTCTCGCCGAAGCTGGTCGCAACGATGTCGGCGGTTCCGCCGCCGATCCGCACCATTCCGGCCCCGGTGACGGCCCCGACGAGGGTGAGGATTCCCTTGGTGACGGTCAGCGACCCGGTGTTGGTCATCGCGCTCATTATGGTCACTCCGCCGGCGCCGGCGCTTTCAATGACGCCGGCGTTCGTGATGGTCGCGGCGCCGGTGTCGATGACGAGGGCGGTGGTGAGGTTGCCATCGATGATCCCGTCGGCCTGGTTGACGAGAGTCATCTGACCGGCTCCGATCTGGCCGGCGCCGGTAATCTTGTCTTGGTTGGTGAGGGTCGCGCCGGCGCTGGCCCCGATGATCTTGTTGGTGGCGGCGTTGGTGAAGGCCAGGGTTCCGCCACCTGAGAGGCTGGCCCCGCCGGCGGCGACGGTGAGGTGGGAAGTGGCGGCCGTCAGGGTCTTGGTGAGGGTGATGGCGCCGGCCAGGGTCACCGTGGCGGCGCTGATGGACATCGCCGCCGCCGACAGGGTGGCGCCGGAAAGGGTATCCGAACCGCCGGCAAAGGAGACCGTCCCGGCCCCCGTCAGGGTCCCGGCGAAGGAATCGCCGATGCCGGTAAAAGCGATCTTGTCGGTCACGTCGACCGTGAGGGCGCCGGCTGTCTGTTTGAAGACCCTGGCATCGGTGATCGGGAGGACGACATCCACGACCGTGGCCGCGCCGGCCTCCACGATGTCGGCGACCACGAGCTTGGTCCCGGCCCCGAACACGCTGACGCCGCCCTTGAGGGTGAGAGTGCCGGCGCCCTTGATCGTCCCGCCGCTATGCACGGCGGTCATGGTCGCGGTTCCGGCGATGACGTCGAGCGTCCCCGCGCCGCTGACCGTGCCGACAAAGACCGATCCGGCCTCGGCGTTCACCCGGGTGGTGGGGTCGTTGAAGAACACTGCGTAGCCGCCGGCGGAAGTGGCTCGCACTGTGCCGAAGTTGGTCATGGTGGCGCCGGCGTAGAGCACAGCCCCTTCATGGCCGGTGATCAGCGCCGCCGCGTTGGTAGCCGAGCCGTTGATGGCGGAGGCGCCACCGGCGCCCAGGATGAGGCCGTAGCTGCCCGCGGCGGCGTTTCCGGCGATCGTTCCGTTGTTGATCACGGCGCCGATGCCCGCCACCGCGGCGCCGTGGAAGCCGGTGATCAGAGCCGCGCGGTCGGTGTCCGTGCCGTTCACGATCCGGCCGCCGTTGGCGAGGGTGGCTCCGACGCCGGAAGTGACGCCGCCACGGACGGTAGCGAAGTTGGTGATCGTCCCGACGCCGCCTTCGACTTCGGCGCCAGCGACGTGGCCGCGAATCAGGGCCGTCGTGTCGGTGGCGGAACCGTTGGTGATCAGGCCGCCGAAATCGGCCAGATAGACGCCGCGCCCGGCCGCGAGCTCGTTGTCGGTGATGGTTCCGAAGTTGGTCACCGAGCCGACGGCGTGGTCGATGAGAACGCCCGAGCCGCCTTCGATCAAAGCGGTGGTGTCGCTGGCGTCGCCGTTCACCACCGTCCCTCCGAACACCAGGACACCCTCGCTGAGGAGCTGCTGATTGAAGCCGCCGCTGATCGTGCCGAAATTGTGGATGGTCGCCGCCACCTTCTCCCCGACCACCCCGAACCGACCCTCGACGAGGGCCGTGGTGTCGGTGTCGCTGCCGTTGGTGAGGGCGCCGGCGCCCTCGAAAAACACCCCTTCGGTGACGGTCCCGAAGTTGACCGTGGTTCCTCCGAAGTCGATGAGCACACCGCCCTGAATGAGGGCCGACCTGTCCGCCTCGGCGCCGTTGATGACGGTCCCGGTGTTCTTCAACTCGATCGCCCACGGGCTCAGGTCGCCGACGATGGCGCCGAAATTGGTCACGGTTCCGGCGGCCCCGGCGATCACCACCCCCTCCGGTCCTTCGATCCGGGCGGAGGTCACCTGGGTGGAGCCGTTGACGACGACCCCGCCGGCGTTCAGCGCCACGCCGTAGGTGGGCGACAGGGTTATCGTGCCGAAGGTGACCTCGAGAGTTGTGGCGTGGCCAAGGATGGTCCCGAAGTTCGTGACGCTCGCCGCCGCGCCGGCGATCTGGACGCCGGTCGGCCCGTCGATCAGGGCGGTGGTGTCCAGGGCGCTCCCATTGACGACTCTTCCGCCGGCATTCAGCCCCACGCCGTAGCCGGCCGCCAAAGTCGTGGATCGGCCATGGATGGTCCCGAAGTTAGTAACCGTCGTGGCCGCGCCCGTCGCTTTGATCCCATATTCCGCGTCGATGACGGCGGCGGTGTTGGCGATGGCGCCGTTGGTCACCGCGCCGCCGGCCTGCAGATAGACCCCCATGCCGACGGTCCCGATCGCGCGGACGAGACCCTGGTTGTTCGCCGTGCCGGTGACGCCCTCGAAGAAGATGGCCATGGCGGTGGCCTCGACCGCGCCACTGTTGGTCACGGCGCCCGGCATGCCGGTCACCACCACGCCATAGTCGCCGGCGATGACGCCCCCGACGCCGTCGCTGACGAGGCCGCCGTATTGCAGGAAAGCGGCGATGCCGCTCGCGCTCGCCCTGATCGTGCCGGTGTTGGTGAGGGTTCCTCCGCCCATCAGGTTTACGCCATAGTCGGCGCGGTAGATGCCGCCGGCGTTGACGACGGTGTAGGCGCCGGTCCCCGCGGTGGTAAGGCCGGCGCCCAGATAAGCGGTGGCGGTGATGCTGAGGGTGGTGATCGGCGTAGCGAGAACGTAGGCGGACGTATAGATTCCGCTGAGGGTTTTGGTGGTCATCCGAGGGATCCTTCGCGAAGGCGTCCGGCGCACGGCGCTTCTCGCCCGCGAAAAAGGCCTCGGCCCCCGTTATGGACTTCGCCGCGCCGCCCGCATAGGCGGGCCGACCCCATCAGGCGGCCTGGAGCCTCGGCGCCGCCAACCTTGGACTGGCCGTCGGCGCGGCCGCCACCGCGTGGCTGGCCACGCCGACGGCCTTGGCCCCGAACGAGGCCAGGGCGCCGAGCAACGGCAGGTGGGAGGGGCCGTTCGGCACGGTCGGATCGACCACGCTCGTCAGCGACGGGTGACGGTGAAGCGCAGGAGCTCTTTCTGAGGCAGCAGCCAGTCGGGCTTCAGCGTCAGGGCCTGGCGGTAGTCGAGATAGGCGGACTTCTCGTCGTCGAGGCCCTCGTAGGCGAGGGCGCGGTTGAAATAGGCCTTCTCCGGCTCTGTGACGCCGAGGCCAATGCCCTTGTTGAGATCCTCCAGCGCCGATTGGTAGCGCTTTTCCCCCACCCACATGGCCCCGCGGTTGACCCACGCCTCGCCCATGGCCGGGACGAGCTTGAGAGCGGCGTCGAAATCGCCGTGGGCCAATTCGTACTCGGCCCGGCGCAGCTTCATGACCCCGCGGTTGACAAAGGTGCCGGCGCGGCCCTCGGCGTCGAGGGTGTCGAAGTTGAGCGCGGTGGTGCAAAAGTTCTCGGAAACCGGATCGGCCTTGCCGGCGATCGCCGCCTTGGAGCATTCGCTGGCGGCCGCGTCGCCGAAAACGGTGACCGCCGCGCTGGCTCCGCCGGCCGCAAGCAACGCGAGGCAGGCGCCAAGGATAGCCGTCCGCATCGCCAACCCTCCTTGCCGCAGCGGAATTTCGACGGGAGGATCGCGCTCGGTGCGGCGATTTGTCAATTTCGGCGATGTCGCAGGTCTACCCCGCCTCCAGGTCCTTGGGATCGACCTCGTTGAGCAAGGGGCGGCCGTCGAAATAGCGGGCGAGGTTGTCGAGGAAGAGGTCGCGGTTGCGGCCGTCCTGGGCTCCGGTGACGCCCGAGGCGTGGGGGGAAAGGCTGACGCGCGGGTGGGCCCAGAAGGGGCTCTCGCTCGGGAGCGGCTCTGTCTCGAAAACGTCGAGGATGGCGCGGGACGGGACGCCGCGGTCCAGGGCCGCGAGAAGCGCCGTCTCGTCGATGAGGGCTCCGCGGCCGACGTTGGCGATGACCGCGCCGGGCTTCATGGCGGCGAAGAAGGCTTCGTCGGCGAGGTGGCGGGTGGCGGGGTTGAGAGGCGCGCAGAGAACGATGACATCCGCGGCGGGCAGATGCTCGGCAACGGCTTCCGGCGGAATGATGAGATCGGCGTCCGGATGGGGCGCCTGGTGGCGACGCGCGCCGATCACCCTCGCTCCGAAACCCTTGGCGCGCCGGGCGACTCCCTGGCCGACGGCCCCGAAGCCGATGATCAGCCAGGTCGAACCCAGCACCTCGCGGAAGGGATGCCCCTTCCATTCGCGCCTCGCCTGGGCGGCGCGACGCTCGGGCCCGCGCTGGAAATGGTCGAGAACCTCGGCAAGGACGAAATCGGCCATGCCCACCGCCTGGCCGTGGCTGGTGGTGAGCTTCGCCCCCTTTGCGGCGATGCGGGCGAATATGGGATGGTCGAATCCGGCGGCGGCGCTCTGCAGCCATTTCAGACCCGGCGAGGCAAGGACCGCGCCGATGAACGGGGCCATGGCCGGTTGCTGGTAGAGGTCGCCGCTGAACCAGGCGATCTCCGGCGCGGCTTCTTCGCGGGTGAGCCTGGCGCCGGCCAGGGTGATCTCGCCGGCCCGGTCGATCAGCGCCGGTTCGATGGCTCCGGCCCACTTCGCCAGGGCTGACTCCATGCCGGCGAAGGAGGGCTCGAAGACCAGCAGGCGGGTCATTCAGGGTTCCGGGCGCGAGGCCGGCTCAATACCCTTGCAGCCTGGCGTAACGGTCTCGATGCCAGGCCTGGCCGCCGAAAGTCGCCTCCTGGGCGCGGGCGCGCTTCAAATAGAGGCCGGCTTCATGGGCGTCGGTCATGCCGATGCCGCCGTGCATCTGGACCATTTCGTTGGAGACGAGGTGGAGGGTGTCGCCCATCTTCGCCTTGGCCAGAGAGACGAGCTCGGCGGTGTCGGGGGCGTCGTTGTCGATAGCCGTGAGGGCCGCCTCGACGCACGAGCGGGCGAGCTCGAGATCGGTGAACATCTTGGCGGCGCGGTGCTGAAGGGCCTGGAAGGAGCCTATCACCTGGCCGAACTGGACCCGGGTCTTGAGGTAGTCGAGGGTGGTTTCGAAGGCCTGGAGGGCCGAGCCGAGCATCTCGGCGGCGAGGCCGGCGCGGGCCCGATCGAGGACCTTCTCCAGAAGGGCATGGCCTTTGCCCACTTCGCCAAGAACGGCGTCGGCGCCGACCTTGACGCCGGCGAAGGCGATGTTGGCCGCCCCGCGGCTGTCGGCGAGCTTCAAGGCCGCGCGAGTGACGCCCGCCGCGTCGGCGGGGATCAGGAAGAGCGTGATGCCGTCGGTGTCGACGCCCGCCCCGGAGGTCCGGGCCGAGACGATCAGGAGGCCGGCGGCCATGCCTTCGAGCACGAAGACCTTCTTGCCGTCCAGGATCCAGCCGCCGCCGTCCTGGCGGGCGGTGAGGGCGACCTTGTCGGGCGCATGGTGCGGCCCCTCGTCGACAGCGAGGGTGGCGATGATCTCGCCGGCCGCGATCTTGGGCAGCCAAGCCTCCTTCTGGGCCTCGGAGCCGGCCAGGACGAGGGCGCTGGCGGCGGCGAGGGCCGTGGCGAGCATGGGCGAGGCGGTGAGCGTACGGCCGGTCTCCTCGAGGATGAGCCCGAGGCTGAGGTAGCCGAAGTCCGAGCCGCCGTAGGCCTCCGGGATGATCACGCCGGTCCACCCCATCTGCGCCATCTCGGCGAAAGCGGCCGGGTCGTAGCCGAGCGGGGCGGCGCTGTCGCGCATTTTGCGGAAGGCGGCGACGGGGGACTTTTCCTGCGTCCAGGTGCGGGCGGCGTCGCGCAGCAGGCTCTGTTCTTCGGTCAGTACGGCCATGGAGTCTCTCGTTTGTTCAGGTGGAGCGCGTCGAGTCGGGCAGGCCGAGGATGCGCTTGGAAATGATGTTGTTCTGGATCTCGAAGGAGCCGCCGAAGATGGTGGTGGCCTTGCCGGCCAGCCAGGCGCGCACGGCGGCGCGCTCGTCGTCGGAAAAGTCCCCGCCTTCCCAGCCGAGGCCCTGGGCCCCCATGATCTCCAGGGTGAGCTCGGCCTTGTCCTGGCCGATCCGGGTGCCGGAGTTCTTCATCACCGACGTGGTGGCCGAGGGATTGAGATTGCCGCGGGCGTCGGCGGCGGCGCGCTTCAGTGTCAGGGCGTGGGCGCGGGTGTCGATCATCTGGCCGACGATGCGGGCGCGCAGATCGGCTCCGCCCAGGGCTTCCTCATCGACATAGGTGTCGGTGAGCTTGGCGAGGCTTGGGCCGCCGCCCATCATCCGTCCGCCGCCCTGGCCGGAGCGCTCGTGCTGGAGGAGGCGCTTGCCGATCGCCCAGCCGCCGTTCACCGGCCCGACCATATCGTTCTTCTCGACGCGGGCGTCGGTGAAGAACGTCTCACAGAAGGGCGAGGAGCCGGCGATGAGCTTGATCGGCCGGGTCTCGACGCCAGGCTGATGCATGTCGATGAGCACGAAGGAGATCCCCTCGTGCTTGCGGGTGGTATCCGTCCGTACAAGGCAGAAGCACCAGTCCGCATACTGAGCGCCCGACGTCCAGATCTTCTGGCCGTTGATCTTCCAGTGATCTCCGGCGTCCTCGCACTTGGTGGAAAGGGCCGCCAGATCGGAGCCAGCGCCCGGCTCGCTGTAGCCCTGGCACCAGCGCAGCTCACCGCGGACGATGGGCGGGATATGGCGCTGCTTCTGATCCTCGGAGCCGTATTCGAGCAAGGTGGGACCGAACATGCTGGTCCCCATGCCGAAAATGGGATTGGTCGCCCCGATCCTCCCCATCTCCTCGCCGAGGATGCGAGCCTGCGCTCCCGAAAGCCCGCCGCCGCCGTAGGCCGCCGGCCAGGTCGGCGCGCCCCAGCCCTTGTCGGCCATCCGCCGCTTCCACAGCGCCTGGTCGGGCGTCGGCTTTTCCGGGCCGGCGAGAAGCTCGCCCACCGCCTCGGGATTGACGCGCAGGGACTTGGGGAAGTTCGCCTCCAGCCAGGCCCGCGCCTCCGCCCTGAAGCCTTCCAGATCGGTATCGCTCATGTCAGCTCGCCTTTATCGGGTCGGGCAGGCCCAGGACCCGCTTGGCGACCACGTTGAGATTGACCTCCGAGGTGCCGCCCTCGATGGAATTGCCCTTGGAGCGCAGCCAGCCGCGGGTGGCCTGGCGCTCGGCGGCGGTGAATTCGGACCCTTCCCAGCCGAGACCGGCCGCCCCGAGCGCCTCGACGATGAGCTCCGAGCGTTCCTGGGCCAAGGTGGCGGCGGCGTACTTGATGATCGAGGTCGCGGCGCTCGGCCCATTGGCGGCGCGAGACTCGGCGGCGATGCGCGAGAGAGTCAGGAAAAAGGCCTGGGAATCCATTCGGCTCCGGGTGATCCGCCCGCGCAGGTCGGCGTCGGCGAGCCGGCCCTCGCCGTCGACGCCGATCTGCCGTTTGGCGATGTCGACGACATCGCCCGCCGCCCCGCCGGCCGCCCCGCCACCGCCCACGAAACCGCCGGAGATGTTCTGGCGCTCGTATTGCAGGAGGCGCTTGGCGATCTCCCAGCCGCCGTTCAGCTGGCCGACGAGATTGCCCTTGGGGACCTTCACGTCGGTGAAGAAGGTTTCGCAGAAGGGGGAATCGCCGCTGATGAGCTTGATCGGCCGGGTCTCCACGCCCTCGGAAGCCATGTCGATGAGGATGAAGCTCACCCCTTCGTGCTTTTTCGAGGTGTCGGTGCGGACCAGGCAGAAGCACCAGTCGGCCCTGTTGGCGTAGGAGGTCCAGATCTTCTGGCCGTTGATCAGCCAATGGTCGCCCCTGTCCTCGCAACGGGTCTGCAGGGAAGCGAGGTCGGAGCCCGCGCCAGGTTCGCTGTAGCCCTGGCACCAGCGGATTTCGCCGCCGACGATCTTGGGAAGGTGCTCCTGTTTCTGATCTTCGCTGGCGTATTCCAGGAGGACGGGACCCAGCATCCACAGGCCGAAGGAGAGCAGCGGCGGCCGATAGCCGCCGGCGGCGATCTCCCTTTCCAGGGCCTTGGCCTCGTCGCGGGAAAGGCCCCCGCCGCCATAGGCCTTGGGCCACGCAGGCGCGGTCCAGCCGCGCGAGGCGAGGGCGCGCATCCAGGCGATCTGAGGATCGTCGCTCTTGGCGAAAGCCCGGCCGCCCCACACGGCTTCCGGATCGGTGCGCGGGCGGGGCGATTTCAGCTCGGCCGGGTAGTGGGCCGCCAGCCACGCGCGCGCCTCGTCACGAAACGTCGTCACATCCGCCCCGCCAAAATCGGCCATCGGCGTCGAGCTCCTTCAGTAAGTCGGTCTTATCGCCGTTCACTTTACGCACGAGCGGCGCCGCCGCAAGAGACCTGAACCCTCACCTCGCGGAAGGGATATAAAGGTTCGAGAGTGGAACAAGGGGCGGCCATGCGGCGTCGAACGGCGATCATTGCGGCGGGGCTCGTCGCCGGCCTCGCCGGCGCGGCGAACGGCGCCTGCCCGCCAAACGTCAGATGCCCCCCTCCCCCACCGCCGCCCAAACCCGCGCCGGCCAGGCCCGTGCTGCGCCAAATTTTCCCCCACGTCTTTACCCCGATCCAACCCAGGGAGACGGCCCCCACGGCCGCCGGCGAGCGGCGGGCGCCGCGAAAGGAAGCTGGGCCGGGCGGCCAAACCCCCCTGATGATCCATCGCGATGCAAACGGCTTCACGCGCCACTACGTCGGAGCCGGCCTCTCGGGCGGGCGGGCGCGCCGCAATCCCGGCGGGCCGATGTATCTCTATCACGGCGCCCGCCACACCCCCTTCTGGGCGGCGCCCTACCGATGGCCGAAGGGCGAACACCCCCGCCACTTCCACCGTCACGACCGCTTTCCGGTGATCTTCCTGATCCCGGAATACTTCGTCGACGACTACGACGACTTCGACCTCAGCGCACCGCCATCCAACGCCCAGTGGGTGCGTTATGGCGACGACCTCGTTCTCGTCGATGTCGACACCGGCGAGATCCTGCAGGTGGTCGAGGGCGTCTTCACCGAGCAGCCCGACGATGCCGTGACCCCGGAGGACGTTGGGCCGGCGGACGACGGTTCGACCCCGCCGGACGCCGACCAGGCTCCCCCGAACTGACTAATCCATCAGCTTCTTGGCGAGATAGGTCATGGTCAGCGCGGTGGTGTGGGCGGCCTGCTTGAGGTCGGCCCCGGCTCCGTGACCGCCCTCGGTGTTTTCGTAGTAGTAGAAGGGCAGGCCCATCTCCTCCATGCGGGCGGCGAACTTGCGGGCGTGCTGAGGCCCGACCCGGTCGTCCTTGGTGGTGGTGAAGATGTAGGGCTCAGGGTAGGCCACGCCCGCCTCGAGGTTCTGATAGGGCGAGGTCTTGAGCCAAAAGGCCATGACCGCCGGATCGGCGTTCACATCACCGTATTCGCCCTCCCAGGAGGCCCCGGCGGCGATCTTGGAAATGCGGATCATGTCCAGGAGCGGAACCTGGATGACCACCGCGTTCCACAGATCCGGATGCTGGGTGAATTCCACCCCCATGAGGAGGCCGCCGTTTGAGCCGCCCTGGATGCCGAGGCGCCGGGGGCTGGTGATCTTGCGGGCGATGAGGTCCTTCGCCACGGCGGCGAAGTCGTCGTAGATGATCTGGCGCTTCACGGTGAGGCCCGCCTCGTGCCAGGCCGGGCCGAATTCACCGCCGCCGCGGATGTTGGCCAGCACATAGGCCCCACCGCGCTCCAGCCACAGTTTGCCGGTGACGCCGGAGTAGTGAGGGACGTTGGAAACCTGAAAGCCGCCGTAGGCGGTCATCAGGGTTGGGGTCGAGCCGTCGAGGGGAATGTCGCGGCGGTGGACGACGAAGTAGGGAATCCTGGTCCCGTCGGTGGAGACCGCCTCGAACTGATCGACCGTATCGCGCGAAGCGTCGAACTTGGCCGGCAGAGATTTGACCTCGGCGAGCTGGCCGCCGCCGGCGTCGACGAGCCACAGGCCGTCAGGCGTGAGGAAGCCATTGGCGCTGACGAAAGCCAGGTTGGAGGTCTTGTCGGCGGCGGCGAAGCCAACGGCGAGATTGTCGGGAAGGTCCAGACGCGCCTTGCTCCACCCGCCGCCCGCCGTGGGCGTGAAGACCCAGGCCCGGCCCTTCACATTGTCCAGCGTCGAGACGAGCAGCTTGTCGCGGGTCGAGGCGGTCTCGCGCAGGGATTCGCGCGGTCCGGGGGCCCAGACCAGGCCGGGATGAAGATGGGCCGGATCGGCCGTGGCGGCGGCGAGGTCGACGTCGACGAGGGTTCCCCCGGCGAAGCTGGCGGAGGGCGTCGTCCAGGCCTCGTCGAGTTGAATGATCACTCGCCCGTCGACCAACTCGGCGACGCTGGCCTTGGCCGGGATGGCGAGGCGCTCGACTCCCCGCGGAGTGATGACCCAGGTCTCGTGGCGGAAGGTGTCGAGAGGGCGCTCGATGACCGCCAGGCGGCGACCCTGGCCATCGATGAGGACGGCGGGGCTGACCCCATAGCCTCCATCGCTCTTGGCTCCGCGATACACCTCGATGGCCGCCGACAGCGGCTGGCCACGGGTGAGACGCTTGACGATGTAGGGATAGCCCGACGGGGTGAGGTCGCCCGGCGTCCACTCGCTGGCGACCAGGAGGTGGCTGGCGTCCTCCCAGGCCACCCGATGCTTGCCGCGCGGGAGGTGGAATCCGTCGGCGACGAACCGGCCGGTCTCGAGATCGAACTCGCGCACCTCGACGGCGTCCTCGCCGCCTTCCGAAAGGGAAATCAGGCACAGACGCTCGACCGGGCGCAGGCAGTCGATGTCCTTCATCACCCAGCTCTTGCCGTCGGCCTTGCCGAGCGCGTCGATGTCGAGAACGGTGGTCCACCGCGGGCTCGCCTTGCGGTAGTCGGCCAGGGTGGTCTTGCGCAAAAGGCCGCGCAGGTGATCGCCGTCCTGCCAGAAGTTGTAGATCTCCCCGTGGGTGAAGCTGGGCGCCGGGATGCGGTCCTTGGCCCCGGCGATGGCCAGGGCCTGGTCGTAGAAGATCTGGTAGCGCGGGTCGGCCGCGAGCCGCTTGACGGTGAGGGCGTTGTGGGCCTCCACCCAAGCCATGGCGCGCGGTGAAGAGACTTCTTCCAGCCAGACATAGGGATCGGCGGGCGGAGCCTGGGCCGCGGCGACGGCGGGAACGGTCAAGGCGAGGGAGGCGGCGAGGAGGGCGAGGCGCATGAAAAATCCGGCTGAACGATCAAGGTGAGGCGCTGTTGATCAAGCCGCGAAGCGTTTGTCCATGGGGAGCGTGCGCGGCCCCAACTCCGCTCTGTCGCGCGGGGAAGTGCGGAAGAGGGCGTCACCGCCCATTGAAGACCGGCGGCCGCTTTTCGACGAAGGCGGTGGAGGCGGCCTTGTGGTCCTCGGTCATGAAGGTGCGGACCATGTGGATCGCCTCCAGATCGAGCGCCTCGGCCAGCGTCGAGTGGATGGAGGCGTTGAGGTTGCGCTTCATGTAGCCGATGGCCAGCGTCGGCAGGCCGGCGAGCTTCCTGGCCCAGTGGTCGGCGGCGGCGGGAAGCTCGGCCGCGGGGACCGCCTCGTTGACGATGCCCAGCGCCGCCGCCTCGCGCCCTGAAATGACGTCGGCGGTGAAGTAGAGTTCGCGGGCCTTGGCCTGGCCGACCAGCTGGGTGAGAAAGTAGGAGCCGCCGTAGTCGCCGGCCAGGCCCACTTTGGAGAAGGCGGTGGTGAGCTTGGCCTCCTCGGCGGCGACGCGAATATCGCAGGCGAGCGCCAGGGAGAGGCCGGCCCCGGCGGCCGCGCCGGGAATCACCGCCAGGGTCGGCTTGGGGGCTTCGTGCAGCCAGCGGCTGACCTCCATGGCCTGGCGCAGGCCGTGGACCCTCGCCTCCATGTTGAACGGCGGAGACTCCGAACTCTCGGCCGACGCGACGCGGGCCGCGAACCCCTTGACGTCGCCGCCGGCGCAGAAGGCCTGGCCAGCGCCGGTAAGGACGATGACCCGAACCTTGGGATCGGCCGCCAGCCGCGGAACCGCTTCGGTGAGCGCCGCCTGCATCTCGCCGGAGAGCGCGTTGCGGGCCTCCGGCCGATTCATGGTCAGGGTGGCGATGCCGCCCTCGAAGGACTCGATGAGATGGTCGGTCATGGCGCGCTCCCGTTGCGCTCAAAACTGAACCCCCTGCCGTCGCGCAAGTCAAAGGCCATTGCCAGGATCGCCCGCCCCGTCGCATGAGTTGGCGCCGCGATCAGCGGGGAGGAGCCCATTATGACCACGCCCAGCCCAGGCGCCCTCGCCGGCGTCACGGTGGTCGATCTCACCCAGTTCGTGCTGGGACCCTACGCCACCCAGACCCTGGGGGATCTCGGGGCCGACGTGATCAAGATCGAGGAGCCGACCGGCGATCGCCAGCGCCATTCCGGCAAGGCCCCCAACTCGCGGACCATGGGGCCGCTCTATGTGGCGCTCAATCGCAACAAGCGCTCGGTAGCCCTCGACCTCAAGGAAGAGCCGGGCCGGCGGGCCCTCCGCAAGCTGGTCAAGAAGGCCGACATCTTCATTCACAACATGAGACCCGAGGCGATCGGGCGGCTCGGGTTTTCCTACGAGGCGGTCAAGGCGCTGAAGCCCGATATCGTCTACATCGAGGCCATGGGCTATGCCGCCGAGGGGCCCTACGCCGGACGCCAGGCCTTCGATGATCTCATCCAGGCGGCGAGCGGGGCCTTCGGCCTGCCGGCCCTGGTCGACCCGGCCGCGCCGCTGCGGCCGGTCCCCTCGATCATCGCCGACAAGACCTGCGGCCTCTTCGCGGTCATCGCTTCGCTCGCCGCCCTGCGCCACAAGGAGCGGACCGGCGAGGGGCAGTATGTCGCCGTGCCCATGCTGGAGTGCTTCGCCGGCTATCTCATGGCCGAACACCTCTACGGTGAGACCTATGTGCCGCCGACCGGAGCCTTCGGCCACACCACCACCATTACGCCCTACCGCCAGCCCTTCCGAACTCGCGACGGCTGGCTGATGGTCCAGCCGGCCAGCCGCGAGCAGGCGGCGCGGTTCATGGCGCTGGGCGGCATTGCGAACGCCTACGAGAGCGAGCGGTTCGTCAACGCCGAGGGATCGAAGGGCAAGGTCGCGGCCTACAACGAGATGATGGCCGAGGCGACGGCCACCAAGACCACGGCCGAATGGATGGAGCTGGGGCCCCTTCACTCCATTCCCCTCATGGTCGCCCATGCGGCGCGCGACATGCTCACCGATCCGCAGCTGACCCAAACCCTCATCGAAGAGCGCGAGCTGAAGGGCCAGGGGACCTATCGGGCGCTGCGGCCGGGCCTGCGCTTTTCCAAGACCCCGGCCGCCATAAGGCGCGACCCGCCCGAGATCGGGGCCGACAACACCGAGGTCTTCGCCGAGTTCGGCCTGGGCGAAGAGGCGAGGTAACCCTTCGCGCCTCTCCCGAGGTGTCTCTAGTCCCCCGGAGAGGCGCTCAGGCGGCCGACAGGGCCGCGTACTGGCCGCGATCGGTCCTGGAACTGTTCAGGGACCGGTTCGGCCTCGCCCGGGGAATGCGGGCGATGTCGTCGACCTGCGGCCGGCTCTGGCGGGCGTGCAGATTGCTCAGGGCCATCGACAGGAATTGCGGCTGGAACTGCGGCGGGGCCTTGGCGAAGCGGCTGGCGGCCAGCATCTGGTCGATGATGAACTTCGGCTGGTAGGCGGCCAAGGAGCCGTTGACGTTTTCGCCGATCCAGGCGACCACCTCGTCGATGACCTGGTCGGGAGCCTGGACTCCGGCCTTTTCGGCGGTCAGCTTGAAGATGGCGTGGAACTCGTCCACCGACGGGCCGGCGATCTCGATCTTGTATGGGATGCGACGCAGGAAGGCCGGATCCATCAGGTCGTCGGGCGACATGTTGGTGGAAAAGATCACCAGCTCGTCGAACGGCAGGTCGAAGCTCTTGCCGGAATGCAGCTTCATGTAGTCGATGCGGCTCTCCAGCGGGACGATCCAGCGGTTGAGGAGAATTTCGGGCTTGACCAGCTGGCGGCCGAAATCGTCGATCAGGAAGACACCGCCGAGGGCCTTGATATGCAGGGGCGCCTCGTAAAACTTCGACTGTTCGTTGTAGCCGAGGTCGAGCATCTCCAGGGTCAGTTCGCCGCCAGTGAAGATCATCGGTCGCCGGCAGGCTTCCCAGCGCAGGTCGAAATCCTCGCGGTGCAGGGTCGGGCAACGGCCGATCTCGCCCGACAGGCCGCGGATCGACTTGTGAATGCCCGGATCGAAAACCTTGACGATCTGGCCGTCGACCTCGAAGGCGTAGGGAATGTAGATGACGTCCTTGAACAGGGATCCGATCCGCTCGGCCACCGACGTCTTGCCGTTGCCGGGAGGGCCGTAGAACAGGATTGAGCGGCCGGAGTTGATCGCCGGTCCGACCTTGGAGACGAGGTCATCGTTAACGATCAGGTCGCCGAAACGGCGGTCGATGTCGTCCTGATCGATCATCTCGTTGGTGATCCGCTGGCGGCCGATCTGTTCGCGATAGGCGGCCAGAGGCACCGGCGCGGGCCCGACGTATTCGCATTGCCGCATGGCCGCATGCGCCCATTCCATGCCCGCGACCGTCAGGGCGTAGCGCCGCTCGGCGTTGGCGTCGGCGCGGACAGCGCCGAGGACATTGAGGAGCTGGTGCTGGGCGGCGTCCTCCAGCAGCTCGAGGACGGCGCGCGGCGGCAGCTTCATCAGCTCGCACATCTGCGAGGGGGTCTCCACGCTGGTGGCGTAGATCGTCTTGATCAGCAGGTTGAGCAGGAGCGATGGCGTCAGGCCCGTGTCGGCGACCGTCCGCGGCGAGGGCGGGATCGCCGCAATGGCCGCCATGGCCTCGGACTCCTCGATCCTGCCCGACCCGACGAGGCGGTCGGCAAGGCTGCCCCCCTCGGCATGTTGCATTTCGAGACCGGCGGCGATGTCTTCCGGCGTCGCCACGCCCAGACCAATCAGTATGTCCCCGATAAACATCCGTATTACTCCTTGAATCTGGTGCTCAACCGCAACGGCCGGGGCGCGTCACCCGGCCGCGAACTGCTCGACGAGCTTGGGCGCCCGCGGTTTTGAAAAGGCGGCGCTCATCGCCTTGCGGCGCGCCCTGGCGACCCGGACTTTCTGCGACAGGGTGGACATGTGCTGGTTCATGGCGGTCTTCACCAAGCAGGGCTCGGGCTCGGCGAGCTGGCGATAGGCCGAAACCAGGCGTTCCTGAATGGCCTCCGCGACGCTGCGGCGGCGGACCTTGATCAGATTGACGACGCCGATGACATCGGCCTGCAGGCGCGCGGTGCGTTCGATGAGAACTTTCTGGAATTCCCAGTCGACCTCGCCGGTGAGGGTGACGAAATGGCCGGTCACGGTCGCCACCCCATCCCTGACCAAGACTGAGACGCCGGTCGAATCGACTCCGGGTTCGACGCTCAGTTCGGTCTCGAGGGCCCGCCGAAAGGTGTAATCGTCAAGCATAACTTTCTCCTGTGCTGAATTGTGGCAAACGCACGCAAGAACTGGTACTGGCGAGGCGCGGGCTTTATCTGGTGTTCAGGTGATAAAGCGCGAACGGCTCGGGTATTGAATTGTGCATCTCGGCAACGGCGCAGATCGACGCCAACGAGGCCGGATCACGCAGCACGACCTGGCGAGCGCGGGTGAGGCTGATGATCTCCTCGCGCGCCAAATGGTTGAGCGTTCGCGACACCGTCTCCAGGCTCACGCCAAGGTAATCGGCGATGTCGCAGCGCGGCATGGTCAAGGCGAAGGCATTCGAGCCGTGGCGGCGAGCCAGTTTGAGCAGGAAGCCGCCCACCCGCTCGGTGGCGGTCTTGTGGCCGAGCAGGAGGAGATGATCCTGAATGTCATCGAGTTGACGCGCCGTGAGCAGCGCCACCTGCTGGGCGGCGGCGGAATCATGGGCCACCAGGCGAGCGATGGGCGCGCGGGCGACCATCGCGAGTTCGCAGCGGACGACCGCCTCGGCGGAAAAGCGATGAGCGCGGCTGTGTTCGAGTCCGAAGACATCGCCGGCATGATAGAAGGCGCCGATCTGACGGCGGCCGTCACTGATCAGGCGGATGGTGCGAACAACCCCCGAGAGGACCTTGTAGAGAAAATCGGCCGGTTCCTCCTCGCCGAAGATCTCGGCGTTGCGGTTCAAGGCGATCTTGAAGCCGGCGACGGACAGGCCGTCTCCCAGATGGACGAGCGCGGCCGACTCCGCCGAGTTGTCCCCCGACTGGGCTTCGATCTCTTCCGGATCGAACTTCATGGCCATTCCCCACGAGTGCATGGTCCATGGATTAGCCCGCATCCGCCGTCGGGCAAATTCAGGACCGTTCCTTAAGTACACTTACGGAAGACAGATTGCCGCACCTCAAATCGGGTGTTCTTCCGGCACCCTGAGAATCTCCAGCTTTCACTCTGTACCTGAAGAGAAATCCGCCGCTCGCCTCGCCGTACGGTCGCTTGGCCATCGGCTCCGGATCCCCCGCCGCGCCAGCCGGGTCATGAGTTCGCGCGACCTGCTACAGTATGCCGCAGCTTGCGATCCACTGCTTTCGCGGGCCCCAAAAGTGCGCAGATTCAAACTCCAAAGCTAATCGCGCGCTCTGCGACCCTCTCCGAATTGGCGCTCTTTAATTGACCGTGACGCTTGTAAGCTTGCGGACCCGGGCGAGACTGCTACCGACCAGAGTCATGGAACGCCTCTGGCAGGCCATGGACGCCCCCGTGATAAACCGGCCGACCGTCAGCTCGGCCGTTATGCCCTTTGTGGTGGGAACCTTCGCCGTCGCGGCAGGCGGCGTGGTGCGTCTGGCGCTCGATCCGGTCCTTGGTGATCGGGCGGTGTTTCTGTTCTTCGTGCCGGCGGTGCTGATCGGCGCGGTGACGGGCGGATGGCTGCCCGGGTCCGCCACCACCCTGCTCTCCCTGGCCACCGGTTTCGCCGTGTTCGGCCGCTATGGGCGCATGACGGCCAATCAGGTCGATGCCGTCGTATTCGGCCTTTTGGGGATCGCTCTGGCGGTCGGCGGCGACCGGCTGCGGCGAAGCCAGGCTCGCTCGGCGGATCTCGCCCGCCACGTCACCGAGCGGCAGGAGCATCTGCAGTCGATCCTGGACACCGTGCCCGATCCGATGGTCGTCATCGACGAGGGCGGGCTGATCGAATCCTTCAGCCCGGCCGCCGAGCGGCTGTTCAAATGGTCCCAGGGCGAGGTTGTCGGCGAGAACGTCAGCATCCTCATGCCGTCGCCAGACCGGGAGGCCCACGATGCGTTCATGCAGCGCTACGCCGCCACGGGCGAGCGGCGCATCATCGGCGCCACCCGGGTGGTGATCGGCCGCCGCAAGAACGGCAGCCATTTCTCCGCCGAACTGTCGATCGCCGAGAGCCGCCTCGGGAGCCGCCGGTTCTTCACCGGCTTCTTCCAGGATCTTACCGAACGGGAGGCGGCGGCGGCCCGGGTTCAGACGCTCCAGTCAGAACTGCTTCAGATCTCGCGTCTGTCGGCCATGGGGGAAATGGCCTCGGCGCTCGCCCACGAACTGAACCAGCCCCTGTCGGCCATATCCAACTATCTTCGCGGGGGCGAGCGCCTGCTCAGGAACTCCGACCCGCACAGCCCCGCCCTCGCCGCGATGGACAAGGCGGCGACCCAGGCCTTGCGGGCAGGCGACATCATCCGCCGCCTGAGGGACTTCGTCGTCCGTGGCGAAAGCGATCGGAAAATGGAAAGTTTGCGCCAACTCACCGAGGAAGCCAGCGCCCTCGGCCTCATCGGGGTCAAGGAACTGGGGGTGTCGACCTATTTCAAGGCTGACCCCGGCGTGGATGAGGTCTTCGTCGACAAGGTGCAGATTCAGCAGGTGGTGATCAACCTGATGCGAAACGCCATCGACGCCATGCGCGAATCGGCCCGGCGCGAGCTGCGCGTGACCCTGAGCGTGGCGTCGGAAAACATGGCCCTGCTGTCTGTCACCGACAGCGGCCCTGGCATCAGTCCACAGGTCGCCGGCCGGCTGTTCCACCCATTTGTCACCACCAAGGGGACTCAAGGCATGGGGGTCGGCCTGTCGATCTGCCGCACGATCATCGAAGCTCACGGCGGCCGTATCTGGGCGGAGCCGAATCCGGATGGCGGCGCGATCTTCCGATTCACCGTACCGACGGGCAGTCCCAGAGGAGGTCGGTGATGACTTCAGTCCCCGTGGTGCATGTCGTCGACGACGACGAGGCGGTGCGTGATTCCCTGGGTTACCTCCTCATGGCCGCCGACTACGAGGTGAAGAGCTACGAATCGGCGACCGAGTTCCTGAACGGATTCACCGGCCAAGAGGCCGGCTGCCTGATCACTGATGTTCGCATGCCGGGCGTGACTGGCCTCGAGCTGGCCAGGCGGCTGAGGAGCCTCGGCTCGAAGCTGCCGATCATCGTCATGACCGGCCACGCCGACGTGCCCATGGCCGTGGAGGCGATGAAGTCCGGGGCCAAGGACTTCATCGAAAAGCCCTTCGAAGCCGACGCGGTCCTGGCCGCCGTGCAGGGCGCTCTGGCCAGGAGCGAACAACCGCGCAGCGACGACGCCCAACGTTCGGCGGCGCTGATGAGGATGGAAACCCTCTCGGCTCGCGAGCGGGACGTGCTCAAGGGTCTGATCGCCGGCAAGGCCAACAAGGCCATGGCCAGGGAGCTCGGCATCAGCCCGCGGACGGTGGAGGTCTATCGCGCCGCGGTGATGACCAAGATGCAGGCCTCCAGTCTCTCCCAGCTCGTCCGCATGGCGCTCGTCGCCAGCCAGCCAGGCTGAACATTACTTTTCCAAAACTTGCGCTGGATCAAAGACGTGGCTTCACAGGCGGCGCTGTTACAAAACTGTAATCAGCCTGCGACCGCCAAGAATGCCCGAAAATCCGCCGACGGTCCTCATTCTCGTCGATGACGACACCCATGTCCTGGCCGCCATGAAATTCGCCTTCGAGGTCGACGGCTTCGACGTGCGCGCCTATCCCGACGCCGAGAGCCTGTTGGCCGATCCCCCCTTTCACACGCGTGGATGCCTGGTTCTCGACTATCAGCTGCCTGGCATCAACGGCTTGCAACTGTTGAAGATTCTTCGCTCGCGCGGGGTCGCCCTGCCGGCCGTGCTGATCACCACCCCGACCCCGGACATCCTCGCCCGCGCCGCCAGCGTCGGGGCGCCG
The DNA here is from genome assembly GCA_035605655.1 of Caulobacteraceae bacterium. Classification (GTDB taxonomy): domain Bacteria; phylum Pseudomonadota; class Alphaproteobacteria; order Caulobacterales; family Caulobacteraceae; genus Acaudatibacter. The sequence continues at coordinate 13,875 of DASZKO010000035.1, read as the reverse complement.
GTGGTGGAAAAGCCGCTGGTGACCAACGCCCTCTTGGAAACCGTTCGCCGGCTGCTGGTGAGCGGCGCGCCGCCGGCGTGATGATCAGGCGTGGGCCAGGCGTTTGGCCTGAGCGATCCAGGCGTCGCGCGCCACGCGGCCCTTGAGGCTGAGCTCGGCGTCGAAGGCGTCGGCCTCCTCCGCGGTCCAGTCGGCAAGCTGAGCGAAGCTGGTGATCCCGCGCTCGGCCAACGCCGCGGCGAGCTTCGGGCCGACGCCGACCAGGGCGGTGAGATCGTCGGCGACGACTTCGGCGGACGGCAGGGGCGCCGGCTCGATGACCGCCGTGGCTTCGAGCATGGCGGCGGCGGCCTCGACCGCGTCGCTGGCGACCTCCGATTCCTTCTCGACGATCGCTTCGATCGCGCCCACCTGGGCCTTGGCCGCCCCGGCCATGGCTTCGAGATTCACCGCCCGCGTCCACCGGGTCATCCACCACCAGGCCACGCCCGCGGTCGTCGCCGCGCCGAAGGCCAGCCAGAGGGGCGATGCCAGGCCGAGCGGCAGGGCAAGGCTCTTGCGCGCGGCTTCGCGCGCCTCGTCGAAATCCGCGAATGACATGAGAGCGGCTCCTGTTACTGATGCTGCGCTGCAGCAATAGCCAGAATTGCTCGCGGGCGCAACAAAGAATCAGGCCGCCGCAGCCCTCTCGAGCGCGGCGATATCGATCTTCACCATGTCCATCAGGGCCGCCATGACGCGGTTGGAACGGCCCTGGTCGCCGCTGATCAGGTGTTCGAGATCAGCCGGAACGATCTGCCAGGAGAACCCGAACCGGTCAGTCAGCCAGCCACACTGGACTTCCCTGCCGGAGTCGAGGAGGCGGCTCCAGAAGCCGTCGAGTTCGGCTTGGTCGGCGCAGGCGACCATCAGGGAAACAGCATGCGAATGCTGGTGGATCGGGCCGCCGTTGAGGGCCATGAACTCCAGGCCGTCGAGGGTGAAGGTGACGGTCATCACCGAGCCTTGCGGCCCCGGGCCCGCCGGACCATAGCGGGCGATCTTCCCGATGGCTGCCTCGCGGCCCATCTGTCGGAACGTCTGCACATAAAAGTTGGCGGCGTCTTCGCCGTCCTTGTCGAACCACAGGCAGAGGGAGAGCTTGGACATCGTGGTCTCCTGTTTGGCGGACTCATAAGGAACATCGCCTCGCCTTGCCACGTTGGCCCCCGAGGAGGGCCCCCCGCCATGGCCAGGGACAGCGCCGTCGAGATCGTGGAAGGCCTCACTTGGCTGGACGACGGCGAACGCGGGCTTCGGCGGCGGCCCACCGGCGGCGGTTTCCGCTATGTCGACGACGAGGGCGAGGCGGTGCGTGACGCCGCCACACTCGATCGCATAGCGTCCCTGGTTATCCCCCCGGCCTGGACGAGCGTGTGGATCTCCCCCGATCCGCGCGGCCATATCCAGGCCGTCGGGCGCGACGCGCGCGGGCGCAAGCAGTACATCTATCACCCCCTGTGGCGCGCCCATCGCGACGAGGCCAAATACGCCCGCCTCGCCGCCTTCGGCGCCGCCCTCCCCCACCTGAGGGCCCAGGTGAGGGCCGATCTTCGCCGCCATGGCCTGCCGAGGGAAAAGGTGCTCGCGGCGGTGATCGAGCTTCTCGAACGCACCCGGATCCGGATCGGCAATGACGAATACGCCAAGGCCAACAAGAGCTTCGGCCTCACCACTCTGCGCAAGCGCCATGCGGTCCTGTCGTCGGCCGGAGCGTCGTTCGAATTCCGCGGCAAGAGCGGCAAGGTCCATCGCACGGGCTTTCGCGACCGGCGCCTGGCCCGGGTGCTGGCGAGCTGCCAGGCGCTCCCCGGCCAGAGGCTGTTCCAGTACCTGGGCGAGGACGGCGAGCGGCGCGCCGTCGACAGTGGCGACGTCAATGACTATCTGCGCGCCGCCATGGGCGAGGACTTCAGCGCCAAGGACATGCGCACCTGGGCCGGCACCCTGGCGGCGGCGAGGCGCCTGGCCTGCGAGAGCGCTCCGGCCAGCCAAGCCGAGGCCAAACGGGCGCTTGGCGCCTGCGTCAAGGCGGTGGCCGGCGAACTCGGCAACACGGCCGCCGTCTGCCGGGCCTGTTATATCCATCCCGCCGTCTTCGAGGCTTTCGAAAAGGGGCGCCTCCCGGCCGGCCTCAGGCGCGCCGGCCGGCAGGGCGAACTGGCCCTGATGCGCCTGATCGACAAGGCTTGACCCTTCCCCAAAGGCAGGCGCGATGATGGACCTTCCCTCCAGGTGACCTTCATTGAGGTAAGACCTGCAGGCAGGGAGGAAACGTCAGAGATGTTCGCCCCCAAGTTGCGCTTCGGCGCCTTCATCGCCCCGTTCCACCCGGTCGACGAGAACCCGACGCTGGCCATCGAGCGCGATCTCGAACTGGTCCAGTGGCTCGATACCCTGGGCTACGAGGAGGCGTGGATCGGCGAGCATCACTCGGCCGGCTACGAGATCATCGCCAGCCCGGAGGTTTTCATCGCCGCCGCCGCCGAGCGCACGCGCCACATCCGCCTGGGCACCGGTGTCGCGTCCCTGCCCTACCACCACCCCTTCATCCTGGCCGACCGGATCAACCAACTCGACCACATGACCCGCGGTCGGACGATGTTCGGGGTGGGCCCTGGCGCGCTGGTCTCCGACGCCTTCGCCATGGGCATCCCGGCCGACCGCCAGCGCGACCGGATGGACGAGGCCCTGGACGTGATCATCGCCCTTTTGCGCGGCGAGACGGTGAGCCGGGAGAGCGACTGGTTCACCATGAAGGACGCCCGCCTGCAGATGAGTCCCTATTCGCGGCCGCACATCGAGATCGCGGTGGCCAGCCAGGTGTCGCCGACCGGAGCGCGCGCCGCGGGCCGCCACGGCGTGGGCCTGCTCTCCCTGGGCGCCACCTCGACCGGCGGGTTCAACGCCCTCGCCACCAACTGGGCGATCGCCGAGGACATCGCCCGCGACAACGGCAGGACCATGGACCGCGCCGCCTGGCGCCTGGTAGGGCCGATGCACATCGCCGAGACCAAGGATCAGGCGGTCGCCGACGTGCGCTTCGGCCTGGAGAAGTGGCTCTACTACTTCCGCGAGATCGCCAACCTGCCGGTGGCCCCGGTGGAGGCCGGCCGCGATCCGGTCGAAGCCCTCACTGAATCCGGCCTGACGGTGATCGGAACACCCGACGAGGCGGCCGAAAAGATCCAATCCCTGATCGACCAATCCGGCGGCTTCGGGGCCTTCCTGTTCATGGCCCACAACTGGGCCCCATGGGCGGCGACCAAGCGTTCATACGAGCTTTTCGCCCGCTACGTCGCCCCGCGCTTCCAGCAGCTCAACGAGAACCGGGCCGCCTCGATGACCTGGGTCGGAGCCCACAAGGCCGAGTTCACCGGCGCGGCCATGGCGGCGGTGGGGGCGCGCATCGCCGCCCACGCCCAGGAAAAGGGCCTCGAGAACATCCGGCCGGAGATTGCCGCGATGATGGGGCTGAAAAAGCCTGAGGCGGCCGAGTAGATGCGGGCGGTCATCCGCCGGGGCGGCGCCCTCGTCGTGGGCGAGATGGCTCCGCCGGTCCCCCAGGCCGGTCAGGCCCTCGTCCGGACGCTGGCCTGCGGCATCTGCGGCTCGGACCTGCACGCGCTCGACCACTACGATCACATGATCGAGCTTTCCGAGCGCCTGGGCGCTCCGGGCCACATGAAGAGGGGCGCCGACACCGTCTTTGGCCACGAGTTCTGCTGCGAATTGATCGAATACGGCCCGGGCGGCGGCCGGTTCAAGGCGGGGACGCGGGTGGTCTCCATTCCGGGCCTGGTGACGCCGGCGGGGTTCGAGACGGTGGGCTATTCGAGCCGCATCCCCGGCGGATTCGCCGAGACCATCGTGCTCTCGGACATGCTGATGGTCGAGGTCCCCAACGGCCTTGCCGCCGAGAGCGCCGCGCTCACCGAGCCCCTGGCGGTGGGCGAGCACGCCGTGGCGAGGGCCGAGCCGGAGGCCGACCATGTGTTCATGGTGGTGGGCGCCGGTCCCGTGGGGCTGGCGGTGATCGCCTCGCTGAAGGCCAGGGGCCTCGGACCCGTGATCGCCTGCGATTTCTCCCCCGAGCGCCGCGCCGCCGCCGAGCGCATGGGCGCCGACGTCCTGATCGACCCGGCGCAGGTCTCGCCGCACGCCTCGTGGAGCGAACTGGGCGTGCCGGCCGGCCCCGTCGAGGGCCTGATGGCCGCCGCCGCCGGCAAGGCGGTCAAGCGGCCGCTGATCTTCGAATGCGTCGGCGCGCCGGGCGTGCTGCAGTCCCTGGCCATGGCCGCGCCGCGCGGAACCCGAGTGGTCGTCGCCGGGGTGTGCATGCAGACCGATGAGTTCGAACCCTTCGCCTTCATCGCCAAGGAGATCGATCTGCGCTTCGTGCTCGGCTACACGCCGGAGGAATTCGCGGCCTCCCTGCGCAACCTTGCCGAGGGCTTGACCGGCTACAACGCCATCGTCACCGGCGTGGTCGGCCTCGACGAAACCCCGGCCGCCTTCACCGCCCTGCAGACCGACAAGAGCCAGATCAAGATCCTGGTGAAGCCAGGGGGCTGATTTCGTCGCTCACGTCTCCACGAAGGCGCGTTCGAGGACGAAGTCACCGGGACTCGCGACCGAGCCTTCCTCGTAGTCGCGGGCGAGGAGCTGGGCCTTGAGGTCGGCGAGGACCGAGGGACCGCCGCACAGCATCACCCGGTCGCGGGCCCGATCGAAGGGCGGCAGGCCGATGTCGTCGAAGAACTTTCCGTTTTCGATCAGATCGGTGATCCGTCCCTCAGTGACGAAGGGCTCGCGGGTGACGGTGGGATAGTAGATCAGCTTCTCCGCCGCCCATTCCCCGAGGTCGGGATCGTTCGGCAGATCGTGGGACAGGAACTTGCGGTAGTTGAGGTCGGCCACCTCGCGCACCGTGTGGGTGACGATGACCTTGTCGAAGCGCTCGTAGACTTCGGGATCGCGCACCAGGCTGAGGAAGGGGGCCAGGCCCGTGCCGGTGCCCAGCAGGTAGAGATTGCGCCCCGGCCGCAAGCCATCGAGGATCAGGGTGCCGGTGGGCTTCTTGCCGATGAGGATCTCGTCGCCGACGGCGATCTTCTGCAGGTGCGAGGTGAGCGGGCCGTCCTGGACCTTGATCGAATAGAACTCCAGCTCGTCGGCGTAGCAGGCGCTGGCGATGGAATAGGCGCGCAGAAGCGGCTTGCCCTCGACCTCGATACCCAGCATCACGAACTGGCCGCTGGCGAAGCGCAGGCCGGGATCGCGGGTGGTGCGCAGGGAAAAGAGCGATCCCGTCCAGTGGCGCAGCCAGGTGACGCGCTCGACATAAAAGGCGCCGCGGGCTTTCACCGGCTCGGGCGCGGGGTCACGTTTCAATTGGGCGGCCTGTTGCATGGTCGTCTGAGCGTCTCGAATCTTATCCTAAACGATTTGCGCGGCTAAAGGTCCGCCCCGAGGAAGGGTGCGGCGCCGGGCGCGCGGGCGGTATGTATGCCGCATTCGGTCTTTTTTGAACCCGCCCAGCGACCGGAACGCACGTCGGCGTCATCGCTGACCGCCTCGGTGCACGGCCAGCAGCCGATGGATGGAAAGCCGTGGGCGACGAGGGGATGGGCCGGCAGGTCGTGGTCGACGGCGTAGGCGTCGAGGTCGGTCTTCGTCCAGTTGGCCAAGGGATTGAACTTGATCTTGCCGTCGACCTGCTCGACGACCGGCAGACGCAGGCGGGCGCCGCCGTGGAAGCGCTTGCGGCCGGTGATCCACGCGTCGTAGCCGGCCAGGGCGGTTTCCAGGGGCGCGACCTTGCGGATATGGCAGCAGGCGTCGGTGTCGCGCTGATGCAGGTCGGCGTCGGGATCGGTCAGCGCCAGATCCTCGAACTTCGGGCGCAGGTCGCGGATCCCGGTGAGGCCGAGGTCGGCGGCCAACTGGCGGCGATAGTCGAGCGTCTGGGCGAAGAGCATTCCGGTGTCGAGGAAGAGGACGGCGATCGAAGGATCGACCTTCGCCGCCATGTGCAGGAGCACCGCCGATTCGGCCCCAAATGAAGAGACGAGCGCCAGCCGTTCGCCATACATCCGCCTAGCCGCCGCGATGATGGCGCTGGGATGGGCGTCGCGGAGCTCGGCGTCCAGGCTCTCGGCCAGGCTGAGCGGCTCGACCGAAAGATCGTAGGCGAGGCTCATGCCGCGCGGTCCCAGAGACGCGGGACGGGCGTCACGGCGGCGGCCCGTTCGGCGAAAGCCGGCTCGCGGCCGTCGGCGGCGCGCTGATAGACGTGGCGGTAGCGCGCTTCGGCGGCCGTCCATTGCTCGGGGCTCGTTCCATCGGCAGGCTCGAAGGCGTCGAAGCCGCAGCGGATCATGAACCGTGCCTGCTCGAGCAGCACATCGCCCACCGCCCTTACCTCGCCGACAAAGGCGAAGCGTTCGCGCAGGATGCGGGCGGCGCTGTAGGCCCGGCCGTCCTTGAACTTGGGAAACTCCAGCGCCACCAGGGCGATGGCGGGAAGGTCAAAGGCCAGAGATTCCACCGCTTCGTCCGCGGCGACGCGCACACCCACCCGGCGGCCATCGCCCAGCAGGTGGCCACCCTCGGCGTGGAAGCGGGTGAGGGAAACAAGGATGTCGCCTTCTGGAATCGTCTCTTCGTCGGAGACGGATGTGAAGGTGTCGGGCGCCCAGCTGGCCCCCCGCGGCGTCCACCTAATCAACTTCGGCATAAACAGCCTCCTTGAAGGGCATGAGGCCCGCGCGGCGGAAGGTATCGATGAAACGCTCACCCTCGCGGCGCTCACCAAGATAGACGTCGACCATCTGGTCGACGGCCTGCGCCACCTGCTGGGCCGGGAGGGCCGGGCCGAGAATCTGGCCCAGGCTGGCGTCATCCTCGCCCGCGCCGCCGAGGGTGAGCTGGTAGAATTCCTCACCCTTCTTGTCGACGCCGAGGATGCCGATGTGGCCAACGTGGTGATGGCCGCAGGCATTGATGCAGCCGCTGATCTTGATCTTCAGTTCACCGACGATCTCGGCCTTGTCGTGATCGGCAAACTTCGTCGCGATGGCCTGGGCGATGGGGATGGCGCGGGCGTTGGCCAGGGCGCAGTAGTCGAGGCCCGGGCAGGCGATGATGTCGCTGACGAGGCCGATATTGGGGCTGGCGAGGCCGGCGCGGGCGAGTTCGGCATAGACCACCGGTACGTCGTCCAGCTTCACGTGCGGCAGGAGAAGGTTCTGCTCGTACGTGACCCGCGCCTCATCGAGGGAATAGCGCCCGGCGAGATCGGCGACGGTTTCCATCTGCTCGGACGAAGCGTCGCCGGGCGTCTCACCAGGGGTCTTCAGGGAGATGTTGACCAGGGCGTAGCCGGGGATCTTGTGGGCGACGACGTTGCGGCGGACGAAGCGGGCGAAGGCCGGGTCGGCGGCCTTGGCCGCATCGAACGCCGCCGAGACGGCCGGCCGGGTCTCGAAACCCCGCGGCTGGAAGACCGCGCGAATGCGGGCCAACTCCGTATCGGGAAGATCGACGGCGGCCTTGTCGCTCGCCTGCCACTCCGCCTCGACCTGGCGGGCGAACTCCTCGGCCCCCAGGCTCGCCACCAGGACCTTGATCCTGGCCTTCCACAGGTTGTCGCGGCGGCCGTAGCGGTTGAAGACGCGCAGGATCGACTGGAGGTAGCTCAGCAGGTGGCGCGCCGGCAGCGCCTGGCGGATCACCGGTCCGAGATAGGGCGTGCGGCCAAGACCACCCCCGACCCGCACTTCGAAGCTGAGCGCCCCGGCGCCATCGCGATGGAGGCGCAGGCCGATGTCGTAGATGCGGATCGCCGCCCGATCGACGCTCGCCCCGGTGACCGCGATCTTGAACTTGCGCGGCAGGAAGGAGAACTCGGGATGAAAGGTCGACCACTGGCGGATCGCCTCGGCCCAGATGCGCGGATCGTCGGCCTCGTCGGCCGTGGCCCCGGCGTGCGGATCGGCGGTGAGGTTGCGGATGCAGTTGCCACTGGTCTGGATGGCGTGCATCCCGACCTTGGCCAGTTCGTCGAGGATGTCCGGCGCATCCTTCAGCTTGATCCAGTGGAGCTGGAGATTGGTGCGGGTGGTGAAGTGGCCGTAGCCGCGGTCCCAGGTCCGCGCCACGTGGGCCAGGGCGCGCAGCTTGGCGCTATCCAGGGTCCCGTAGGGGATGGCGATGCGCAGCATGTAGGCGTGCAGCTGCAGATAGAGGCCGTTCATCAGCCGGATCGGCTTGAACTGCTCCTCGCTGATCTCGCCGGCCAAGCGCCGGGCGCACTGGGCGCGGAACTCGGCGGCGCGATCGGCCAGCATCGCCTCGTCGATGGCGTCGTAGAGATAGGCCGCGGCCATCACTTGCGCCTTATCAGGTCGAGCCGGCCGGTGGAGCGGGCCGAGCCGTGGGCGTGGGCGAGACGCTCGATTTCGGCCCCGCCGGCGGCCTGCTTGCCGTGCTCGGGCTTGTTGGTCGGCCCCAGGGCGCGCAGGCGCTCGCGATAGCTCGAGGGGGCCGGGCCCTCGCCGTCGGCGTCGGCCACGTCGATGAGGTAGGGATCGACCAGCAGCCGGATCTCGGCCTTGGCGCGCGCCTCGGCGGCGTCGGCGGCGGCCTGATCGGCGAACAGCTCGGCCTCGGCGAAGCGCTCGACCCACGCCCCGGCCTTCCAGAAGATCACTTCGCCGTCGGCGAGGCGGTTGGCGGTGAGGGCTTTCATCTGGCCAGCTTCCGGTTCGGCTCGCGCGTCGCGGGCGAAGCGCGCGAAACGTCCGCCAGGGCCATGGCCTCGCCGACGATCAGCAGGGCGGGGCCGGCGAGGCCCCGGGCCGCCGCGCCGAGGCCGGCCAGTGTGGCGGCGATCTTGCGCTCATCGGGGAGGCTGGCGTTTTCGGTGATGAGGACCGGGGTGGCGGGCTCGCGGCCGGCGGCGATGAGGCGATCGGCGATCTCGCCGGCCCTGGTGGCGCCCATGTAGATCACCACCGTCTGGTTGGCCCTGGCCAGCGCCGTCCAGTCGAGGTCGGGCGTTTCCCCGCCGGCCCCATGGGCGGTGACGAAGGTCACGGCCTGGGCCGCGCCGCGATGGGTCAGGGGGGCGCCGGCGCCGGCGGAGGCGGCCAGGGCGGCGGTGACGCCGGGGATGACCTCGACCTCGACGCCCGCCGCGCGGCACGCCTGGAGTTCCTCGCCGCCGCGGCCGAAGATGAAGGGATCGCCGCCCTTGAGCCGCACCACCTCGAGGCCGGCCCTGGCGAAGGCGATCAGCAGGCGGTTGATGTCTTCCTGCGCGTAGGAATGGCGCGACTTGCGCTTGGCCACGGCGATCCGCCGCGTCCCGGCCGGGGCGAGGTCGAGAATGGCCTCGGAGACCAGGCCGTCATGGACCACCACGTCGGCGCGCGAGAGAGCCTTCAGCGCCTTGACGGTCAGCAGATCCGGATCGCCCGGGCCGGCGCCGGCCAGGGTCACCTTGCCGGGGGGCGTCGGACCGCCGCCGAGCACCACCAGTCCCCTGGCGCGGGCGCCGTGCGACGGACGAGGAGGGCGGGAGCGCGGGTTCATCGTCTTGGACTTTGAGGTTCTCTAATAGCAGGCCGACCCCTTGAAACATCGACGGGGCGAGTCCGCTTCACAGCAACCCGCCCCGCCGGCGTCGGAAAGCGAAGGGCCATACGCCTCGCCGACCCTTGCAAGCTGGGCCTGGCGCCACCATTTCGCAAGCCGAGGACTTCTGCCGGGGATATCAGCAAATCTCATGGAGACGCGGCGCCGGCTTCCTCCCCTCAACGCCCTGCGCGCCTTCGAGGCGGCGGCCCGGCATCTCAATTTCAGCCGCGCCGCCGACGAACTCAGCGTCACCCCCGGCGCGGTCTCCCAGCAAATCCAGAACCTCGAGGACTATGTCGGGGCGGCCCTCTTCAAGCGCACCCCGCGCGGCCTGCTGCTCACCGACGCCGCCCAGACCGCCCTGCCGGCCCTGCGCGAGGCCTTCGACCGCCTGGCCGAGGCCGCTTCCCTGCTCACCGCCGCGGTGGACGGCCGCCGCCTCACCCTCACCGCCCCGCCCTCTTTCGCCGCCAAGTGGCTGGTGCCCCGGCTCGGCCGCTTCGAGGCGGCCCATCCCCAGGTCGACGTCTGGCTCTCCGCCGACATGGAGCTGGTGGATTTCGCCACCGGCGATGTCGATCTCGCCTTGCGCTACGGCGGCGGCAATTACCCCGGCCTGGAAGCCACCCGCCTGATGCAGGAGACGGTGATCCCTGTGATGAGCCCCGAGCTCCTGGCCGCCAACCCCCTCGCCTGCCCGGCCGACCTCGCCCGTCACGTCCTGCTGCACGACGGCTCGCCGGACGCCGACGAGAGCTGCCCCGACTGGCTGATGTGGCTGACCGCCCGCGGCGTGAAGGGCGTCGACGGGACGCGGGGGCCGCGGTTCAACCAGTCCAGCCTGGTGATCGAGGCGGCCATGGCCGGCCGCGGCGTGGCGCTCGCCAAGCGCACCCTGGCCCAGGACGACCTCGACGCCGGCCGCCTCGTCGCCCCGATGGCCATCACGACGAACGTGGATTTCGCCTATTACGTGCTGCATCCCCGGTCCAAGGGCCGCCTTCCCCAGGTCAAGGCCTTCGTCGCCTGGATCCTGGCCGAGGCGGCGGCCCACGACGCCGCCCTGGCGACCATGAACAACGGAGCCGGAATCTAGGGGCCGGCCGGCGGCGCGGGCCGCTTGCCTTCGCGCCCTTTTCCCCTATGTTCCGCCGCCTCGCGGACGGTCCCTTTGGGAAGGCCGGCGCGCGGCGGGTGATTAGCTCAGTTGGTAGAGCAGCTGACTCTTAATCAGCGGGTCGTAGGTTCGAGCCCTACATCACCCACCATTGTTTTTTCAAGGGAATCCTCGCATCTCCGGTGCACGGTTCAGCTTCGGCCGGCGGGATGGCAACACAATCAGCTACACCTACGACAATCTCAATTGCGAAGTAACGCGGTCCTACAGCAACACCGTAAGCCAAGCAGTCTATACGACCTATGACCTGCTGAACCGCAAAATTTCGGCCACCTACAACAACTACACCGGCTCTGGTGTGACGTGGGTTTGGGACAACGCCGGCCGTAAATCTAGTGAATTGACGGGCGGACAGACGGTGTCCCTGGTCTACGACAGCCGCTGGCAAAGCGGCAGAAGCTCAGGAGAAGTTCGATGAAGACAATCCGCGTGCGGCACGGATGCGCGACATGATGAACGCCGTTAATAATCCTGGTTCCAACTAGCAATGGATATTAGCAGCCTAAGTCGTCAGAAATGTATTACTCTGGCAGTAGCGTATTCTATACCGTTCATAATATTATACGGAATGATATTGTTTATTCCTGAAAAGGTGTCGATCTATTTTGAAAAACCTCACCTACTTGCTGTTCCAATTATTGCCGGGTATGTTCTTTCCCCGGTGGGGTTTATATACGGCTGTGTTCTAGTTGCGCTGTCAACCAACGCCTTTGGTGCCGCGTTGCGAATAGAGGGAAATACTCTAATCTATGTGGCTAGAATGGTATTTTCTTGCAATGTGGCCGAAATGAAAACCGTTGAGTTGAGGGGCGGACAAGGAAATCGTGGGCGTGCCAAAATTCTCATAACGCTCGGCAACGAACGGACAAAGATTTTGGATGTCAGCCTGCTCAACGACTCGGCCGGCAACATAGCGGAAAGGCTAACAGCATATTTGCCTGAGCATGGAGACACGACTTCGGTGCGCTGAGTGCCTGTTCTCTTGGTCCGGTTGTACAGAGAAGGTAATCGGTTGACCGTGTCGCCTCTGGTGAGGTTCAGGCGACGTTTTCTGGCGGATCCGGTCCTCTTCTTTTCTGTGAGATTGGTCGAGCCGTCTTTGAAGGCTTGGACGTGTTCGGCCGTTCGTGCGGCGACCCCGGTGCGGCCGGCTGCTTCTGGCTCTGCAGGTAGGCATCGAGAAGTGCCTGATGTCTCCTCGATGGTCTTCGAAACCAGGTCCCGCAGTCCTCAAACGCGGAGGACAGTGGCAGCTGACTCTTAATCAGCGGGTCGTAGGTTCGAGCCCTACATCACCCACCACACGCCGCAGCCTCGCCGGTCCGAGGCGCCCCACCCGGGAATAATCGCCAGCCTTCTCAGGTCTGATCATTGTCTTCGCCATCCGCCCGAGGATGCCGACGAAGGCGAGATCGCCGGGGGCCATTGTGACCTTCGGCTCCCTGAGGGAGGTCCGTATGAAGACGGTTTTCGCGACTCTGGCCAGCGCCCTGATGCTTTCCGCCCCGCTGACCCTCACCGCAACGACGGCGTCGGCGATGTCCCACGGGGGCGGCTTTCACGGCGGAGGCTTTCGCGGCGGCGGCTTTCGCGGAGGATTTGGCGGGAGCGCCGGATTCCGCGGAAACGGCATCCACGGGCGTGGCTTCCGCGACGGCGGATTCGGCCACGACGGATTCCGCCATGACGGATTCCGCCACCACAGGTTCGGCGACGACGATTTCTTCTTCGACGACGCTCTCTTCGACTTCGACTTCGGATCAGGCTTAGCCTTCGCCGACGACTGGCTCTATGGCGGCCCGGACTTCTATGGCTACCCCGGCTACGGCCTTGGAACTCCCTGGCCGGCCGACTACGGATATCGGCCGGCCGGCGAACCCGGCGATGGGAGCGAGCCCCCCATGTCGCGGGCCGAGCCGCGAGCGGGCGCACAGGCCCGGCCACGCCAGGCGTGCGGGTCTTGGGTCTGGGATGCCGCGCAATCGAGATACGACTGGGCGCCCTGCTGACCCGCGCGCCCACGTCATTGTCCATTTCGGCCGAGGGGGCGTGAGACCCGTCCAGTATTCAGGACCAGACTTAGAAAAGGAGCCGCCATGCGCGTGCAGGACGTGATCAAGACCAAGGGCGCCGCGGTGATCACGGTCGCGGACACCATTCGCGTCGATCAGGCCGTTCGGGTCATGCAGGAGCAGGCCATCGGCGCCCTGGTCGTGGTGGCGTCGGACGGCCGCTTGAGGGGGGTGATCTCGGAACGAGAGGTCATCCTCGCCCTGGCCCGTCACGGCAAGGCGGCTCTCGATCTTGCCGCCGGCCGCCTCCTCCTCGCCGCCTGCCCGGCCGTGGCGCCCGACGACACCGTGCGAGATGCCATGGCGATCATGACCGAGCGGCGCGTGCGGCATCTGCCGGTCATATCGAACCACTCCATCGTCGGGCTGATCAGCCTCGGAGACACCGTCAAGGCGCGGCTTACCGAAAAGATCGCCGAAAACCTGGTGCTGCGGGATATGGCGCGCTGGCCCGCCGCGGCGGCGGCCTGATCCCTACCAGCGGAGCACCACCTTGCCGGCCTGGCCGGAGAGGGCAGCCTCGAAGCCGGCGCGGAAGTCCTCCGCGTCCAGGCGGTGAGTAATCAGCGGCTCGAGATCCAGGCCGCCGCGGATCAGGCCGAACATCTTGCGCCAGGTCTCGAACATCTCACGCCCGTAGACCCCCTTGATGGTCAGGGCCTTGAGGATGATCCGCGACCAGTCCACGTCCATGGACTTGCCCGGGATGCCCAGCATGGCGAGCTTGCCGCCCATGGCCAGCGCGTCCACAGCCTGGCCGATCGCCGGGGCCGCGCCGGACATCTCGAGGGCCACGCCGAAGCCGTCCTCGATCCGAAGTTCGCGCCGGACGTCGGCCAGATCCTCCTTGGTCACGTCCACCGGCCGGACGTCGGCGAGCTTCTGCGCCAAGGCCAGCCGGTAGGGGTTCTGATCGGTGATCACCACGCTGCGCGCGCCGGCCCG
>DASZKO010000028.1:0-43686 GCA_035605655.1 Caulobacteraceae bacterium | reverse complement strand
CACCGGCCGGGTGATCGACATCGTGTCCCCGCTCGGCAAGGGCCAGCGCTGCCTGATCGTCGCCCCGCCGCGGGTCGGCAAGACGATCATGATGCAGAACATCGCCAAGTCGATCGCCGCCAACCACCCCGAGTGCTACCTCATCGTCCTTCTGGTCGACGAGCGGCCCGAGGAAGTCACCGACATGCAGCGCACCGTCAAAGGCGAGGTGATCTCCTCGACCTTCGACGAGCCGGCGACCCGCCACGTGCAGGTGGCCGAAATGGTCATCGAGAAGGCCAAGCGCCTCGTGGAACACAAGCGCGACGTGGTGATCCTGCTGGACAACATCACCCGGCTGGGACGAGCCTACAACACCACCGTGCCCTCGTCCGGCAAGGTGCTGACCGGCGGGGTGGACGCCAACGCCCTGCAGCGGCCCAAGCGGTTCTTCGGCGCGGCGCGCAACGTCGAGGAAGGCGGCTCGCTGACCATCATCTCGACGGCCCTCATCGACACCGGCAGCCGGATGGACGAGGTGATCTTCGAAGAGTTCAAGGGCACCGGCAACTCCGAGATCGTGCTCGACCGCAAGGTGGCCGACAAGCGGATCTACCCGGCCATCGACGTGCTCAAGTCCGGCACCCGCAAGGAAGAGCTGATCACGCCGAAGGACCAGCTCCAGAAGACCTTCGTGCTGCGGCGAATCCTCAGCCCCATGGGCCCGCAGGACGCCATCGAGTTCCTCCTCGACAAGCTGAAGAACGCCAAGAACAACGCCGATTTCTTCCAGTCGATGAACACCTGACGGCGCGGCGGCGACAGCCGCCCGCGCTCAGACCCGGCTGGTGGGAGCGGCCGAGATGGCGTTCCGAAAGGCCGCCGGATCGGGGATCAGGGTGATCGGGTCCCAGCGCGACCCGACTCCGTGGACCGTGACCGAGCCGTAGCCGAGCATCCGGCCGATGAGGGACTGATCGACGTCGACGCTCTCGACCTTGTCCAGGCTCATCTCCACCGTATGCACCGACAGCACGCCGCGCTTGACCAGCAGCCGGCGGTTGGTCACGGCGTACTCGGTGGCCAAGCCGATCAGGGCCTGTTGCGCCAAGGTGATGGCGCCCAGGACCGCGATAATGCCGGCGACGGCATACAGCGTCGTCGCCACCCCGCCGTGCGCCGCGACTGTCGCCCAGGTCGCCAAGGCGGCCGCCACGACCAGATGGACAATGGGCAAGAGATAGATGACCCAATGCAGCCGCCGCGCGGCGAGGATGGTCTCCCCAGGCTGCAAAGTACCTCCGAGATAGGACATGGCCGCCCCCCTTGAGACCCGAAGTCGCCGGCCGGAATGTTCCGCTGATGCGCACTCCTCGGCAAGGGGCGCGGCTTGGGGGAACAGATAAGCTTGCGATGAATTCGCTCGTGGCGGTGGCCGTTGCGGGCGTCTGGGAGAAAGCGAGGTCCCCATGGCCGACGGCTCCAGGGTTTCGATCTATTCGGCCCTCCTCGGCAATCTCGCCGTGGCGGCGGTGAAGTTCGGCGCTTTCGCGGTAGGCGGAAGTTCGGCCATGCTCACCGAGGGCGTCCACTCGGTCGTGGACAGCGTCAACCAGCTGCTGCTGCTCTACGGCATGCGGCGCGGCGAGCGGGCGCCCGATGAGGAACATCCCTTCGGCTACGGCATGGAGGTCTATTTCTGGACCTTCGTGGTCTCGCTGCTGATCTTCGCCCTCGGGGGAGCGGTGGCGATCTACCAGGGCGTGCTGAAATTCCTGCATCCCACGCCCGTCGACCATGCGCCCTTCGCCATGGCGGTGATCGCCGTATCGGCAGTGTTCGAAATCGGCTCGCTGATGGTCAGCAGACGCGCGGCGGAGAAGACCCGCTCGGCCATCGCGCGGCGCTCCTTTCCCAGGCTTTCGCTCGTGCGCGCCATCCACATCAGCAAGGATCCCGGTGTGTTCGAGGTGATCGCCGAGGGCGTCGCGGCGATCATCGGTCTGGTCATGGCGGCCGCCGGCGTCGCCGCGAGCGCCTGGCTGGGCTGGACCTGGGCCGATGGGGCCGCGTCCATCGCCATCGGCCTGCTGCTGGCCGTGCTCGCCTTCATTCTGGGGGCCGAGACCCGCAGCCTGCTGACCGGCGAGGCGGCGGCGGGCCCGGTGATCGACGAGGTGCGCGCCATCCTCGACGCCGACAAACGGGTGCGGTCCGTCGCCAGCGTTCAGAGCATGCACTTGGGACCCGAGCAGATCCTGGTGGCCGTCACATTGAAGTTCCAGGACAGCCTCACGGGGCCGCAGCTCGAGGAGGCGGCGGACGAACTCACCGATCGGCTGGAGGCCGCCGACCGTCGCATCACCCGCCTTTTCCTGCGCCCGTGCGCGATCGTCGATTAGCGGAAGAGGTGGCCGCGGAAGAAGGCGAGGGTGCGGGCCTCCGCGCGGGCCGCGTCCATCTCGTCATAGTGGGCGCCGCCGGGACGGGCGAAGGCGTGGTCGCGGCCGGGATAGGTGAAGATCTCGGCGTTCGAGGCCTTGTTCAGGGCCTCGAGAATCGCCGCTTGGGCCGGCTTGGGGACGAACTGATCCTCGTCGGCGATGTGCAGGAGCAGAGGGGTGACCAGGGTCTTGGCCTCGCCCAGGCGCTGATCGATGCCCACCCCGTAATAGCCGACGGCGGCGTCGACATCGGTGCGCGTGGCGGTGAGGAAGGCCAGGAGGCCGCCCAGGCAATAGCCCACCGCCCCCACCGGTCCCGAACAGGTGCGGTCGGCGCGGGCGTGGGCGATAGTCGCGCCGAGGTCTTTGACGCCCTTGTCGACGTCGAAGGCGTTGAACAGCTCGAAGGCCCGCTTCCACTCGGCGTCGGTCTTGTCGGTGATGTCGATTCCCGGTTCGATGCGCCAGAAGAGGTCCGGACAGATGGCCAGATAACCGGCGGCGGCGTAGGCGTCGGTGAGGTCGCGCATCACCTGGTTGACCCCGAAGATCTCCTGGATCACCACCACGGCGGCGGCCTTGGGCTTTTCCGGCCTGGCCAGATAGGCGCTGAAGGATCCGCCCGCGGCGGTGATCGTCGTCGTCTCGCCCATGTCTTGCTCTCCTCGGCCCGCCCCGCCAGAACGCCTCTAGCGCGGGCCAGCGGCCTTGGCCCATAACAATCTCGTGGGATCAGCCGGAGCGCGCGCCATGAAGATCAAGGTCGAGGTCGACTGCACACCCAAGGAGGCGAGAGCATCTCTGGGCCTGCCCGACGTCGAGGCTCTCAATGCCCACATGGTCAAGGAAATGAAGGCGCGGATGGACGCCAACATGACCTTGATCGCCCCCGAGGAACTGATGAAGAACTGGATGGCCTTCGGCGGCCAGGCGTCCGAGCAGTTCATGAAGCTGATGACCGCGGCAGCCGCCAAGCGGTGAGCGACACCATCTTCGCCCTGGCCACCGCGCCAGGGCGCGCGGCGGTGGCTGTCATCCGTCTCTCGGGACCTGGAACGCGGGCGGCGCTAGCGGCCCTGGGCGGGCGGGCGGCGCGACCCCGGCGGGCCAGCCTGCGCACCCTTCGCGACGCCGGCGGGGCGCCCCTCGACCGGGCGCTGACCCTCTTCTTCCCGTCTCCGCGCAGCTACACCGGCGAGGACTGCGCCGAGTTGCATCTGCATGGCGGCGCGGGGGTGGTCGACGCGGTGACGCGCGCTCTGCTCGCCCTGGGCCTGCGCCTGGCCGAGCCGGGCGAGTTCACCCGCCGGGCGTTCGAGAACGGCAAGCTCGACCTCGACCAGGCCGAGGCGGTGGCCGATCTGGTGGAAGCTGAGAGCGCCGCCCAGGCCCGCCAGGCGCTCGGCCAGCTCGCCGGCGCGCTCGGCGCCCGTTACGAGACCTGGCGCGAACGGCTGATCGACGCCCTGGCGCAGCTCGAGGCGGCGGTGGATTTTCCCGACGAGGAGATTCCAGCCGATGTGACGGCCAAGGCCCGCGAGGGGCTGCGCTCCTTGGCCGCCGAGCTCGACCGGGCGGTGGCCGACGAAGCCCGCGGGCGGCGAGTGCGGGAGGGCTACAGGGTCGCGGTGGTGGGCGCCCCGAACGCCGGAAAGAGCAGTCTTATCAATGCGTTGCTGGGCCGTGACGCGGCCATCGTGGCGGCCGAACCGGGGACCACGCGGGACATCATCGAAGCGCCGCTGATCATCGACGGATTCAAGGTGTTGCTGGCCGATACGGCGGGCCTGCGCGCGCCCGCCGGCGCCGTCGAGGCGGAGGGCGTGAGGCGGGCCAGGGCGTGGGCGGCGGGCGCGGATCTGCGGCTATGGGTGGCCGACCGGTCGGGCCGCACGGCAGCCTGGAAACAAGCGGTCGGCGCGGTCGTCGCCGGTGACATCTGTGTACTGAATAAGACGGACCTCGAGGAGGGCCCGGACGGCCCCGATATTCGCGGCGCGGCGGCCGATCTGGGGCTTGCGGTGCTCTCGGTTTCGCTGAGGAACGAAGGCGCGCGCGGTGTGTGGGAGGGGCTTTCGCTCCGGGTACGGACGGACCTGGCCGGCAGCGACTTCCCGGCCGCCACCGCAGGGCGCCATGCGGCCCTCCTTCACGAGGCGCGCGACCACCTGCGGCGGGCGGTGGACGCGCTCGACGAGCCGGAACTGGCCGCCGAGGATGCTCGCCTGGCGGCGCGAGCCCTGGCCAGGATCAGCGGGCGCATCGACGCCGACGACATCCTTGGGCGGGTGTTCGCCACCTTCTGCATCGGCAAATGAACCCGCCGTTTCACGTGAAACAGCAGCGGGCGACGGCGGTGGCGCGGCCGGGGCCGTTCGGGTAAACAGCGCTCCGAAATGACTGTGCGCTTTGATGTGATCGTGATCGGCGGAGGCCACGCCGGCTGTGAGGCGGCGGCGGCGGCGGCGCGGGTCGGCGCGCGCACGGCGCTGCTCACCCACAGGCTCGAGACCATCGGGGAGATGTCGTGCAACCCGGCGATCGGGGGCCTGGGCAAGGGCCACCTGGTCCGCGAGGTCGACGCCCTGGACGGTCTGATGGGCCGGATGGCCGATGCCGCCGGCATTCAGTTCCGGATGCTCAACCGGTCGCGAGGACCGGCGGTGCGCGGACCGCGAGCCCAGATCGATCGCAAGCTCTATCGCCAGGCCATGCGCGCGGCGCTCGAGGATCAGCCCGGTCTCACTCTGGCGGCGGCGGCCGTGGAGGACCTGATTGTCGAAGGGGGCCGGGCGGTCGGTGTCGTCGACGCCTCGGGCAAGGCGTGGCGGGCGGGCGCCGTGGTGCTGACCACCGGCACCTTCCTCAAGGGTGTCATCCACCGCGGGGACGAACGTCAGGCGGCCGGGCGGGTCGGCGAGGCGCCGGCCATCGGCTTGGCCGACCGGCTCTATGGCCTCGGGCTCGACATGGGCCGCCTCAAGACCGGGACGCCGCCCCGTCTGGATGGGCGGACGATCGCCTGGGACGGCCTGGCCATGCAGGCGGGCGATGAGCCCCCCACGCCGTTTTCCTTCCTGACCGCCGCCATCAGTCGCCCGCAGGTGCAGTGCGGCATCACGGCCACCACGCCGGCGACCCACGCCCTCATCGCCCGGCGCTTGAGCGAGTCGGCCGTGTACGGCGGTCGGCTCTCGGGTCGCGGGCCGCGTTACTGCCCCTCGATCGAGGACAAGGTGGTCCGCTTCGGCGATCGCGACGGCCACCAGATCTT
This sequence comes from Caulobacteraceae bacterium, assembly GCA_035605655.1. Classification (GTDB taxonomy): domain Bacteria; phylum Pseudomonadota; class Alphaproteobacteria; order Caulobacterales; family Caulobacteraceae; genus Acaudatibacter. The sequence goes on along the minus strand of DASZKO010000028.1, from coordinate 37,989 downwards.
CCTGGAGCCCGAGGGCCTGGACGACCCGACGGTCTACCCCAATGGCATCTCGACCTCGCTGGCGGCGGCGACGCAGGACGCGTTTTTGCGCACCATCCCGGGGCTCGAGGCGGTGCGGGTGGTGCGCCACGGCTATGCGATCGAATACGACTATGTCGATCCGCGCGAGTTGAAGCCGACCCTCGAGGTGAAGCGGCTCGCCGGGCTCTATCTCGCCGGCCAGATCAACGGCACCACGGGCTATGAGGAAGCCGCCGCCCAGGGCCTGATGGCCGGGCTCAATGCGGCGCGCGCCGCCGGCGGCCAGGACGGCGCCGTTCTTCGCCGGGATGAAGCCTACATCGGGGTGATGATCGACGACCTCGTGACCGCGGGGGTGACCGAGCCCTATCGGATGTTCACAAGCCGCGCCGAATTTCGCCTGCGTTTGCGGGCCGACAACGCTGATCAGAGGCTGACCGGGCGCGGTGAGGCCCTGGGCTGTGTCGATGCGGAGCGCGCCCGGGCTTTCGCGGCCCGCTCGATGGCGATCGCGGCGGCGCGAGACGAAGCGGCGAGCCTTTCCCTCACTCCGGGCGAAGCCGCCAAGGCTGGGATCCGGGTGACGGCCGACGGCGCGCGGCGCACCCTGGCCCAGCTGCTGGGCCGTCCGGAAGTCGGGTTCGCCGATCTCATCCGCCTGTGGCCGCAGATCGCCGGCTGGCCCGATTTTGCTCGCGAGCAGGTCGAAATCGAGGCTGCCTATCTCGGCTATCTCGAGCGCCAGGAGGCGGATGTCGCTCTGTTCCGCCGGGACGAGGATCTCGCCCTGCCGGCGGATCTGGACTACGGCGCCCTGGGCGGCCTCTCCAACGAGGCGCGCGAGAAGCTCTCGACGGTGCGACCGGCGACACTGGGTCAGGCGGCGCGGATCGAGGGCGTGACGCCCGGCGCCCTCACCGCTCTCTTGGCCCATGTCCGACGCCGCCGCGCGGCTTGAGGCGGAATTCCTCAGCCGTTTCGACGCCGCGCACCTCGCCGACGTCGAGCAATTCCGACTGATGCTCGCCCGGGCCAACGAGCGAATGAACCTCGTGGGCGCGAGCACGCTCGGTGATTTCCAGCGCCGGCACTTTCTCGATAGCGCCCAGCTCCTCGATTTGGCCCCGAAGGCGCGCAAGTGGGCCGATCTGGGGTCCGGGGCCGGGCTGCCGGGACTCATTCTGGCGATTCTCTTGAAGGGCGAGGCCGGGGCCCGCGTGCACCTCGTGGAGAGCACGACCAAGAAGTGCCGGTTTCTGTCGGAGGTGGCGGCCGAGCTCGCCCTGCCGGCAGAGGTCCACAACGCCCGGGCGGAATTGCTGAGGCTCTCCGTGGAGGTGGTGACGGCCCGCGCCTGCGCCCCGCTGACGCGCCTGCTGGGCTACGCCAAACCTTATCTCGACCGGGGCGCGAAAGGGCTGTTCTTGAAGGGCGAGGAGGTTGACACTGAGATTCGCGAAGCGCGCGAGTCATGGCGATTCGCCGTCCAGATTCACCCCAGCCTGAGCGATGAGCGCGGGCGCATCGTCGAGGTTTCGGAGCTTCAGCGTGGCGGCTAAGTCATTGAGAGTGTTGGCGGTTTCTAACCAGAAGGGCGGCGTGGGCAAGACCACGACGGCGATCAACCTGGGCACCGCCCTGGCCGCGGTGGGCGAGAGCGTGCTGATCATCGACGCCGATCCGCAAGGCAACGCCTCCACGGGCCTCGGCGTGCCGGCGGGGATGCGCAAGCTCACGTCCTACGACGTGCTCATGGACGACACGCCGATCGCCTCGGCGGCGGTGGAGACCGCGGTTCCTGGCCTCGACCTCATCGCCTCGGAAGCCGACCTGTCGGGGGTGGAACTCGAGCTCGGGCAGAAGCCTCGCCGCGCCTATCGCCTGCGCGACGCCCTCGTCCCGGTGCGCGAGGAAGGCCGCTACACTTACGCCCTGATCGACTGCCCGCCCTCCCTCAATCTGCTGACGCTGAACGCCATGGCGGCGGCCGACGCCGTGCTGGTGCCGCTGCAGTGTGAGTTTTTCGCCCTCGAGGGCTTGTCCCAGTTGATTCACACCATCGACTTGGTCCGCGGAGCGCACAATGCCCGCCTGGAAATCCAAGGGGTGGTGCTGACCATGTACGACAAGCGCAACACGCTTTCGCGGCAGGTGGCGCGAGATGTGCGGGAATTCCTGGGCGACAAGGTCTACAGCACGATGATCCCGCGCAACGTGCGGGTCTCCGAGGCGCCGGGCTTTGGCAAGCCGGTGTTGATCTACGATCTGAAGTGCGCCGGCAGCCAAGCCTATCTGCGCCTGGCCCAGGAACTGGTGAAGCGCGAACGGCGCGCTTCCCGCAAGAGCTAGAGGAGAGGGGACGGCCATGGTCGAGAGCCGGCGGGGATTGGGACGGGGCTTATCCGCCCTGCTGGAGGAAGCGCAGGCGGCGACGACGCAGGACGCGCGACGGGCGGCGGGCGTGCAGGAACTGCCCATTGAGCTCATTCGGCGCAACCCCGACCAGCCGCGCCGCGCGTTCGACCCAGAGCCCCTGCAGGAGCTGGCCGACTCCATCCGCGAACGCGGGGTGATTCAGCCGATCCTGGTGCGCCCACTGGCCGAGGCTCCGGGCGAATTTCAGATCGTTACCGGCGAGCGGCGCTGGCGAGCAAGCCAGCTGGCTGGTGCGCACGCCATCCCGGCGCTGGTCCGCGAACTGGACGACCTGGAGGTGATCGAGCTGGCGCTCATCGAGAACATTCAGCGCGCCGATCTCAACGCTCTGGAGGAGGCGCGGGGCTATGAGGGGATGATCAAGCGCTTCAATCGCAGCCACGAGACGATTGCCGGCATCGTGGGCAAGAGCCGAAGCCATGTCGCCAACACGTTGCGTCTCATGCGTCTGCCGCAGGAGGTGCAGGAACACCTCGAGGCGGGACGGCTGACCGCCGGACACGCCCGGGCCCTCCTCGACCTGGACGAAGCGGCGGCCCTGGCCGAGCGCGTCATCCGCGGCGGGCTCAACGTGCGGCAGGCCGAGGCTCTCGCCAAGCGCGCGAGGTCGGCTGGCCCGGCCACGGCGAAGCGACGCCCCGCGAGCAGGAACGCCGACACGGCGGCCCTCGAGAACGATCTGTCGGAAGTTCTCGGCCTCAAGGTCGCCATCCGTGACCGCGGCGGGGAAGGCGAGATCCGCATCGCCTACAAGGCGCTCGAACAGCTGGACGACCTGTGCGCCCGCCTGATGCGCCCCCGCCCGGCCGCCTGAGCTGTTTCACGTGAAACAGGCGGCGCTCAGGCCTCTTTCGGGGGCCGGGGCTGGGCCGGCAAGGGGTGACCAGTCTCCAAGAGGCTCTTGAGGCTGGAGAGGATCATGGGCCAGCCGCTCGACACCGCCTCGATCAGCTTCGAACCTTCCCTGTCGATCTCGTGCAAAACGCTCAGGCGCACCGTCTCACCCATCGGCTCCAGCTCGATTACGCAGCGGGACGGGCCTTCCGCCGTGAGATCCGGCAGGAATTCATTTCGCCACTCGAGGACGAGGCGGCGGGGCGGATCGATCTCGACGACCTTGCCGGAATCGCCAAGCCGGCCGTCCGGCAAGAACATCTTCCAGCCGGCGCCCGGCCGCCAATCGCTTTCCTGGCGGCACCCCCAATAGACCTCCGTGTGTTCGGGAAGGGTGAGGGCGTCCCACAGCCGTTGCGCCGTGGTCCGGATGTAGGTGATGTAGAAGAAGCGGCTCGTGGTCATGTCTCGTTCCTTTCGAGGGTCTGCTTGAGGTCGGCGAGGGCGCGCAATGGACCGCGCTGGAACTTGCCGATCCAGCGATCGGCGATCTCCTGAATAGGTACAGGGTTGAGGTGATGTAGCCGCTCCCGACCGCGCTTTTCGCTGGCGATCAGGTTGGCTTTTTCCAAAAGTTTCAAGTGCTTGGTCACGGCTTGGCGGCTCATGCCGTGGCCGAGCGTGAGGTCGGCCAGTTTCTGGCCGCCGCGCCCGTGGAGGCTGTCCAGCAATCGACGCCGGGCCGGGTCGGCCAAGGCCTTGAAGACCAGATCATCGTCCATGCGAGCTATATGCAACCGAATGGTTGCATAAGCAAGCGGGTTTACAGCCCCAGGCGCTTGGCGCGGGCGGCGATGGTGAGGGCGAGGCGTTCGGCGATCAGTTCGTCCGGCGAGCCGGTGCTCTTGCAGGCGAGATCGGCGGTGAGAATCTCAGGCTGGAGAGCGCCCAGTTCGTCGAGGACCCACGCCCGGGCTTGGCGGGAAACCTCGCGCTCGTTCTTGAAGAACACCCGGGCGGCTTTGACCGCCTCCGGCAGGGAGGCGCCCGCTCCCTGGGCGACCGCAATTCGCCGCAAGGTGGCCAGGTGGAGGCCCATCAGGCGCACGGCCGCGGCGCCGCCCTGGCCTTCGCGCGCCGCTCGCCGCAGCCCGGCGTGGGCCGGTCCCAGCCGGCCGCCGAAGGCGTCGCTGGCGGCCTGGGCGAGGGAGGCTTCGGGCTCGACGCCCAGGAAGTCGTCCAGGTCCTTGGACCCGGCGGTGCGGCCCGAGCCCGGGCCCAGAAAGAGGATCAGCCGTTCGATCTCCTGGCGCGCCACCCCCCGCTCGTGGGGCAGGCGGGCGACGAACAACTCGACGGCGTCGGAGGTGAGTCCCAGACCCTCGGCGGCGAGCGCCTGACGGGTAAGCCGGGCGATATCGCCAGGCTCGTCCTCATAGCAAATCACCGCCGCGCAGGCCGGCGCCTTCTCCGCGGCGCGCCTGAGCGCACTGTCGCGAGAAAGGTCGCCAGCCTCGATGAGGAAGAAGGCGTCAGGATTGAAGCGGCCCTCGAGGTGACCGGCCAGGGCTTCGGCCGCGGCCCGCTCGACCTTGGCCCCTCCGTCGGAGAGCCGCAGGCGCACCAGTCGCCGGCCACCGAGCATCGAAACCGCGGCAAGCTCCTCTTCCAGGCGGGCGGGGGCGGCGTCGAGATCGGCCTCGGTGATCAGGGCGGCATCGAAGGGATCGTCCGGCCGCTCGGTAGAGGCGGCGGCCAGCTGCTGGGCGCGCTCGCGCACCACGCCGGTATCGCGGCCATGAATGAGGGCGGCGCGGAACTCGCGGCCCGGAGCGGCCAGGAAGCGTTCGATGTCCGGCCGGCGGCGCAGATCCATGGGCGGACTAAGCGGGCCCCTTCAGGGCGTCTTGGCGTGGGCGGCCATCCAGGCGGCCAGATCGAGCTGGATCTTGCGGGCGGCGTCGGCGGCGGCACGCTGCTGGCTGTCCTGACGGGCGGCGATGCCGGCGTAGGGATCGTTGGCGGCGTCGTAGCTCACCTGGCTGAACACCTGACCGCTGTGGGCGACGGCGCCGGTGGCCAGATTGGTCAAGGTGTAGTCCACCCTCACCCCGACCTGATAGCGCTGGGCATAGTCGTTGAGGGTGAGGCCGCGGGGATCGCGGGTCTGATCCACCGTGAAGGTCAACCGCCAGGCTGGCGCGGCCTGCCTGTCCCGGGCCAGGGCGTCGTCGAGATCCTCGTGCAGGAGAAAGGCGACCCGGCCGTCGGGGGCGACGACTTCAATGGAGGACAGGCCCGCCGAAAGGCCCGGCGTGGCATAGAGCGGGGTGAAGCCGCAACCCCCCAGCGCCCCCGCCGCCAGGGCGAGCGAGACGATGGTACCGGCGCGCGCCACGCTCATCCGGTCACCAGATTGACGATGCGGTCCTTGACCACGATCAGCTTGCGGACCGTCAACCCCTCCAGACGGCGGGCGATGTCCGGGTCGGCCAGGACGATCTCGCGCACCCGTTCCTCCGAGGCTCCGGTCGGCGCGCGCACCTCGCCGCGCCGTTTGCCGTCGATCTGCACCGGCAGGACTTTCTCGTCGTCCTCGGCCAGGTCACGATCATAGTCCGGCCACGGGGCCGCCGCCACCAGCCCTTCGCAGCCCAGCCGGGCCCAGCATTCCTCGGCCAGATGGGGCGCGAAGGGAGCCACCAGCCGGGCAAGGACAGCCAGCGTCTCGGCGCGGGCCGCGATCACCGCCGATCCTGCTGCCGGCGCCGGTGTCGCGCGCAACTGGCCGACCAGTTCGTGAATGCGGGCCACGGCGCTGTTGAAGCGGAATGTTTCCAGCGCCTCGGTCACGGCCTTGATCGTCCGGTGCGTCGCGCGGCGCAGGGCCATGGCGGCCGCCTCGTCGCTCGCCGGCCCGACGGCCTCGGCGGGCTGGGCATCGAATTCGGCCCATATGCGGTTTACCAGGCGCCAGGCGCCTTCGACGCCGGCGGTGGTCCACTGCACGTCCCGGTCCGGCGGTGAATCGGAGAGCACGAAGAGGCGGGTGGCGTCGATGCCATAGGTGTCGGCGATATCGGCCGGAGCGACGACGTTGCGCTTGGACTTGGACATCTTCTCGGCATCGCCGATGATCACCGGCTCGCCGCTGGCGATGTCGTAGGCGCGCCGGGACGTCCCTTCGGCGACCACGCGGACGGCGGCCGGCTCCAGCCACTCGCCAGTCTGGCGGCGATAGGTCTCGTGGGTGACCATGCCCTGGGTGAACAGACCGGCGAAGGGCTCGTCGACGCTCACCAGGCCCTCGTCACGCAGGGCGCGGGTCATGAAGCGGGCATAGAGCAGGTGGAGCACGGCGTGCTCGATACCGCCGATGTACTGATCGACCGGTAGCCAGCGGCTGGCGGCGGGACCGATCGGCGCCTCGGCGCGGGGGTCGGCGAAACGGGCGAAGTACCAGGCCGAATCCACGAAGGTGTCGAAGGTGTCGGTTTCCCGTTCGGCGGCGGCGCCGCATTGGGGACAGGAAACATGCTTCCAGGTCGGATGGCGGGCGAGAGGATTGCCCGGCTTGGCGAAGTCGAGGCCCGTCGGCAGGCGCACGGGCAAATCGGCTTCCGGGACAGGAACGATGCCGCAGGCAGGGCAGTGGATCACCGGAATGGGGCAACCCCAGCCCCGCTGGCGTGAAACCCCCCAGTCGCGCAGGCGGTAGACGGTCCGCCCCTCGCCGCGCCCTTCCGCCTCGGCCCGGGCGATGGCGGCGGCCTTGGCGGCTTCGATATCGCGACCGTCCAGGAATCCGGAGTTGAAAATTCGTCCGGGCCCGGTCCATGCTTCGAGTTTCACGTGAAACGAAGCCGGATCCTCGCCCGGCGGCAGAACCACCTCGGTGACCGGCAAGCCGTATTTGCGGGCGAAGTCCAGGTCTCTCTGGTCATGCGCCGGACAGCCAAAGATCGCCCCCGTCCCATAGTCCATGAGCACGAAATTGGCGATCCACACGGGCAATTGGCGTGTGGAGTCAAATGGATGCGTGACCTGGAGGGCGGTGTCGAAGCCGAGCTTCTCCGCCGACTCGATCGCCGCTTCGCTGGTCCCGCCGGTGCGGCAGCGGGCAATGAAGGCGGCCGCCGCCGGAGCGCCGCGGGCCACTTCCTCCGCCAACGGATGATCAGGCGCGATGGCCAGGAAACTGGCCCCGAACAGGGTGTCCGGCCGGGTCGTGTAAACCCTTACGCCGGCCTCGAAACCCGCCGGCGCCGGGCCGGCGAAAGCGAAAGCGAGCTCGAGCCCGCGGGACCTGCCGATCCAGTTCTCCTGCATCAGCTTGACCTTGTCGGGCCAGTGCTCGAGGCCCGCCAGGCCATCGAGCAGTTCGTCGGCGTAGTCGGTGATGCGCAGGAACCATTGGGTGAGCTTCTTGCGCTCCACCGGGGCGTCGGAGCGCCAGCCGCGGCCGTCGATCACCTGCTCGTTGGCGAGCACGGTCATGTCCACCGGGTCCCAGTTGACCACGCCCTCCTTGCGGTAGGCGAGCCCCTTGGCCCACAGCTTGAGGAACAGGGCTTGCTGGCGGCCGTAATATTCCGGATCGCAGGTGGCGAACTCGCGCGACCAGTCGATGGCGAGACCCAGGCGCTTCAGTTCGTCGCGCATGGCGGCGATGTTGCCGGCCGTCCATTCGCCGGGATCCACGCCCCGCTCGGCGGCGGCATTCTCGGCCGGCAGGCCGAAGGCGTCCCAGCCCATCGGGTGAAGGACGTTGAAGCCTCGGGCCCGGCGGAAACGGGCGTTGACATCGCCCATGGCGTAATTGCGCGCATGGCCTACGTGGAGGCGTCCCGAAGGATAGGGAAACATTTCCAGGGCGTAGTATTTCGGCGCGCGCGAAGACTCGTCGGCGCGGTCGACGCCGGCGTCAGCCCAAGCGGCGCGCCACTTGGGCTCGACAATCTTGGGCTCATAGCGGGCCATGGGCCCGTTCTAGCCCTTCAGGTTGGAAAGCCGAAGCTGACGGGCCCGGGTGAGGATGGCGTTCTCGATGTCCAGCGACGTCTGGGCCGAGGTGGGCGCCTCGGTCCACCCGCCGGCCCCGTTGCTGACCTCGCGGAAGACAGTGACGTTGAGGCCATCGGCGCGCAGCCGGGAATCGAGAATGTAGACGGTGGCCTTGAAGCGCTCGTCGGGCTTGTCGGGATTGGCGTACCAGTCGGTGATCACCACCCCGCCGTAGGGGTCGGCCGAGGCGAGCGGCATGAAGGCCAAGGTGTCGAGGGTGGCGCGCCACAGGTAGCCGTTGACGCCGATCGCGCCGACCGGAGCGCCGCGCGCGCCGCCGCCCGGGGCGTGGGACGCGCAGCCCGCCAGGCCGAGGGCGCCGATGCTCAGGGCGAGCGCGCAGACGATAACTCGCGCGAGACCACGTCCACTCAAGGGCGCCGGCTTGCTCATGGATTCCTGCTCTCTCATCTTCAAGTCTGGCGCCGTGCGGCGCGGTTCGCCCCGGTCCGTTCGTCTATAACATTCGCCGCCGTGCGCCAAATCGAGAATTGCCGAGCGCGTTGCGTGTCCGTGGGGCCACAGAACCGGCGCCATTTCGCACCAAGGAGGCGGAATCGAAACCGTGCCGGTTGACCGCGAGCCGAATGGGTCTTTTATCGCGTTTGCAGTAAACCGCGACCGGAGCAACGGCGCGGGTCTTGTGCTGGGGTTGTGGTTCGCCGCCGATGAAGCCTTCTGGCCTCGCCATTGCCGTCGTCTCTTCGCTCGCCCTCGTGGCCGGGGCGGCGGGCGGGCGCGCCGAAGCAGCCGGCTTGCAGCTCGCCTCGTCGGCCGATTTCGCCCCGACCATGGGCGGCGCCCCGGTCAGCGCCGGGCGGACCCTGGAATGGGATTCGGCCAAGGGCCGCTGGGGGCTCAAACTCGATGTCGAGCAGCACTCCCTCGATCGGGGCCTCGAACTCAAGGACGTCTCCCCCGGCGTCTACTACCGCCTGACCCGCCGCCTGCACATCGGCGGAGCCGTCAGCCTGGCGCCGGATCAGACCGAATCCCTGCGGCTGGGCCAACCGCAGCTTCCCGCGCCACGCGTGCGGCTGGAAACCGTCTTCAAGTTCTAGAGCGGGCCCAAGGAAAAGTGCGAAGCGGTTTTCCGCCCGCATCCCGCTCTAAGTATAAGGAATCGATCACGTTCTATGACTTTGGATTGATTCAATCCAAAGTCATCGTGATCTAGGCGCCTCCTTCGACCAGAGCCTCGACCGCGGCGACGCCGAGCGCGCCTGTGCGCGCCAGGGCGCCCACGGTGCGGGCGTTGACGCCCCCCAAGGCATAGGCCGGCGCGCCCGCCTCGCGGATCAGGGCGGCCAGGGCGCGGGGGCCCAGAGGCCGGCCGGCCGAAGGACTGCGGCTGGCGAAGACCGGCGAAACCACCAGCGCCTCGGCGCCCGCGCGGCGGGCAGTGAGCGCCGAAGCGAGATCGTGGACGGCGGCGGTGACCAGATACCGCTGGCGCAGGGCCCGGATGGTTCCGGCTCGTCCGGACAGGCGCTGCGGCAGATGAACGCCCGCGGCCCCCAGTCGCGCGGCGAGGCGGGGGTCGGCGCCCACGAACAACACCAGCCCGCGCCGGCGGCAGACGCGGGCCAGACGTCCACCCTCCGAAACCGCGTCGGCGGCGCCGAAGGCCCGGTAGACGACCCCGGCGCCACGCGGCAGCCGTTCGGCGACGCGGACCGGATCGGGAACGCGGTCAGGATCGGTGAAGAACAACAGGGGCGGCCACCGTCGCGCCCGGTCCCCCGCGAGCCTTCGCGCCGCCCGCCAGATCTGCCAAACAGGACTCAATGACCGGTCCCGCTTTCGATCCCGCCGCCGCCCGCCAAGCCGTGCTCGCCGCCATGGCCGCCGCCGCCCGCGCCGCCGGGCGCGAGCCTGGCGAAGTGAGCCTCACCGCCGTGAGCAAGCAGCAGCCGTGGTCGCGCGTCGCTCCCCTGCTGGACGCCGGCCAGACGGTGTTCGGGGAAAATCGCGTTCAGGAAGCCGCCGCCCGCTGGCGAGACGCCCGCCCGAGCGTGGAGCTTCGCCTCATCGGCCCCCTGCAGTCGAACAAGGCGCGCGAGGCGGTGCGCCTCTTCGCCGCCATCGAAACCCTCGACCGCCCCAAGCTCGCCAAGGCCCTGGCCGAGGCGATCGCCGCCGTCGGGGTCGCGCCGCAGATCCTCATCCAGGTCAACACCGGCGAAGAGCCGCAAAAGGCCGGCGTGCCGCCGCTCGAGGCCGACCGCTTCATCGGTCTTTGTCGAAGGCAATACGGCCTTTCGCCCGCCGGCCTGATGTGCATCCCGCCGTTCGGCGAGCCGGCCGGCCCCCATTTCGCCCTGCTGGCCAAGATCGCCCGCCGCAACGACCTGACCGAGCTCTCGATGGGGATGAGCGCCGACTTCGCCCTGGCGATCCGTTTCGGGGCCACCCGGGTGCGCGTCGGAGAAGCGTTGTTCGGGCCCAGGCCTCATGATCCCTAGCCGCGACGGGCGTTCGGCGATACCCGCAGGGCGTCGCCGGGCCGGGCGTGGGCCAGGAGATGGATCAGATCGCCCGGGTCCAGGGCGACGCACCCTTCCGTGGGGCTGAAATCGGGCTTGGCCAGATGGGCGAAGATCGCCGAGCCGGCCCCGGCGACCACCGGCTCGTCGTTGTAGCCGAGGATCACGACGAGGTCGTAGGCCCGGTCGTCGCGCCACAGGCGCTCGGCGCTGGCGGGAAAGGGAAGCTTCACCGGCCGGTTGTAGGCGAGGTCGCCCGGGGCGTCGCACCAGCCGTCGTCCAGGGCAATGGCGGCGTGCGGCAGGCGGGTCCGCGGCTCGGCGCCGCGATCGGGACGCCACAGCACCCGGCGCAAGGGCCAAAGGCCGGCCGGCGTAGCGCCATCGCCTTCCCGCTTGGCGCCGGCCGGGCTGACGCCGGCCCGTCCCAGGGCGCACCGGGCCAGGCGACCGGGGAGCTCGATCCATCCGTCGGCGTAGGCGGTGACGATCATCGTCGGCCGTGTCGTCCTTCGAGCGCGGCGCCCCTTGGCGGCGGGGCGCCAAACGGTGCATGGTCCGGCCCATGGCCCGGCGCAAGACTATCCTGATCGTCGATGATGATTCCGATCTGCGCGAGGCCCTTTCCGAGCAATTGGAACTGCACCAGGAATTCGCGCCGGTGGCGGCGGCCACGGCCTCGCAGGGGGTGGAAGCCGCGAGGTCCGGACGGCCGGACCTCATCCTGCTCGACGTCGACCTGCCCGACATGAACGGCCGCGAGGCGATCCGCTTGATGCGGGCCGCCGGAGTCACCGCCCCGGTGATCATGCTCACCGCCGCTACGGGGGAGGCCGACACCATTCTGGGACTCGATTCAGGGGCCGGCGATTACGTCACCAAGCCCTTCAAATTCAATGTCCTGCTCGCTCGCATCCGGGCCCAGCTGCGCAACCACGAAGCGTCCGAGGACGCCGTCTTTCGGATCGGGCCCTATGAGTTCCAGCCGGCCGCCAAGCTTCTCGTCGACGAGAAAGGCCACAAGCTGCGGCTCACCGAGAAGGAAGCCAATATCCTCAAGTATCTCTATCGGGCCGGAGCCAAGGCGGTGTCGCGCGAGGAGTTGCTGGCCGAAGTCTGGGGTTATAACGCCGCGGTCACCACCCATACCCTGGAGACCCACGTCTATCGCCTGCGCCAGAAGATCGAGCCCGATCCGGCCGCCGCCCATCTGCTGGTCACCGAGGCGGGCGGCTACCGCCTGGCGCCCTAGATCATGATTTTGGATCAAATCGATCCAAAATCATAAAACGTGATCGATTCTTTATATTTAGAGCGGATTGCGGGCGGAAAACCGCTTCGCACTTTTCCTCAACCCGCTTTAGAGACCGAGATCGAGACTGACCGGGGCGTGGTCGCTGGGACGCTCCCAGGCGCGGACGTCGTCGTGGATGCGGACGGCGGGGGTTCCCTCCCGGCGGGCGACGGGGCCCAGGCCGGGGCTCAGGAGGATATGGTCCAGACGCAAGCCGCGGCGCTCCGGCGGAAGTCGACGGCGCGGTAGCTCCACCACGAGGCGAGCTTGGCCGGCTCGGGGACCGTCTCGCGCATCGGATCGAGGAATCCCAGACTCGCCTGAAGGGCCGTCATGGCCGCCACCTCGACCGGCGTGTGGCTCACCACCTTGGACATGAACCTGTGGTTCCACACATCGTTCTCGCCCGGCGCGACGTTGAGATCGCCGGCGATGATCAGCGGCGCCATGGGATCGCGGATCGACATTTCGGCGGTCAGGCGGGCGTAGAAGTCGAGCTTGTGGGCGAACTTCGGGTTCAGTTCGGGATCGGCGGTGTCGCCGCCGGCGGGAATATAGAGATTGTGAATCTCGATGCCGGCGATGCTGGCCGATACACAGCGGGCGTGGCCTTCGCGGCACAGATCGAGCGGCCGGGCCGGCTCGAGGGGAAGGCGGGAAACGATCGCCACGCCGTGCCAGCCCTTCTGGCCGTTGATCGCGATGTGGGGAAGCCGGCGTCTTCGAAGGCGGCGCGGGGGAACTCCCCCTCTCGACATTTGATCTCCTGCAGGCAGAGCACGTCCGGGGCCTGCTCGGCGATGAAGCGGGCCGCCTGTTCGGCGCGCAGGCGCACCGAGTTGACGTTCCACGTGGCGATCCGCAGGCGCACCCTACCTCGCCGCGGCCTTGGGGCCGGACTCGGGGGCGAGTTCGAAGAACCTGTTGGGCATGGCCTTCCCGGCCGCGAAGTCGGCGAGCTTCACCCGGGTGACGCCACCTTGCGCGTCGGTGATCGTCCATCCGGTCAGAGCCAGGGGGCTGTCGCTGAAATCCAGGCTGATCTCGCCCTGGCCGCGTTTGCCGGCGTCGAAGGCGAGGATCGAGAAGCCGCCCGGCCGGCGGCTCACCGATCCGATCGCCACCTTCTTGTCGATGCGGATGTCCCGCGACAACAGGATCCCCAGCGGCGTGGCGCCCAGGGGGTAGGCGTCGAGGGTCCCCAGCCGCTTGTCGAGGACCGCGACGCGGAAGCCATTGGAGGCGACCACCAGGCCGGACGGCGGGTCATATTCGAATCGCGCCCGGCCAGGACGGCGCAGGTAGAAGGTCCCGGTGGTCACCCGACCGCGCGGATCGGTCTGGGCGAAGCGGCCCATGGCGCTGGAGAGGCCGCGCAGATAATCCCGCGCCCGTTCGACCAGGGCCTGGTCCGGACCGGCGAGGGGCGTGGCCAGGGCCGGAAAGGCCGCCGAGGCCAGGGTGAGCGCCAGCAGTCGCCGGCGATGAAGAGACGAAACGCGATCCATGGACCGCGGAGGCCTATCAGACCGGCGGCGGCCCGGCCAGGACGTCACGCTTGCCGGCGTGGTTGGCGGCGCTGACCACGCCCTCCTTTTCCATCCGTTCGATCAGGGAGGCGGCGCGGTTGTAGCCGATCTGCAGGCGGCGTTGGATGTAGCTGGTCGACGCCTTGCGGTCGCGGGTGACCACGGCCACCGCCTGGTCGTAGAGCTCCGCTCCCCCGACCTCGCCGCCGCCCCCCGCGAAATCGCCGTCCTCATCGGCCTCATCCATGGCGGTGACATCGGGCACATAGCGCGGCTCGCCCTGGGCGCGCAGGAACCTGGTCACCGTATCGACCTCGCCGTCGGAGACGAAGGGGCCATGGAGCCGGGTGACCCGCCCACCGCCGGCCATGTACAGCATGTCTCCCATGCCCAGCAGTTGCTCGGCCCCCTGTTCGCCCATGATCGTCCGGGAATCGATCTTGGAGGTCACCTGGAAGCCGATGCGGGTGGGGAAGTTGGCCTTGATGGTGCCGGTGATGACGTCCACCGACGGCCGCTGGGTGGCCATGATCAGGTGGATGCCGGCGGCGCGGGCCATCTGCGCCAGGCGCTGTACCGCCCCTTCGATATCCTTGCCGGCGACCATCATCAGGTCGGCGACCTCGTCGATCACCACGACCAGGTAGGGCATGGGATCGGGACGGATCTTCTCCTCTTCGAAGATCGGCCGGCCGCGCTCGTCGAAGCCGGTCTGGATGGTGCGCACGAAGTGCTCCTTGCGGGCCACCGCCTCGCGCGCCCGTTCGTTGTAGCCGGCGATGTTTCGCACCCCGATCTTCGACATTCGCCGATAGCGGTCCTCCATCTCGCGGACCGTCCATTTGAGGGCGACGATGGCCCGCTTGGGATCGGTGACCACCGGGGCCAGCAGGTGCGGGATGCCGTCGTAGGCCGACAGCTCCAGCATCTTGGGATCGATCATGATGAACCGGGCTTCCTCCGGCGAGAGGCGGTAGAGAATCGAGAGGATCATGGCGTTGACCCCCACGCTCTTTCCGGAGCCGGTGGTGCCGGCGATCAGGAGGTGGGGCATCTTGGCCAGGTCGACGATGTAAGGCTCGCCGCCAATGGTCTCGCCTAGCGCCAGCGGGAGGGTCTGGCTGGCCTTCTCGTATTCGGCGCTCGACAGCAGATCGCGCAGGTAGACGGTTTCCCGGCGCGGGTTGGGAAGCTCGATGCCGATGGCGTTCCGGCCCGGCACCACGCTCACCCGGCAGGCGGCGACGCTCATCGAGCGGGCGATGTCGTCCGAAAGGGCGACGACGCGGGCCGACTTCACCCCCGCGGCCGGAACCAGTTCGTAGAGAGTGACCACGGGCCCCGGACGGATGTGGTCGATCTGGCCGCGCACCCCGAACTCGGCCAGGACGCTTTCGAGAAGCTGGGCGTTCTGGCGCAGGGCGCCCTCGTCGATGGTGGCGGCGCGCGGCTTGGACTTGGTCAGCATGGCCAGCTCGGGCAGGCGGAAGCCGGCGGCATCGCTGAACGGCAGGGCCGGCTGGGTTTCGCGGGCCTCGCGGGTGGACAGGCGCGGGCCGGCCTTCGGCGCCCTGATGGCCGGACCGGCCCCGGCCAGAGGCTCATCGGCCTCGTCGTCGAAGGGCTCATCATCCTCCTCATCCGCCACAGACTGGGAACCTGTGACGGCGAGGGGCGGCCCGGCGCGGGGTGTCTCCATCCGGCGCGGCAAAACGCCGATCGGCCGGCCGAGGAGGAGGGCGGCGGCCGTGGCCGTCAAGCTCGAAAGGGCCAGGATGAGCGCGCCCAGGAGGCTGGGCGAAGGCGCATTTGCCAGATCGAGCGGGCGCGAGACGAGGCCCAGCAAGCCATCGCCGATCATCCCGCCCAACCCGGCGGCCAGGGGCCACGCGGCCGGCGGGGTGGGGGCCGCCGCCGCTCCGGCGAGCGCGGCGATGGCGAGCCCAGCCAAGGCCACGCGCCAGCCGAGCCGCGCGGGTCGGCGAGGCGGACGCGAGTCGACCAGACGCTGAACGCCGGCAAAAATCATCAAGAGGGCGATGGCCCAGGCTCCAAGCCCCAGGCCCTGCAGGCCGATGTCGGCGATGTCGGCGCCCAGCGCTCCAAGGGCGTTGGCGGGCGACCCGGGCCCGGCGGCGTCGAGGCTGGGATCGGAGGCGCGATAGGTCGCCAGAACCGCCGCCAAGGTCGCGCCCACCGCTACCGCCAGGGCGCCGGCCACCCGCGCTCGCAAGGTCGGCGTCCAGGCTTCCCGCGCCTTCTTCCACCAGGGCTTGTGACCGCGCCGAGCCGTCCGCCTCGCCATGATCGATCCCCCGCGCGATTCGCCCGCCAGACTACAGCCCAATCCGTGCGCGCGAGAGGGTTAAGGGCCGCTTTATGGCGCCCGATTCGGGGGCCCGGGAAGCACGGCGCCAGCCCCGCGCGAGGGCTGGCCATTGGACGGGCTGAAGATTGCCTGTCAGATTGGCCGAGCCGCCCTCACCAAATCTGGAAGGCCGCCGTGACCAGCAAGACGATCAGCGCCGCCTATCCGAGCGGCTACTATCTGAATCCCACGTTCACCAAGCTCGACATCGAGGGATCGGCCAACATCGGCGGACCGGGCGTCTCGACCACCGCGGCGCACCCGTCGACAGTCAACAACCTCGGCACGGTGGCCGGAAGCCTCGACGGGATCGTCCTCTCCGATGGCGGCCGGATCACCAACGGCAGCGCCAGCGACACCGCGGCGGTGATCAGCGGCTATTCCCAGTACACCATCGCCGGTTCGGCGATTGTCGTCGAGGGCGCCGCGGGGACCGTGGTCAATCGGGCCACGATCATGCACCCGACCGGCCCATCCCCATACTATGTCGGCTACACGGTCGATCTCGAGCGAGGCGGCATGGTCACCAACGGCTCGGCGATCGACACCACGGCGCTCATTTCCGGCGGATTTGGCGTCCACATCCACGGATTCGGGACGGTCATAAATTTCGGCACGATCTCCGCCGTGAGTTACAACCACTATCAGTTCACGTCGGTTTCCCTGGGCGATGGCGCCGTGATCAACGGCGCGCCGAGCGACACCAAGGCTACGCTGATCGAGGGCGTAGAGTTGGGAACCGGGACGGTCACCAACTTCGCGACCATCGACGGCTCGATTCTTCTATCCGATGGATCGGTCATCAACGGCACGTCGAGAGACACTCACGCGATCATCGAATACGGGGTGCAAGTTGTCGGTGAGGGGACCATCACCAACTTCGGGACGATCGGAACGGTCCAGGCGGTCAGGTTCCGCTCCTCTTCCGACCGTCTGATCGAGGAAGCTTCCGGCGTCCTCGGCGGCCAGGTCATAGGCGACGGGGGTACGCTCGAACTGGCGGCGGGGATGGGCGCCGGCACGATCACGGGCCTCGGGGGGACCATCGGCGGCTTCGGCCTGATCGAGGTCGACGCCGGGGCGGGGTGGCGCTTCACGAAAAGCGGGGTCGGAACGGGAACGACGCTGACGAACGCTTCGGCCATCATCATCGCCGGACAGTTCGGCAACGGCGGCAGCATGATTCTGGGCGCGCTGGTTCAGCTGGCGACAGGCGGCATTCTGAACAACGGCCCGAGCGGCCAAATCGACATCACCGGAGACACCGGAATCGTGACCGCCTCGGGGGCGACCGGGACGGCCATCTTCAATCAGGGGATAATCGAGAAGACCGGCGGAACGGGGATAAGCAACCTTGGCGCCAGCGTGACGAACTGGGGCACGATCGTCGACAATTCCGGCGTGCTGAAGGTCGAGGGCCCGGTCAGCGCTCAGGGGCGGACGGGTGTGTGGGAAATCGGCGGCGGTGTGATCGAGTTCCGGGCCAGCGTCGCGGTCGGGGAGACGATCAGCTTCCTTTCCAGCGGCGGCCAGCTGGAGCTGACCGACGCGGCGCAGTTCGCCGCCGCTGTGTCGGGGTTCGCCGCCGGCGACGCGCTCAATCTGCGTTCGATCGCCTTCGGGGCCGCGACCAAACTCGGCTATTCGGGGACAAATTCCGCCGGCACGCTCACCGTGAGCAACGGCTCGAATGTCGCCAAGATCGCGCTGCTTGGCCAATTCGCCGCCGCCAACTTCGCGATGTCCAGCGACGGCCAGGGCGGCACCGACATCACTTTCGTCGCCCATCCCGCCCCGGCTCTGGCCGGGCCAGGACGCTAGATGACAGACGCTCGCGGGCGTCGAGGAGGAACCATGGCGGCCAAGACCCTCAACGGCGCCTATCCGGGCGGCTACTATCTCCAGGCAGCTTATCGGATTCTCACCATCGGCGCCGCCGGCTCGGTCGGCGGGGCGGGGGTGACGACCACCAATACTCATGCCTCGTCGATCTACAATCAAGGCACGGTGGCGGGCGCGACCTACGGGATTCAGCTCGCCGACGGCGGCTTGATCAGCAACGGCGGCGCGACGGACTCGACGGCGTTGATCGAGGGCGGCCGCACAAAGGGCGGGGCCGGGGCGGCGATTTTGGTCGCGACCGCCGAGGGCACAGTGGTCAACGCGGCGACGATCACGAGCGCGGCGACGCCGGATGGGACATATGCGAGCTACTATGGGCCGAGCGTGCTGCTGGAGGAGGGCGGCATGGTCACCAATTCTTCGACCCTGGCGCGGATCGCCAATGGCGTGACCATCTCCGGCCGCGTCGGCACGGTGACCAATGAGGGGACGGTCCTAGGGACCTACTATGACTATTACAAAGCCAGTCCGCCGCCCTACCCGCGGAATTTCTACATCAAGGATCGCACTGTCTCGGTGGAGATGACCTCCGGCGGCAGCGTCGAAAACGGGGCGAACGGGAGCATCCCGGCCTCGCTCGCCAATGGGGTCTATATCTCGGGCGGCCGCGGCTCGGTGACCAACAACGGTTTCATCGGCGGCCCGACGAGCTGCTATTACACCACCTACCCCTATTCAATTTTCAAGTCCGGCGTTTCGGTTCGCCTGACCAAGGGCGGGATGGTGCTCAATGGAACCGGCGCCAACCAGAGCGCCGATATCGCCTACGGGGTCCAGATCTCCGGCCGCCCCGGCACGGTGGTCAACAGCGGCACTATCGAGGGGACCTTATTCACCGATTTCAACCAAGTTCGGGGCTCCGGCTTCAGCGAGCGGACCACGGCTGTGTTGCTTCAGAACGGTGGCGCCGTCACCAACGGATCGACCACCAACGGCGCAGCCACGATCGGCAGCGTGGGAATCACGGGGTACGGCTCCGTGGCCAACTTCGGCACGATCGGCAGCGGGGTGGAGATCAATGGGCCCGGCTCCGTGGCCAACTTCGACACGATCGGCGGGGTCGAAATCTCCGGGATCGGCGCGGTGGCCAACTTCGGCACTATCAACTACGTCCACATTTTCAGCCGCGGCACGGTGACCAACGGTGGCGCCGCCAACTCTAGCGCGGCGATCATCAACTACGGAATCGCCGTGGAGACCGGCGCTCTGGGGGTGGTGGTCAACTACGGTCTCATCTCGTCGACTCGCACGCTGCATCCACACACTGATTTCGCCGTGTATCTCGGCGAAGACGGAACGCTGGTCAACGGCGCGGCCGACAACACGACGGCCGAAATTTCCGGCTCAAACGGCATAAAGTCCTACAATGGCGGCAAGTTCCATGCCACCGGGACGGTGATCAATTTCGGCACGATCGCGGCCATGACTGCGGGGAGATACGCGGTCCAATTGCGCTCGCCCTCCAGCCGCATGATCGAGGAGGGGTCCGGCCACATTATCGGCGAGCTTGCCGGCGGCGGAGGCACGCTCGAACTGGCCGCCGCGGCAGGCGCGGGAACCATCACCGGCATCGGCAGTCAGAAGATCAGCGGCTTCGCCCTGATTCAGGTCGATGCCGGCGCTGGTTGGCATTTCACCGGCGCCAACTACATCGCGCCCGGCGCCCTGCTAACCAATGCGGCGGCGATCGTCGATCAAGGCGTGCTGACGAACAAGGGCACGATCAGCCTCGCCGCCCTGCTGCAACTGACCACCAGCGCCACCCTGACGAACGCCGCCGGCGGTCAGGTGCTGATCACCGGCGACAGAAACATCGCAGCCGCGTCCGGCGCCACCGGGACGCAGATCGACAACAGTGGCCTGCTCAAAAAGTCGGGCGGGACCGGCTCCAGCGTGATCACCAGCAGCATCGTCAACTCTGGCACGATCGTGGCGTCGATCGGCCTCCTGGAGCTCAACGGCCCCGTGACGGGAACCGGCGTTGATAGGGTTGGGACCGGCGCGACCCTGGAGTTCCGCGACGCCGTCGCGGCGACCCAGACCGTCACCTTCACCGGCCCCAACGCGGTGCTGGAGCTGGCCGACGCGGCCGCCTTCGCCGCCAGCGTGCGCAAGTTCGCGGCCGGGGAGACCCTGGACATCCGCTCGGTCCCCTTCGGCTCGGCCACGACGGCGAGCTACTCCGGCACGGCGACTGCCGGCACGCTGACCGTCGCCAACGGCGTCCACACCGCGCAGATCCGGTTGATCGGCCAGTTCATCGCCGCCGACTTCGCCGCCGCGAGCGATGGCCAGGGCGGGACCGACATCACCTATTCCGGCGCCTCCGCGGCGCCGGCGCTGGCGACGGTGAACGGCCACGCGTGAGGCGGTCGGTCAGCCAGGGGCTTGCAGCGCCTCGAGGTCGGCCGTCGAGGAGACCGTCACGTTCAGATCGCGCACGAGTCCGTCGCTCAAGGCGTAGACCCAGCCGTGGACGCTGAGGGCCTGGCCGCGGGCCCAGGCGTCGCGCACGAAGAGATCGGAAGCGACGTTGCGCACCTGGGCGATCACATTGAGTTCGCACAAACGGTCTTCCCGCGGCCGGCCCGGCGGCAGGGCCGCCAGCTCGGCGCGGCAGGCCCGGGCGGTATCGCGGATCGGATGCAGCCAGTGGTCGATCAGGCCGTGGCGGTGGTCCTCGATCGCCGCCCTGACCCCGCCGCAGCCATAGTGCCCGACCACCAGGACGTGGCGCACCTGCAGCACCTCGACGGCGAACTGCAGCACCGACAGGTAGTTGGCGTCCTGCGGCGGGGCGAGGTTGGCGACGTTGCGGTGGACAAAGAGCTCGCCCGGATCGAGACCGACGATCTCATTGGCCGGCACCCGGCTGTCGGAACAGCCGATCCACAGGTAGCCGGGACTCTGCTGCCGTTCGAGACGGCTGAAGAAATCCGGATCGGCCGCTCGTTTGCCGAGGGACCAAGCGAGGTTGCGGGCCTTGAGGTCGTCGAGCACGGCGTCTTCAGCGGGTGGGGAACTGCAGGACCAGGCGCGCCTGGTCCTTGGCCGGGATGCGGAAACTTCCGCCCTTGGCCTGCGCCTCCGCCCCCGTCGGCCAGCCCTTGAACGTGTAGTCTCCCGCGGATTCGGGGCGCAGCAGGACCCACGGGCCCTCGCAGGCGACGCGGGCCAGGATCGCGCCCGTGTGGTCCGAAATGCTCAGGGCCTCGTCGGCGAGATAGTCGCCGCCGGGAGCGGCGAATTCCACCCGGATCGGATAGGCCCGCCAGCGCGGATCGCTTTTCGACTGGCCGATGCCCGTGCAGCCGACGGTCACCCCGCCGATCGTCCGCTCGCCGTCGAGGGGAACGCGCGCCGCCCGCTCCTGGGCCACCACGGGACCGGCGGCGAGAGCGAGGACGGCGGCGAGCAGGGCGGCGAGCAGGGCGGGTCTCATGCGGCGGGTCCTTCCAAATCGTCAGGCGATGCGAAAGTCGAGGCGTCCGACGCCCTCGATTTCGCAGGTCACTTCGTCGCCGCGGACGAGCGGCCCGACCCCTTCCGGCGTGCCGGTGAAGATCAGATCGCCCGGCGCAAGTCGCCACAGCCGAGACGCCTCGGCGATGATGTGGGCCACATCCCAGATCATGTCGGCGACGGCGGCGTTCTGGCGGACTTCGCCATTGA
This sequence comes from Caulobacteraceae bacterium, assembly GCA_035605655.1. Lineage (GTDB taxonomy): Bacteria > Pseudomonadota > Alphaproteobacteria > Caulobacterales > Caulobacteraceae > Acaudatibacter. Next base: position 16,383 of record DASZKO010000028.1, on the reverse strand, counting down.
CGGCCAGGCGAATGGCGCCTTGCGGCGGCGGACCGGCGGCCGGACAGATCGCGCCGATGGGCGCCGAATGGTCGAAGCCCTTGGCGGCGTCCCACGGCTGGCCCTTGCCGCGAGCGGCCGCCTGCAGATCGCGGCGGGTAAGATCGACGCCGACCGCATAGCCGAACACCAGGCCGAGGGCGTCTTCGACGGCGACATCCGAACCGCCGGCCCCGAGCGCCGCCACCAGCTCAACCTCATGGTGCAGATCCGCGGTCGCCGGAGGATAGGGAATGTCGGCGCCCGACGGGGCCACGGCGTCGGCCGGTTTGGAAAAGAAAAACGGCGGGTCGGGATCATCGCCCCCCATTTCGCGGCGGTGGGCGGCGTAGTTGCGCCCCACGCACAGGATGCGACGCACGGGGAATCGGGCCTGGGTCCCCTCCACGGCGACCGACGGTTGGGGCAGGGCGGTGGGCAGGGGAAGGTCCATGGCGGCGTATCTAACCGTTCTTTCACTTGCCGCCCAGCGTCCGCGCAGGCATTGCGGCAGGGGGCGAACTTCACCCTGGGAGCAAAAAAAGGCGCGCAGCCATGCTCATCATCGAGGCCTTGAGCCATGTCTACAAGGGTGGTGTGCGGGCCCTGGACGACGTCAGCCTGACGATCCCCAAGGGCATGTTCGGTCTCCTGGGACCCAACGGGGCCGGCAAGTCGACCCTGATGCGCATCGTCGCCACCTTACAGACGCCCAGCTCCGGCTTCGTGCGCTTTGGCGACATCGATGTCCTCAGGGAGCCGGATGCCCTGCGTCGCACCCTCGGCTACCTGCCCCAGGATTTCGGGGTCTATCCGCGCGTCTCGGCGGCGGAAATGCTCGACCACCTGGCGGTGCTCAAAGGCCTGGCCGAGCCGAAGGCGCGGAAGGACGTGGTCGACGGCCTGCTTCAGCAGGTCAATCTCTGGGAGCATCGCAAGCGAGCCCTGGCCGGCTATTCCGGCGGCATGCGGCAGCGGTTCGGCATCGCCCAGGCCCTGATCGGCGAGCCGCAATTGATCATCGTCGATGAGCCCACCGCCGGCCTCGACCCGGAGGAACGCAACCGGTTCCTGAATCTTCTGGCCGAGATCGGCGAGAACGTCGTGGTCCTGCTTTCCACACACATCGTCGCCGACGTCGCCGACCTTTGTCCGGCCATGGCGATCATCAGTGACGGCCGGATCGTTCGCCAGGGCGCGCCGACGGATCTGGTGGCCTCGCTGGCCGGGAGAATCTGGATGAAGAGCGTCGACAAGGACGAGCTGGCCCGCATCCGGGCCGCTCGCCAGGTGATATCCCAGCGCTTGTTTTCCGGCCGCACCGTGGTCCACGTTCTCAGCGATACCGATCCGGGCGAAGGATTTTCGCCCACCCCCGGCGGCCTCGACGACGTCTATTTCTCGACTCTGACCGAAGCGGGCGTGCCCGCTCGGGCGGCCTGACGCCGGGCCATGCTGGGCAAGGTCGCGGCCTTTGAGTTTCGCCAGCAGATTCGCTCGCCGCTTTTCTGGGCGGTGGTCGGACTCTTTTTTCTGCTGACCTTCGGCTACATGGCCAGCGACAACATCAGCATCGGCGATACCGCCAACGTCCACAAGAACTCGCCTTTCGCGATCATCCAGATCAACCTGATCATGGGGCTGTTCTTCATGTTCGCCTCCACGGCCTTCGTGGCCGGCGCCGTGCTGCGCGACGACGACACCGGCTTTGGCCCCATCCTGCGCGCCGCCCCATTGAGCAAGTTCGACTATTTGTATGGCCGCTTCCTGGGGGCCTTCGCCGTCGCCATCCTGGCCTTCCTGGGGGTCACCGCCGGCCTGATGGTCGGATCCCTGATCCCCGGACTCGACCCTGAAAAACTCGGACCCTTCCGACCCGCGGTGTACGCCTTCGCCGTGGCGGTAATGGCCGGACCGATGCTGCTGATGTCTTCGGCGGTGTTCTTCCTCCTGGCGACCACGACGCGCTCCATGGCCTCGGTGTTCGTCGCCATGATCGTCTTCGTGGTGGCCTACATTCTCTCCGGAATCGCCCTGGGCAAGCCGGACATCGAGCCGCTGGCCGCGCCGTGGGATCCGATCGGTCTCTTCGCCTTCGACGTCGCCACCCGCTACTGGACGGCCAACGACCGCAACACCCTGTTGCCGGCCCTCACCGGCGCCCTGCTCTTCAACCGGATCTTCTGTGTCGGCCTTGGTCTTGGCGCCCTGGCCCTCGCCCTCCCCCTTTACCGTCACGACGCCGCGCCGGGGCGGGCGAGCCGGCGGCCGGTCGCGGCGCCCGTCGGCGGGCGGACCGGCTCCCGAGCGCCGGCCTTGCGCCCGCGCTTCGACCGGGCGGCGATTTTCGCCCAGTTCCTCGCCCGCACCCGTTTCGACATGGCCCAGGTGTTCAAGAGCCCGGTGTTCTGGATCCTCCTGGGACTCGGCCTGGCCAACGCCGGCGGCTACCTGTGGTCGCTGGCCGACGACGGCCGCTACGGCGGCGCCCTGTGGCCGGTCACCCGGCTGCTGATTCCGGGTCTGGACGGCAGCTTTACCGCCTTCGTGGTGATCATCGCCGCCTTCTACTCCGGCGAATTGGTCTGGCGGGACCGTGAACGGCGCACCCACGAGATCATCGAGGCCGCTCCCTCGCCGGATTGGACCTTCATCGTGCCCAAGACCGCGGCGGTCATCCTGGTCCTGGCCGCCACCCTGGTGGTCGGGGTGCTGGCGGCGATCCTCGTCCAGACCCTCAAGGGCTACCACCACTACGAGCTGGGCAAGTACCTGCTGTGGTACCTGATCCCAGGCGTCGTCGACCTTTCCATACTCGCCGCCCTGGCCGTGTTCGGCCAGGTGATCGCGCCCAACAAATACGTCGGCTGGGGGGTGATGGCCCTCTACATCATCGCCACCTTCGCTCTGCCGTCCAACGGCTTCGAGCACAATCTCTACATCTTCGGAGGAACCAACCCGGTTCCCCTGTCGGACATGAACGGCCAGGGAAAGTTCTGGATCGGCGCCTGGTGGTTCAGGCTCTATTGGGGCGCGTTCAGCCTGGCCCTGCTGGTCGCCGCCTACGCCCTGTGGCGGCGCGGCGCGTCCAGCGGCCCTGGCGCGCGCTTCCGGCGCGCCGCGGCCAGGCTCAGGGGGCCGGCCGGCTGGCTCGGGGCGGCGGCCGTGGTGATCTTCATCGCCGCCGGTATCTACATTTATCAGAACACCAATGTCCTTAATCCCTACCGCACGGGTCCGGGCGACGATCGCTGGATGGCCGACTACGAAAAGGCCCTGTTGCCGTACGAGAAGGTTCCCCAGCCGGACGTGGTCGCCGTCCGCCTGGCCGTGACCCTCGATCCGCACGCCCCGGCCCTCGATACCCGCGGTGTCTATGTGCTGGAGAACCACACCGACCAACCCTTGCGTGAGGTGCATGTCCGTTTCGATCGCGACCTGGACGTGCGGGCCCTGAGCGTCCAGGGGGCGTGGCCCAAACGCACCTTCGAGCGCTTCAACTACCGCATCTTCGCCTTCGACACCCCCATGGCGCCCGGCGAACGGCGGACCCTGTCCTTCGAGACCCGCCTGGCCGAACGCGGGTTTCGCACCTCCCGCCGGCGGACCCGCGATCTGACGAGCGTCGTCGACAATGGAACCTTCGTGAACTCCTTCCAGTTCGCCCCGATCATCGGCATGGACCGCGCGCTGCTGCTGGTCGATCGCGGCAAGCGGCGCAAATATGGCCTGCCGGCCGCCCTTCACCCCGCACCCCTGGGCGATCAGGCCTCGCGGGCCAGGAACTACGCGAGCCGCGCGGGCTGGGCGACGAGCGATATCACCATCACCACGCCCGCCGACCAGGTTCCCATGGCGCCGGGCCGGGAGGTGTCGGACGACGTGAAGAACGGTCTGCGCACCGCCCGCTTTGTCACCGAGCGGCCGATCCTGCAGTTCTTCTCGATCCAGTCGGCCCGGTATGCGGTGAAGAGCGAGGTCTACAGGGGGGTCAAGCTCAGCGTCTATTACGATCCCCGGCACAGCGCCAACGTGACGCGGATGCTGAGAGCTCTCCGCGTCTCGCTGGATTACTACCAGACCAATTTCAGCCCCTATCAATTCGACCAGGCGCGGATCGTCGAGTTCCCCGACTACGCCCAGTTCGCCCAATCCTTCGCCGGAACCTTTCCATGGTCCGAAGGCCTGGGGTTCATCGCCGACTATCGCGATCCGACGCGCATCGACCTGGTGAGCTACGTGGCGGCCCATGAATTCGCCCACCAATGGTGGGCCCATCAGCTGATCGGAGCCGACCAGCAGGGCGCGACGGTCCTGTCGGAGACGCTGGCTCAATACTCGGCTCTGCGGGTCATGCGCCGGCTCTATGGCCCCGACCAGATCCGCAAGTTCCTCAAATTCGAACTCGACTCCTATCTGCGCGCCCGAGGCGGCGAGGCGGCCGAGGAAATGCCCCTCGAGAAGGTGGAGAACCAGGGCTACATCCACTACCGCAAGGGCTCGCTGGTCATGTACCGCCTGGCCGACGAGATCGGCGAGGACGCGGTCAATCGGGCCTTGCGCACGCTGCTCGCCAAATACGCCTTCAAGGGCGCGCCCTATCCCACGGCGCTCGATCTGGTGGCGGCCCTGCGCGCCCAGGCCCCGCCCGACAAGCAGGCGCTGATCACCGATCTCTTCGAGAAGATCACCCTCTACGACCTCGAGGCCGGCAAGGCCCAGGCCACACGCCGGCCGGACGGGCGGTACGACGTCTCCTTCACCTTCAGAGCCGAGAAGCGCTACGCCAACGGCGCGGGCCGGGAGACGCCGGCCCCCATGAACGAGACGGTCGATGTGGGGCTGTTCACCGCCAAGCCGGGGGATCGCGGTTTCGGATCCGACAAGGTGTTGTACCTCGGCAAGCGGCCGGTCGCGTCAGGGGCCCACACCCTGCGGTTCGTCACCGCGGTCAAGCCACGGTTCGCCGGAATCGATCCCTACAACGAACTCATCGACCGCAACTCCGACGACAACATCATTCCTGTGAGCTAGCGGCAGGGCGGTTCGTCGCCTGGAAAAGAGCCAGGGCGATCTGGCGGACGTTGTAGGGCTTGCGCACAACCGGGACCGTCGTGTCCTCGGGCAGCCCCGCCGAACCCTTGTGACCGGTGGCCAGGATGAACGGCCGCCCACGAGCTTTGAGCGCCTCGGCCAGAGGGGCGGCGGACTGGCCGTTGAGATCGGCGTCGAGAAGGGCGACGTCGAAAACCCGGTCGAGCATTCCCATGGCCTCCTCGAGGCTGGAGGCGGGCCCGACAACCTCGGCGCCCGCTTCGCTGAGCGCCGCCTCCAGCTCCAGAGCCAGGAGGACGGCGTCCTCGACGACCAGGACCTTCAGGCCGGCGATCTCGGCCCGACCCTCGTCGCCGAGCGAGGCGCCGCCCCGCGTATCGGCCTCACGGCGCGGCCCGTTGCTCGGTGGCGGCGGCGGCGGCGGCGCGGCCGCCAAGGCGGTAGCGTCGGCATGGATCACGGCCTGCAGGCCCTCGGGAAGGAACCCGATGGTGACATCCCCGCCCAGTTCCCGGCCGGTCACCCGTTCGAGCAGCATGGCCCCGAATCCCTGCCGCGAGGGTGGCTCGACCATCGGGCCGCGACGTTCGGTCCAGTGGAGCTCGAATCCGCCCGTCTCGATCAGGTTCCAGCGCACGTCCAGCCGGCCGGCTTCGGTGGACAGCGCGCCGTACTTCACCGCATTGGTCGCCAGTTCGTGCAGGGCCAAGGTCAAGGCGTTGGTGGCCCGCGGATTGAGCATCACTACCGGGCCAGACCAGCGCGCCCGCCCATGGGCCAGGCCGCTCAACTCGGCGGCGACCACATCGCCTATCTCCGCCCCGCGCCAGCGGGTGCGGGTCAGCAGCGTGTGGGCGGCGGCCATCGCCTCCAGGCGGCCGGTGAAGGTCTTCAGAAAGGCTTCCAGCGACACTGTCTTGCGGGCCGACTGGGCCGCCAGGGACTGGACGGAGGCCAGGACGTTCTTCACCCGATGATCGAGTTCGGCCACCAGGGCCTCGCGCGCCTCCTCGTCGGCCTTGCGGGCCGAAATATCGCGAACGATGCCGATCAACCTCACCGGCTCGCCGGCGGCGCCGCGCAGGATCACCGCCGAGCTTTCCATCCATTGCACCTTGCCCGTGTCGGGCCGCACCATCCGGTACTGTGCCGAATAACGGAATTCGCTGGTCAGCTTGTCGGTGATCAAGGCGCGAAGCGTCTCACGGTCTTCGGGATGAACGACATCCATGGCGATTTCGCCGCGCCGGCCGGGCCAGCAACCGGCGAGCATGCCGGTGATCGCGGCCATCCGCTGGCTGACGACAAACTGATCGCGCTCGAGGTCCCAGTCGAACTCGCCCATCTCGGCGGCGGTGAGGGCGAGCGTCGCCCGGGCCTGCTCAACCGCTAGATCGCTGCCGCCGCTTTTGTCCGGTTCGGGTGCTTTGACCATGGTCATCCCCTTGCGAGGATATGCATGGTCGAAGGGCGGCCGACAAGCGTGGCCTCTATCGACCCCTGGAAACCTTCGCCGGATGATCCTAAATCTGCCATGTCTTCTCGCAAGGCTTGGAACCGGTGAACGGAAGATCACGTTCTCGGCGCGAGACACGCGGCGCTTTCTTCGCAAGGGGACGCCTCAACGCTGGTTGGAGAACCGCAATGTCCACCGACACCCTCGACCATTCTGTCGACCAGGCCGCCAGCAAGGCCGCCACCGCCTCTGAAAAGGGCCAGAAGGCCTTCGCTGACGCCCTCGCCGCGGCCCAGCAAACCATTGCCGATGCCGCCAAGGCGGCTGAGCGGGCCTTGCGGGACGGGGCCGAAACTCTGCGCGCCCAGACCAAGGAATATCGCGACAGCGCCGGCGCTCAGCTCGACGACGCCCAGCGCTATGTCCTCGAACGGGTGCGCGAGCGTCCGGTCACCGCGGCCCTTGCCGGGCTGGGCGCGGGTCTGTTGCTCGGACTGCTTCTGTCCAATCGAAACAGGTGATCAAGTTCGTTCTCGGCCGCGTCGCCCTGGCCTTGGCGGCGGCGGCCGTGCTGGCCACCAGCGCCGCGATAGTGGTGATCGCCCTCGCCTTCGCCCTCTACGCGTTGGTGCGGCCCTCCGTCGGACCGGCCGGTGCGGCGGCGATCGTCGCCGGTGGGGCGGCTCTCATATTGCTCATCGCCGCCCTTGCGCTCGCCCTGGCGGCGCGGGTCAAAAGACGCGGGTTGGCGGCGCGCGGCAAGGATCCGGCCGCCAGGCTGATGAATCTCGTGCGGGAGAAGCCGGTCACCACGATCGCGGCCGCGATCGGGGCCGGCTTCCTGGCCGTGCGCAATCCGAAGTACCTCGGCGCCGCTCTGCGCAGCTTCCTGGAGGGACCGCCCGCCGCCGATCGGCGACGGCGGTGATCACCGCGATTTATTGACCGGGCGGTGGGGCGGCTTGGTCGCCGGCCTTCTGCTTGAGCGTCTGGCCGGCGTTCTCCAGGGCGTTGCCGGCCTTGTCGGCGGCGCGTCGCACCGGCGCCGTGGCCGATTGCGAGACAGTCGAAATGCTGTTGTCGACCGCCGCCCCGCCGCTTGCGAATGAGCCATTGTGGATGGCCAAATAGAACAACGCTCCGGCCGCCACCACGATGATAAGAAGGATGAGGCTGAGCAGGGGCGAGCCACGCCGGCGTCGTCTCTCGTCGCGGCGACCACGCGAATAGGCGTCGTCGATCTCGCCGCGCCGAGCCTTGGCGGCCGGCTCTTTTGTCCGCTCGTCCTGTCGGCCTTCCCTGTAAGCTTCGAGCTTGTCGTCGCCGGGCGCTGGACCTTTGCGGGGCCCCCAGGGTCGCGAACCAAACCAGGATGTCATGGCGGTCACTCCGATCTCCGCCCCGTCGATCCCCACTGAAGCGTGGGAAACGAAATGGAGCGGCGCCGGGTTCCGGCCGCGCTTGGTCCGCCGGCCCTATTGCCGTGGCGTCTTTTGCCGTTCAATTAGGCGGCGCCGCCTGAAGGGATGAGTCATGCGTAACCGGGCAAGTTGTTGGGGGGGACTGGCGATTGTGGCCACGGTGCTGGTCGCCGGAGCCCTGGTGGGCTGCCAGAGCCAGAGGGTGAGCGCGCGGGGCCCGCTGATCCAGGCCCCGCCGGACTGCGTCGACGTCAACTTTCCCATCTATTTCGAGCCGCGGTCGGCCGCCGTCACGCGGGAGGCGAATGAGCTGATCGCCAGCGCCGCCATGCGCTCACGTGGTTGCGACGTCACGGGGATCGTCGTCGTGGGGCTGGCGGCCAATCGCGCCGCGCCGGCGGCCAACTTCGAATTATCCCGCCGCCGGATCAACGCAGTCACTCGCAACATGCATCGCCACGGCTTCGACGAGGTCGAGTTCCGCGAGCGAGAGGTCGGGGTCGCTGGCCCCGAACCTTCAGGCGCCGATGGCCACCTGTTGCGGCGCAGGGTCGACGTCTCCATCCACCTGATGAACCACCCGGTCCATTGACGGCGGCTGGACTTCCGCCTGGCCGAAACGGGTTCTAGACGGCCGCTTCCGCCCGTCGGGGGTGGAAGAACAGCGCCTGGCCGATCGCCGCTTTCACCGTCTCGGGCTGGAAGGGCTTGGTGATCAGAAAGGTCGGCTCCGGACGCTCGCCGGTCAGGAGGCGCTCCGGGAAGGCTGTGATGAAGATGACCGGGGTGTCGAGGCTTGTCAGAATGTCCTTGACCGCGTCGATGCCGGACGAACCGTCGGCGAGTTGGATGTCGGCCAGCACAAGGCCCGGCTCCTCGCGCGCCGCCGCCTGCTTGGCCTCTTCGCGCGTGGCGGCGATGCCGGTGACCCGGTGGCCGAGCTCCCTTACCAGGTCGGCTATGTCGGCGGCGATGACCGGCTCATCCTCGATGATGAGGACATCAGTGGCGAGTTCGGCGTCGATGTCCGCCTGAGCCTCGGCGATCAGGGCCTCGACCTCTTCGAAGCTCACCGACAGGATCTGCGCCGCTTCCGCCGGACTGAAGCCCTCGACGGCGGTCAACAGAAAAGCCTGTCGCGAACGCGGGGCGATGCGCAACAGGCGCTCGCTAGGCGTGGTGGCCAAGCCGTCCGCGTCACGGCTCTCCAAGCGGGCTCCCGAGCTTTCCCAGACCGCATGAAACACCTGATAGAGGGCGGCGCGCGGCGGCAGGGCGTTGTTCAGGGCCGCGCCTCCGGCCGCCAGGGCCTCGAGGGAGGTGCGCACATAGGTGTCGCCCGTCGCTTGATCACCGGTCAGGGCGCGCGCATAGCGCCGGATGAACGGAAGATGCGGCGCCAGTCTCGATGAAAAACTCATTTTCCCTCCCGCGGGCATAGTCACGGCGGCGCAAGCCTACGCCTCGTCAGCCCTACGCCAACGCTAAAATAGGAGCCAAGTTCCCATTGTCTGGAACCGTGCCCGTCCGGGAGGCGTTTGGCCTTGGCGTGCACAGGTGAGAACGTGAACCCAGACGTACATCGGTGGCGCTCCGGCCCAGGGGGAGGCATGATCTCGAACATGGCGAGAAAGACGCCGAAACCTGCTCTGGCTCTGGATGAAGCGCGGCTTCGCCAGCAAGCCATCGGCGCCCAGTTGCGCTTGATGTTCGAGGAGGTCGTCAAGGAACCCGTGCCTGAGGATTTTCTCGAACTCCTTAGACAGGCGGACAGCGACCCGGACATTCACTGATGCCCGATCCATCGAACGACAAATCGGCGCAGTCGCAGCGGGACGGCGAATTCAAGCGCGGGCTTCTGCCTCTCATTCCCCAGTTGAGAGCCTTCGCCCGCACTCTGGCCGGCGATCCGACCGCCGCCGATGACCTCGCCCAGGATGCCTTGATGAAGGCCTGGGACGCCCGGGCCAGCTTCGAGATCGGGACCAACATGAAGGCCTGGACCTTCATGATCCTGCGCAACCAGTTCTATTCTGAAAAGCGGCGCTCCTGGCGCCAGGCCCAGCTCGACCAGGAGACGGCGGAACGCACCCTCATCGCGGTGGACGACCCCTTGGCGCCGCTGTCGCTCGACGAACTCCGCCAGGGCTTGGGCATGCTTCCGGCCGAACAGCGCGAAGCCCTGATCCTGGTGGGCGCTGGCGGCTTCGCCTATGAGGAGGCGGCGGCGATCTGCGGCTGCGCGGTGGGCACCGTCAAGAGCCGGGTGAGTCGCGCCCGGCGGGCCCTTCAATCCATTCTCGAGCGCGGCGAATACGACCGCGATGGGCGAGCGGCTGACGAGGCCATGGGCTCGATCCTGGCCCAGGCGGAGCGCCTGAGCGGCGCGCGGTGAACCCGGCCGGCAGGCCGCGCGGCTGGGCGGGTGTCCCTTTCCGCACCCGCCTGGCGCTGGCGCTGGTCCTCGCCCTGGCCCCGGTGCTGATCGTAAGCGGGATTGAATCCGAACTTTCGTCGCGGCGCGAGACCGCCCAGCACCAGGCGGAGCTCGCCGGGGCGGCCGAGCGCAGCGCGGCCACGGTGCGCGCCCGGATCGCCGCCGCCGAGGTTCTCCTCCAGACCTTGGCTCCAGGCTCGCTTGGCTTACAATGCGCCGCCCGCCTGGCGGAGATCAAAAGCCGAATCCCCGGTTACGACAATCTGATCCGCTTCGATTCGATCGGTCGGGTGGCCTGCTCGGCGGCCGGAGCGCCCGAAGATCCAGATCGCCGACGCCGGCCGTGGTTCGCCGGCCTGGCCGCCGGCGCGCCGGTCACCGTGACCAGCCAGCCGGGCCTGGACTACGCCGACCAGCCATCGTTGCTGGCCAGCGTCAGGGCCGAGAATCCGCAAGGGGGGTTCGACGGTGCGCTCACCGCGGTCATCGATCTCGCCAGTCTGCGGCCCGAAATCCTCGACCGTTCCCTGCCGCAGGCCTCGGAGGTGGCGATCACCGATGCCGCGGGGCGGCTGCTGTCGACGACCCGCGGGGGGGCTTTCCCCGTCGACGTCGCGGCCCACCTTGTCGGGCCGGCCCGGCGCGGGCCGCTGATGTGGGTCGAAACCGACCGTCGCGGCGAGTCGCGCGTGTTCACCTCGGCCCCCCTGCTTGGCCAGGAAGTCTATGTGGTGCTCTCGGCGCCGCGCCCGAACGTCGTCTCCTGGGCGGTGATCAACCCCGTCTCGGCCATTGTCCTGCCGATCCTGGCCTTCCTTCTGCCCCTCCTGGCGGTGAGTCTGGTGGCCGAGCGAGGCATCGTCCGGTGGCTCGCCTACCTGCGCCGTATCGCCTCGATCTATGCCCGCGGCCGCTACAGCGTTCACCCGCGCCGGGCCGAAAACGCGCCCCCGGAGATTCGCGGCCTGGCCGAGACGCTGGACGCCATGGCCCAGACCATCGCCGCCCGTGACGCGGTGGTCCGCGATACCCTCTCCATGAAGGAGGATCTCCTGCGCGAGATCCATCACCGGGTGAAGAACAACCTCCAGGTGATCTCTTCCCTTCTCAACCTCCAGGAACGCTCCCTGGCCGATCCGGCGGCGCGCGCGGCGATGTCGGACACCCGCCAGCGCATCTCGGCCATCGCCCTCATCTACCGCGCGCTCTACCAGGGCACGGATATGCGGCGGGTCGACCTGCGCGACTTTCTCGACGAGCTCATCGGCCAAACGATCATGAGCGAGAGCGTGCGCGGCGCTCCGATCCGCACCGAGCTGAAGATCGAGGCCCTCGAGATCGACGCCGATCACCTCGCCCCGTTGGCCCTTTTCGCCGTCGAGGCGATCACGAACGCGAAGAAGCATGGGCTGGATCATTCGGGCGGGGTGCTGACCTTGACCTTCAAGGTGACCGGCCAGAAGGCCGAGCTGGCGATCAGCGACACCGGCGTCGCCGGGGGATCTCCGGTCAGGGTCGGGGATGGCGTGGGCCGTACCCTGATGACGGCCTTCGCCCGCCAGCTGCGCGGCGAAGTCCGCTTCGTCCCCAATCACGGCGGCGGCTTGACGGCCAAGCTCATTTTCCCCACACCCGCGATGAACCGATCGCCCGGAACGTCACCATCGCTTTCGCGTTCACCCGCCGCGAGTTCATCCCCGCAGTAACCGGAGAGACATCCAAATGCGCAAGATCATCATCCTGGCGGTGCTCGCCGCCAGCCTCGCCACCGCGGCCTGCAACACTGTCGCCGGGGCCGGCAAGGATGTCAGCTCGGCGGGCCACGCGGTCACCGACACCGCCGACGACGCCAAGCACTAGACCGTCTGGCTAAGCCATCGCCGATGATCTAGGACCGCTTTTCCCTTCGCCCACGGAGGAGCGGTCCTTGCATCCGGCGCGGGCCTTCCACGAGACCGATCTCGAGGCGGTCGCCACCCTCGTCGCGGAGCGCCCGCTGGCGGTGATCTGCGGAGTCTCGGGCGGCCGCGCGCTCGTCGCGCATGCCCCCGTCCTCTTGGGCGACAACCGTCTGCGGTTCCATCTGTCGGCGGCCAATCCGCTCGCCGCGGCCCTCGCCCAGTCGCCACGGGCGCTGGCGGTGGTCACCAGCGACGACGTCTACATCAGCCCCGATTGGTACGGCGCTCCCGATCAGGTCCCGACGTGGAACTATCTCTCAGCGGAAATCGAGGGGCCGGTGCGCATTCTCGCCGTCGACGAGGCGGTTCGCCTCCTCGACGACCTGTCGGCGCGCCATGAGGCGAATCTGGCCCCCAAGCCGCCGTGGACGCGGGACAAGATGACGCCGGCCCGCTTCGAGGCGCTCCTGGCCGGCATCGTCGCCTATGAAATGACCATCGAGCGGATCGAAGGGATCACCAAGCTTTCCCAGAACAAGACGCCGGCGGAAATCAAACGGGTGGCCGCCGCCTTGCAGGCCTTGCCGAACGAGAGCGGCCGGCGGCTCGCCGCGCGGATGCTCACCCCCCCGCCGGCAAGTCCACGCTGAAGCGCACCATACCGTCGCCGGCCTCGACGCTCACAGTGCCGCCGACGCCGATCGCCAGGGCGTGGACGAGGGCTCCCTGGACCCACAGGCCCGCGAGGCCGCCGCCGAGCGGCTCGCCGGCGAGCCCGGCGCGGCTATCGTCGCGAAGGGCGGCCCGTGGCCCGCTCGCCTCGATGCGGATCTGGGTTGCGGCCTGGTCGCGCCTCGCCGTCACCTTGGCCACGCCTCCGGCGGCCAAGCACTCCATGGCGATCTGTACGAGGTTGAGCAGCACCCGCGCGCCGGCCGGTCCCAGAGCGATCGGCGCCACGCCCCAGTCGAGGCTGGCCCGACGCCCCTCGAACTGCCCCCGCGCCAGGGCCTCGAGCTCGCTGCTCGATGTCTCCGGGGGAGCGGAGCCGAAGGCCCGGCGCGCGTAGGCCACCGCCATTCGCTGGCCCGCCGCCGCTTCGCCGACCAGGGCGAGGGCCTCGCCGCGCACGGCTTCGGTGTCCGCCTCGGCGAGCAGCTCGAGCCCCGACGACAGGGCCTGGAAAGAGCCGGCCAGGTCATGGCACAGGCGGTCGATCAGTCGCGCGGTGAGGTCGGACGGGGCGGATGACGGCATGGGCCGCGACGTTCAGCTGATTTGGGCCTTTGGCATAGCCGGGCCGCACCCGTAAGAAGCGGCCATGACCGTCTCTTCCCTAGACTCGCGCGATGCGACCCTCGGCGAGGCGCTCGCCGAGATCACCGAGGAGGCCGGACGCCTCATCCTCCCGTTGTGGAAGTCTGGCCTGGCGGTGGACGCCAAGGCCGACATGAGCCCAGTCACCGAAGCCGACCGGCGAGCCGAAACGCTCATCCTGATGCGCCTCGCCAGCGCTTGGCCGGACCTGCCGGTGATCTCCGAGGAGGCCGCGAGCGAATTCGGAACCCCCGAACGGATCGGTCCGCGCTTTTTCCTGGTCGATCCCCTCGACGGCACCAAGGCCTTCGTGCGCGGCGATTCCAATTTCACGGTCAACGTCGCCCTCATAGATGGCGGCCGGCCGGTCGCCGGGGCGGTCACGGCCCCAGTCAGCGGCGAGACTTGGTTCACCGGTCCGGCCGGCGCGTTGAAGCGTGTTTTGGGGAAGCCCGACGCCCAGACCGTCCGCGTCCGGCCTTGGCCGAAGGACGATGCCCTGGCCCTGATCAGCTACACGATGAAGCCCGAGGCCCTGGCCGAGCTCACCGCCGAGTTCGGCTTCGCCCGCAGCGTTGCGATGGATTCCTCCATCAAGCTCTGCCGGATCGCCGAGGCCGCGGCCGACCTCTATGTGCGCCGCGGCCCGACCATGGAATGGGACATTGCCGCCGGCCAGGCCATTCTCGAAGCCGCCGGGGGCAGCGTGAGGACGCCGCAAGGAGCTCCCTTCGTTTACGGCAAGGCCGCCGAGGGCTTCCGGAACGGCCCGTTCATCGCGCGCGGCGGCTGACGGAGCCATGGGCGCGGCGGAGCGCTGGAGGGAGTTGCTCGCCGGCCTTCCCCTCGTCGCCGTCCTGCGCGGGGTGGTTCCGGACGAGGCGGCGGACATCGCCGAGGCGCTCTTCGACGCCGGATGGCGTTGCGTCGAGGTCACGCTCAGCTCGCCACAGCCTCTGGCCGGCATCGCCGCCATCCGCGCTCGCATGGGCGATAAAATGGTCGTCGGGGCCGGCACGGTTCTCACCCCCGCCGAGGTTGGCGAAGTCGCCGCCGCTGGAGCGGAACTGATCGTCTCTCCCAACGTCGATCCGGCGGTTATCGCCCAGACCAAGGCCGCCGGCCTGATCTCCCTGCCGGGCGTCTTCACTCCCAGCGAGGCGTTCGCCACTTTGGCCGCCGGCGCCCACGGCCTCAAGCTCTTTCCCGCCGAGGCCGCCAGCCCGGTCGCGCTGAAGGCCCTGTTGGCGGTCCTCCCGCCTGAAGCCGCCGTCCTGCCGGTGGGGGGCATCGAGCCGGCCTCCATGGCGCCCTGGCGCGCCGCCGGCGCGGCCGGCTTCGGCATCGGCGGAGCCTTGTTCCGCCCCGGGCGCACCGCCTCCGACGTCGCCGCGCGCGCCGCCGCCTTCGCCGCCCCCTGGGCTGTCTAGACCGGGTTCCGGGCGATCAGCCGGCGGGCGATGATGATCCGCTGCATCTCGTTGGTGCCCTCGCCGATGATCAGCAGGGGGGCGTCGCGGTAGAGCCGCTCGATGGGATATTCCTTGGAGTAGCCGTTGGCCCCGAAGATGCGCATCGCCTCGAGCGCCACTTCGGCGGCGGTCTCGGTGGCGAACCACTTGGCCATGCCGGCCTCGAGGTCGATCCGCCCGCCGCCGTCGTAGGCCCGCGCCGCATCCTCTACGAGCAGTTCGGCGGCCCGGGTCTTGGACGCCATCTCGCCCAGCTTGAGCTGGATCGCCTGATGCTCGGCTATCGGCTTGCCCATGGTCTTGCGCTGCTGGGCGTAGGCCACCGATTCCTTCAGGGCCCGACGGGCGATCCCCACCCCGCGGGCGGCGACATTGACCCGGCCGATCTCCAGCCCGCCAGTGGCCATCACGAAGCCCTGGCCCTCCTCGCCGCCGACCAGGGAGAGCTCGGCGTCACATCTGTAGTCGGCGAAACCGATCTCGCCGGTGTCGATACCGCGATAACCGAGCTTGGGAAGTTTGCGGCCGCGCTGCACGCCCGGCAGATCGGCCTTGGTCGCCGGATCGCGAGTGGGAGTGATCAGCATCGTCATGCCGCGGTGGCGCGGCTGGGCGGCCGCGTCGGTCTTGACCAGCAGGGCCAGGACATCGCCCTCGATCACGTTGGTGATCCACAGCTTCGACCCATTGACCACGTAGTCGGCGCCGTCGCGCCGGGCGACGGTGCGGATGCCCTGAAGGTCGGTGCCGGCGTCCGGTTCGGTGAGGCCCAGGCCGCCACGCAGCTCGCCGCTGGCGAACTTCGGCAGCCAGTGGGCCTTCTGCCTTTCGGTCCCGTATTTCTGGACGATGAGGGCCATCATCAGGTGGCTGTTGAAAAAGCCGGTGAGGCTCATCCATTCCTCGGAGATGCGGGCGACGATCCTGCTGTAGGTGAGGGCCGAGAGCCCGAGCCCGCCCCATTCCGGATCGATCAGGGCGCCGTAAAGACCCATCTCGCACATGTCGGCGACCAGCTCGTGGGGATACTCGTCGGCCTGCTCGTAGCGGTCGGCCACCGGGGCGACCTTCTTTACGAGCCAGCGATCGATGGAATCGAGAAGGGCCCGCTCGTCGGCCTCGCTGATCGCGGCATGGACGTTCATTCAGGCCTCCCTAGCTAGTAGGTCCCCAGCCGGTCTTCCACCGACTGGCCGCGGGCCGGGATCAGCATGTCGCGGCGGAACGTGCACACCGTCTCGCCGCGCTGGTTCTTGCCCAGGGTGCGGATGGTCACCACGCCCTGGCCCGGCCGGCTTTTCGACTC
>DASZKO010000024.1:0-5581 GCA_035605655.1 Caulobacteraceae bacterium | reverse complement strand
TCCGCCAGCCGTTCAGGGCGAAGATGGTGTCTCGACTGCATTGGTCAGGGCGCGGCGGCGAGCGCCTGCTTCAGGTCTGCCAGGCGTGTCTGCGTTTCGCCGAGGTCATGACTCGCCAGGCGGAAGCCGGTGACGTCGTCGGCCGTGGGCGCGCCATCGGCCCCATCGACCGCCTTGGCAAGACTATCGAGGCGGGTTGCGATAACGGCGAGGCCGTGCGAGCCGCCCGCTTCGCCGCTGGGCAGGATCACCTCCAGGCGATCGGTCAGGGCCTGGAACTGAGACTTGCGTTCAAGCGAGGCGACCTCGAGTTTCGCCTTGAGCGCCGCCTTCAGCTTGGCGGCGTCGGCGAGAGCGGCGCGGACGCGCAGGCGCGCCTGTTCGATCTGGCGGGCGAGCGCGAACTCCGCCTGGAAGGCCGCCGGCGTCACCTTCACCCGCGGATCGGGGATGATTTCGAGCGGTTGCCGAAAGCTGCGGGCGCCGATCGTCAGCTCGACCGTATAGCGGCCCGGTGGCGCCCAGACGCCCTCGTCACCCTGGCCGAGGGCGGCCGGTCTGGCGTAGTGCAGGTTCCACACGAAGCGGTGCTGGCCGGGCGTGGCCGCCGGCGGAACCGGGACCGGGATCCACTCTGGCGCGGCACCAATGATGGAAAGGTCGAGGCTGGGCGTGACGTCGGTGCTGGCGAACCGGTTCACGCTCTGGCCCTGAGCGTCGCGGACGGCGATCGTCACCTTGCGCGGCGCGTCCGCCGCTCCGGGACCGACGATATAGTCGACGTAGGCCCCAGCCGGCGGGTTGGGGGCCATGGGTTCGTCCTTGGGGAGCGGCGTGCCGGTGAAGCGCGGCTCGTGCACGCGGACGGCGGGCGCCAGCGGCAGCAAGCGGTCGCCCGGTGAGGCGTCGGCCGCCAGCGCCCGCAGCGGGGCGATGTCGTCCATGACGAAGAACCCGCGTCCATGGGTGGCGATCACCAGGTCATCGCCGTGCACGGTGAAGTCGCGCACGGAAGTCCGCGGCAGGCCGGCCTGCATCGCCTGCCAGTTGGCGCCATCGTCGAAGGAGACGAACACGCCGCGCTCGGTCCCGGCGTACAGCAGGCCAGGCCGCACGGGGTCTTCGCGGACCACGTTGACGGTGTCGAGGAGGCCGCCGTCAGCAAGGCCGGCGACTATTGGGATCCAGGTGCGTCCGCCATCGCGGGTGCGCCAAATATAGGGGGCGAAGTCGTCAAGCCGATGGCGGTCGACGGCGATATAGGCGACGTCGGGGTCGAAGTGCGACGGTTCGACGATCCCGACCTTCGACCACGCCGCAAGCCCCGTGGGAGTCACGTCTCGCCAATGGGCGCCGCCGTCACGCGTCACCCAGACGAGGCCATCGTCGGTGCCCGCCCATATCAGCGCGGCGCTGAGCGGGGACGGACCGATGTCGTAGACCACCCCGCGGCGTGGGCCGGCTGATTCATGGTCGGCGAGGGTGGGTGCATCGAGGTTGGCCGGCGAGCCCGGGTTCGGACGGGTGAGGTCAGGACTGATCGGACGCCAGTGCGCCCCGCCGTCGAGGGTCGAGAAGATGCGCTGGTTGGCGAAATAGAGGGCGTGGTCACGCTTGGCGAACTGCAGCGGCAGGGTCCAGGTCCCACGGTAGTTGTCCGGGAAGGCGAGGGTGGGATCGACATTGCGGCTCTGGCCCGAGCGCAGGTCGAGCCGGGTCACCCGGCCGCCGTAAACGGTATCCGGATCCTCCGGGTCGGGGGCGATCTCGTCGCTCTCGCCGCCAGCGGTGACCTCGTGAAACTGCGTCATGTTGATGCCGTCTGCCGGGCTGTCCGAGCGGCTCGGCACCGCCGCCGCGCCAGAGTCCTGCTGGGCGCCGTAGACCCGATAGGGAAAGCGGTTGTCGGTGGCCACGTGGTAGAACTGGCCTGTAGGCTGGTTGTACCAGCTGCTCCACGTGGCGCCGCCGTTCACGGTCACCAGGGCGCCCTGGTCGACGCCCAGGATGCGCCGATCGGGATTGGCGGGGTCGATCCACAGGACATGGAAGTCGTCGCCGGTGGGATCGCCCTTGATCGGCAGGAAGTGGGCGCCGCCGTCATCGGAGCGTAGCAGGATGGTGTCGCACACCCAGACCCTATCGGCGTCCTTCGGGTCGAGGGTGATCCCGCCAAAGTACCAGCCCCGTTCGGTGATCCGCTTGTCGCTGCTGACCTTCGTCCAGGTCTCGCCGGCGTCGTCGGATCGATAGAGCCCGCCGCCGTTCACTGCGTCGATGAGGGCGTAGACTCGCCGCGCGCTGGCGTCACTGAGGCCGATGCCGATACGGCCGGGCGCGGCCGGCAGGCCATGGCCAGTGAGCTGGGTCCAGGTGCGTCCGCCATCGACAGACTTGTAGAGCCCGCTGCCCGGTCCGCTGGAGGGCGGGTAGACGTTCCACGGTGGCCGGCGCGTCTGCCATAAGGCCGCGTAGACCACGTCCGGATCATCGGGCTGGAAAGCCATGTCGATGGCGCCGGTGTCGGCGTCCTTGAACAGGGTCTTGGTCCACGTCCGCCCGCCATCGGTCGAACGGAAGACGCCGCGTTCGGCGTTGGGCCCATAAGGGTGTCCGAGGGCCGCGACCAGCACCGTGTTCGGATCGCGCGGGTCGACGAGGATCTTGCCGATCTGCTGAGTGTCGGCAAGTCCGATCCCGATCCAAGTCGCCCCGCCGTCGGTCGTCTTGAACATGCCCACTCCCTGGGCGATGTCGGAGCGCATGTCCGCCTCGCCCGTGCCGACGTAGATCACCTTGGGCGCCGAGGGCGCGACGGCAAGCGCGCCGATCGAGCCGACGGGCGCGGCGTCGAAGATCGGCGTCCAGGTGCGGCCGGTGTCGTCAGTGCGCCACACCTCGCCGTTCACCGCGCCGAAATAGAAGCGGCGAGCGTCGCGCGGGTCGCCTTCGACCGCAAGCACGCGACCGCCTCGGAACGGCCCGATCGATCGCCAGCGCAGGTCCTGGAACAGCGCCGACGGCACGGCGGCGGAGGCCGCGCCGGCCGCCGCGAGCGCGGCGGCGACCCCCAGTACGGCAGCGGTTCCGCGGTAGGACATGGCGCTCCTGCCGAAAGTCGAGTTGAAATCGACCCCCGCTCATCCCTCAAGAACGGGCGCGCACGCGCTACGACCTTGCGGGCCTCAGCGGTGTGGCCCCGTCAGCTCGGCTGGGCCGTGGTCCGCAGATAGGGCTTGTGGGTCTTGAAGTCGCCGAAAGTCGCCTTGGCGTCCTCATCGGAAACGGCGGTGACGATGATCACGTCCTCGCCCTTCTTCCAATCCGCCGGCGTGGCGACCTTGTGCCTGGCGGTCAACTGAAGGGCGTCGATGGCCCGCAGGACCTCCTGGAAGTTGCGCCCCACGCTCATCGGATAAACGAGGATCAGCTTGATCTGCTTGTCGGGGCCGATGATGAAGACGTTGCGCACCGTGGCGTTGTTGGCCGGCGTGCGCCCTTCGCTGGTCCCGGCGGTGTCGGCCGGCAGCATGCCGTAGAGCTTGGAGACCGAAAGATCGCCGTCGGCGATCATCGGGAAGTTCGGGGCGACGCCCTGGGTCTCGGCGATATCCTGGCTCCAGCGCTTGTGGTTGTCGGCCGGATCCACCGACAGGCCGATGACCTTCACACCGCGCTTGTCGAACTCCGGCTTTAGCTTGGCCACCGCGCCGAGCTCGGTCGTGCACACCGGCGTGAAGTCCTTGGGGTGAGAAAACAGCACCACCCAGTGGCCATCGATCCAGTCGTGAAAATGCAGGGGCCCCTCGGTGGAATCCTGGGTGAAATCGGGGGCGGTGTCGTTGATTTTCAGGGTCATCGCTCTGAGGAACCTCCATGGCCGGCGAGGCGCGCGCCCCGCCCGAGTGGCTTTGGCCATTAGTCCTCGCGGCGCCTTCCTTCAACCGTGGGGCGCCGGCAGGGGAGAGGGAACATGGCCCGCGCCGCCGAACACCATCACGGCCAGGACGAAGAGTATGACCACGACGATCCCCATGGCGATCCACACGATCGGCAAGGCGCTACGAGCGCGCTCTCGCTCGGCTTCGCCGCCGGTGGGCGGCAAATCGTTTTCGGAAGGGGTTCCCGGCCGGCGTAGGGGCTCGTCCGGTTCGCTGGCCATGCGCGCCTCGCTTGTCGCCCCCGTTTCAAACTCTACAGCGCGCCCTCGTGTTCCAGCAGCCAGCGCTTGCGATGAAGGCCGCCGCCGAAGCCGGTGAGTTCGCCGTCGGCCCCGATCACCCGATGGCATGGGGTGACGATAGCGACCGGGTTGTCGCCGTTGGCCCGGCCCACCGCGCGCACGGCCTTGGGCCGGCCGATCGCCGCCGCCTGCTGGGCGTAGGAGCGGGTGGTCCCGGCCGGAATGGCCCGAAGCGCCGCCCACGCCGCTTCCTGGAATGCAGTGCCCTTGGTGGCGATGCGGACGCTTCCGAGGGCGGAAAGATCACCGTCGAAGTAATCGGCGAGGGCGGTTTTCACCGCGGCCGGCGCCTTGCCGGCGAAGAGTTCGCCTGGGCCGTAGTGCCGGCGAAGCAGTCTCAGGTTGCGCGCCTCGAAGTCCTCGAAGTCCAGGCTGCGCAGGGCGCCCTCGTCGTCGTGGACGAGGCGGATCACGCCGAGCGGCGAAGGGATCTGATCAAGCTGCAATCGCACGCGAAGTCTCCTTGGGCTGAGGCCTGGTCCACAGGTGAAGGGCGGCATAGGCGCGCCAGGGCCGCCAGGCTTCGGCGCGGGCCAGCAAGGCGGCCGGGCTCGGCCGTCCGGCGCCGTCGTCCATGGCCCGCATCAGGCCGATGTCGGCGGCAGGAAAGGCGTCGGGTTCGCGCAGGGCCCGCATGGCGATGTAGTGGGCCGTCCATTCGCCGACGCCGGGCAGGGCGATGAGCGTTCGGATCGAGCTCTCGAGGCTTTCCCGTCGTTCGAACAGGGTCGGGTCGGCCGCCGCCCTCGCCGCCAGGGCCGAGATCGCCGCCGCCCTGGCCGCCGGCATGCCGCCGACCGCGGCGCCTACAAGGCTTTCGGGCCTGGGAAACTGGCGGGTCAGATCCGAGCCGGCGAAAGGCTCGCCCCACCGCTCGGCGATGGCGCCGGCCAATCCCGTCGCCGCCGAAACGGTGATCTGCTGACCGAGTATCGCCCGCACCGCCAACTCGAACCCGTCCCAGGCCCCCGGAACCCTCAAGCCCGGGTTCGCCGCCACGAGGGGCGCCAGGCGAGGATCGCGGGCGAGGGCGCCGCCGATCGCCTCGGGATCGGCGTCGAGGTCGAAGATCCGCCTCAGGCGAGCGATGATCCGGGGCAGGGCGGCGAGTTGTGGAAAGGCGATCGACGCGCGCAGGCGATGACGAGCCGGCTCGTTAGCCACCGCCACGGCCCCGGCGGCGCCGTCGATCTCGATGGTCCGCCGATAGACTCCGTCGGCGACCTTCTCGACGCCGGGAATGGCCCGCGCGGCGAGAAATCCAAGCAGGGCGTCCCAGTCGTAGGGCGGGCGATAGCCAAGTGAGAGGGTGATGCCGGCGCCCGCCGGCTCGCTGCG
>DASZKO010000188.1:0-22562 GCA_035605655.1 Caulobacteraceae bacterium | reverse complement strand
CCGTGCTCGTCGCCCATGAAGTGATAGGCCGCGCCCGCCGCCGCGCCTGCGAGGATCGGCGGGGCCCCCGCCTCGGTGGCGAAGGCCTTGAAGCCGGCATCCACCGTGGCCATGAACGCATGGCTGGCGCTGATCACCCGGGCGTCGACCATCAGGGCCGTCTCGAAGGGCGCGCGTCCGTCGCCGGCCAGGTCGCAGTCGTTGTACTGCCGGTCCATGAACACGTAGGAGCCGACCTGCAGCTCGGTGAAGACGCCCAGGCCCGCATCGATGACATGGGTGCCGGTGCCCCCGCCGGTGACGATTCGGGGCGTCAGATGAGCCGCCGTCAGGGCCGCGACGACATCGGCGAGATAGGCGGTGCGCTCCTCGATGGCGGCCTTGCGGGCCACGAAGTCCTCGATGTGCTGCTGCATGCCGCAGTAGAACTGCACCCCGGCGAAGGTCAGGCTGGGCGCCGCCTCGATCTGGCGGGCCAGGGCCACGGCGGCGGCGGCGTCGGCCACTCCGGTCCGATGGATGCCCGGATCAATGTCCACGAGCAGGGTAAGCGGCGTGCCGCTCGCCGCCAGGGCCGCGACCGCGTCGGGATGATCGGCCGCCGCCATCAGACCGGCTGAGCGGACGGAAAGCGCGACGAGCCGCTTCACCGCCTCGACTCCCACCACTGGCGACGTGATGAGGATGTTCTCGATCCCGCCGTCGGCAAGGGCCTCGGCCTCCCCGAGTTTGGCGCAACACACCCCGGCGGCGCCGGCGGCGATCTGCCGGCGGGCGATCTCGACGCTCTTGTGGGTCTTGGCGTGCGGGCGCAGGCCGATGCCGGCGGCGCGGGCGAAGGCCGCCATGGCGGCGATGTTGCGCTCCAGGGCTTCGAGGTCGACGACCAGGGCTGGGGTGTTGAGGTCACGCCGTCCCCCCTGGCGGCCGATTAGATGGGCGTTGAGATAGGTCACTTTGTCCCTCTGGGCATGTTGAATCCGGCGTTGGCGTCGGCGCAGTGGATGCCGTCGATCAGCCAGCGTCCTTGGCGCCGAACGAGGCGGTAGGTGGTGATCTGGTTTTCATGCGGCCACGACATCTTCACCACCGCACTGGTCGCGTCGGCGCGCACGGTCTCGAAAAGATAATGGTCCGGGGAGTCCTGGGCGCATGTGACTGGATCATAATCCATGCCGCACAACTCGCCCTCCAGGTATGTGCCGCCGCAATCGGCCTTCAGGACCCGGCGCTGTTCCGCGACGAAGGTGGCGAGCAACGGGGCGGTCAGCATCCGGCGATAGTCGACAGTCGGGCGAAACGTCGGCTTTCTGGGGGCCAGGGAGAGATTGTCGAACTCGCTCTCGTCCTTGTCGGCGATGCGCAGAGCGGCGTTCAGCGCCCGCTCGGGTTCGCTCGCCGGCGCATGGGGCGCGGCCAGCGCCGGTCCGGCGAAAACACCAATCGCACCGCAGGCGAGAAGCGTCTTCATAGCGAGAACTCCAGCAGCTTTCGCAGATGGGCGTTGAGGAATTTGCCCTCGGGATCGACGCGCTTCCTCACCTCGCCCCACCGCCCGGCGTTGGAGTAGAGGCGCAGGACATCGTCGGATACCAGGCTATGGCGTTTCGCCCAGTGGGGACGGCCGCCGTGGGCGGCGAACACCGGCTCGATGGCCGCGAAGGCCTCCCGCCAGGGCATGCGCGCATACTGGTGAAAGGAGATCGAAACGCATTCGCCAGCGCTCATCGGCGAGAGCCAGATGTCGTCGCCCGCCACGGCGCGATATTCGAACGGGAAGGTGATCGGCAGGCGCCGTTGGCGGACCTCGCCGATGGCGGCGCGCAGGGCCGCCGCGCCGTTCGCGGCGGGGATCTCGTATTCCATCTCCTCGAAACGCGTCGCCCGTTCGGAGGGAAAGATGCGATAGGCCGGGGCCGACCGAGTCGAGCCGCCGATCGCTTTCATCATCAGGCGCTGGAGACCGGGGGCCAGCGCGGGAACCAGGCGCGCGGTCTCGCAGGCCGCACCCATGACGAGATTGTCCGCGCCCGAGGGCGGCGGATCATCACCGCTCTCCACCGGTTCGAGAATCTTCAGGAGGGCCTCGTCGGCATAGGGAAAGACGAAGAACTCGACGTGCCGGTGGTGAGCTGCGAGCTCATCCCATCGATTAAGAATATCGCTGAGCGGGACGCGTCTCAGGGTCTCCTTCAGCCGATAGGCCGGGACGACCGCCAGCTTGACCCGCGACATCACCCCAAGCGCCCCAAGGCTCACCCGCTGGGCTTCGAACAGGTTCTTCTCGCGCTCGGCGTCGCATTCGACGACCGAGCCATCGGTCAGCACCAGGCGGAAGCCGCGGGCGAAGGTCGACAGCGCCCCCAGCGTGCGGCCGGTGCCGTGGGTGGCGGTGGCCAACGCCCCGGCGATCGCCTGCTTGTCGATATCGCCCTGGTTGGCCAGGGACAGGCCCTCCTCCCAAAGGGCGTGGGTCAGGGCGCCGATGGACATGCCGGCCGGGACCCAGGCGCTTTGCCGATCCGCCGCCACTTCTATGGGGCCCGCCAGCTCGGCGAGGGAAAGGAGCAGGCCATCCGTCTCGCACAGGGGCATAAAGGAATGGCCGGTCCCCGCCACCCGCACTCGCCGTGCGCCGGCGACCAGGCGGGCGAGCTCGGCTTCGGTTCGCGGCCGCTCGATGCGCTCTGGGCTCGCCATGACGCTGCCCGACCAGTTGCGCCACTGCGGCATGAAGGCCTCTCACCCGCGCTCAGGACTATCCTCGGCCGCGTCAGGCGCTAGATTTGCCTCAAAGTCCGCGGAGGAACAAACATCTCGACGTCATGACCCATTCGACAGAACTCAGCTGGACGCGCGGGACGGCGAGCCCACCGCTTCTCGAGATCACTATCGGCCAGGCCCTCGACGCCGCAGTAAAGCGCTGGGGCGAGCGCGAGGCCCTCGTCTCGTCGCCGCAAGGCCTACGCTGGACCTGGCGCGAGCTGGCGGCGCGCACCGACGCCCTGGCCAGCGGCTTCCTGGCCCTCGGTCTCGAGCCGGGGGATCGGATCGGGATCTGGTCGCCCAACTGCGCCGAATGGGTCCTGACCCAACTCGCCGCCGCCCGCATCGGCCTGATCCTGGTGACCATCAACCCCGCCTATCGCCGCGCCGAGGTGGCCTACACCCTGAAAAAGGTCGGGGTCCGGGCCCTGGTGGCCGCCGAGCGCTTCAAGTCCAGCGACTATGCGGGGATGATCGAGGATCTCGCCCCCGAAACCGCCGACTCCCGCCCAGGCGAGCTGGCCGCCGAGGCCCTGCCGGTGCTGAAGGTCCTCATCAAGATCGGCGGTCCCCCCCGTCCGGGCTGGCTCGATTTCGATCAGGTGGGGACCGGGGATTCCGGTCGTCTGGATGAGGTCGCCGCCATCGGCGCCAAGCTCGATCCCGAGGCGGCGATCAATATTCAGTTCACCAGCGGCACCACCGGCTGGCCCAAGGGCGCGACGCTTTCCCACCGCAACATCCTCAACAACGGCTATTTCGTCGGCCTGGCCCAGGCCTTCACCGAGCAGGACCGGCTGTGCATCCCGGTGCCGATGTATCACTGCTTCGGCATGGTGATGGCCGTGCTCGCCTGCCTGACTCACGGGACGGCCATGGTCTTTCCGGCCCCGGTGTTCGATCCGGCGGCCGCCCTGGCCGCCATCGAGGCCGAGCGCTGCACCGCCCTTTACGGCGTGCCGACCATGTTCATCGCCCTCCTCGGCCACGCGGAATTCGACCGCTTCGATTTCTCATCCCTGCGGACCGGGACAATGGCTGGGGCTCCCTGCCCGGTGGAGGTGATGAAGGCTGTGATCGGCAGGATGCACATGGCCGAGGTCACCATCGCCTATGGGATGACCGAAACCAGTCCGGTGAGCTTCCAGACGTCGCCGGACGATCCCATGGACAGGCGGGTGGCCACCATAGGCAAGGTCCAGCCCCACCTCGAGGTCAAGGTGGTCGATTCCGCCGGGGCGCTGGTCCCCCGCGGTGTCGCCGGCGAGCTGTGCACGCGCGGCTATTCGGTGATGCTGGGCTACTGGGATGATCCCGAGCGCACCGCCGAGTGCCTGGACGCCGAAGGATGGATGCACACCGGCGATCTGGGGACCATCGACGCCGCCGGCTACGGCAATATTGTCGGACGGATCAAGGACATGGTTATCCGCGGCGGCGAGAACCTCTTTCCGCGCGAGATCGAGGAATTCCTCTTCGCCCACCCCGCGGTCGCCGACGTCCAGGTGGTCGGCCTGCCCGACGAGCGCTACGGCGAGGAGCTATGCGCCTGGATCCGACTCCACCCGGAAGGCGAGCTCGACGAGGCGGGCGTGCGCGACTTCTGCGCCGGCCAGATTGCCCACCACAAGGTGCCCCGCTACATCCGCTTCGTTGATGAATTCCCCATGACCGTCACCGGCAAGGTCCAAAAATTCCTGATCCGCCAGGCGATGATCGAGGAGCTGGGTCTCAGCCAGCCGCAAGTCGCCTGACAGACGCCGGGGGAGTGAAGGCGAGGGACGCGGCGCGGGTCCTGGCCGAGTTCCGGCCCGGGCTCAATGTCTATCTCCAGGGGGCCGGCGGGGAACCGTTGGCGCTCGGCCCGATTCTGGCCAGCGCTGCAGGAGCGCTGGACGGGGTTTCGATCACCGGCTGCCTTCTGCCGGGGATCAATCGCTTCGACTACGCGGCCCTAGGCGCACGCCTGACGACTTTCATGCTGCCTCCGGCGCTGAGAACCTCCTTCGAAGCCGGTTCGGTGACGGTGCGCCCGATGGCCTATTCCCAGATCGCCGCGGAGATGGCGTCCGGGCCGGCGCCGGACCTTGCCGTCTTCCAGGTGACGGCGCCCGACAGCGAGGGCCTTTGCTCATTCGGACCGTGCGCCGATTTCGCGCCCCTCGTGGCGTCCCGCGCCGGCCGGCGGCTGGCTTTCATCCACGCCGACCTCCCTCGCCCTCGCCGGGGCCCGACGATCCCCTTCGCGAGCCTCGATGTGGCTATCGAAACGGCGGGGCCCTTCATCACCGGCGAGGAGACGCCGCCATCATCGGACCTGAACGCGATCGCCGATCGCATCTCCGCGCTCGTCCCCGATGGAGCGGCGATCCAGAGCGGGATCGGCGGCGCCCCGGCCGCCGCGGTGGCCCGATTGGCCGATCATCGCGGTCTCGTGATCCGTTCGGGGATGGTGACCGAAGGCTATCGCCGGCTGGACGAGGCTCGGGCGCTCGATCCGGACGCCGATCACGTCACCGGCCTGGCCCACGGTTCGGCCGATTTCATGGCCTGGGCGGCGCGGCGACTGGTGTTCGCCGACGCCACGGTGACCCACGGCGCGGCCACTCTCGGCCGCATCCCGCGCCTGTGGGCGATCAACTCAGCCCTGGAAGTCGATCTGTTCGGTCAGGGCAATATCGAGTGGCGCGAGGGGACTCTGGTGAGCGGTCTGGGCGGGGCTCTGGATTTCGCCCGGGCGGCGCGGACCAGCGACGGCGGGCGGGCCATCCTCGCCTTGCCGGCCAGCGCGGCGGGCGGAAGAATTTCGCGGATAGTCCCGCGCCTCACCGCCCCGACGGTTTCCCTTTCCCGTGAAGATGTCGATCTCGTGATCACCGAGAATGGCGTCGCCGACCTGCGCGCCGCCAGCCTCGAGGGCCGCGCCGAGGCCCTGATCGCCATCGCCGCCCCACAGCATCAAGGCGCCCTGGAAACCGCGTGGTCGGAAATCCGCGCCAAACTCTAGTTCGAGCTCGGTGCGGTGGCGGGCGGTTCACGCCCGGCGAAGCCTCCGGCGCGGATCCAGGTCTGGGTGCGGCAAAGAGGCCCAACGAGGCAGCCCTTCAGGCGCAGCCGGCCGTCGCCGCCGAGGGCGACCGAGGCGCGGTAGCTGTGGCCGTCGTCGGGATTGTAGATCCAGCCGTTCCCCCATCGCTGCGGACCTATGGGGCTCAGCTTCATGATCAGCAGCCCCACGATCGGGCGCGTGCGCAGGGCCGGATTGCGGTTGTGGATGTCCCGCTGGGCGGCGTCCTCCGGCGAGGAGGCGGCGATGCGGCCGCAGATCGCTTCGCCGCAAGCTTCGATCCGGATCAGGCCTCCGTCTCCGGCTGTTTTCCATACACCGGCGACGTCCGCCGCCTGGGCCCCGAAGGCGGCCGCGACCGTCAAAGCGATTACCGGCCCGTGTGTTCTCCACCTCATGATCGCGTCATTGTGCCATTTTTCGGCGCGATCCGCACCCGTTCTCAGATCGCCGTCTGGACGCCCATCTCGACGACCCGGCCGGGCGGAATGGCGAAGACCTCGCTGGGGTCGGCGGAATTCTTCGCCAAGGCCAGGAAGATGCGGACCAGGAGCCGCCGGGGGCCGCGCCCGCGCGCCGCGATGATCGAGCGCCGGCCGAGGAAATAGGACACCCTCAGGGGATCGAGCGGCACGCCGGGGATCTCAAGGCGGGCCAAGGCGGCCGGCACGTCCGGAGTCTCCATGAATCCGAAGTTCAAAGTCACCCTGATGAACGATGGATCGATGACCTCGAAGCTGCCGCGATGGCTGGCGCCGACCCTCGGCCTGTCGGCTGTGCGCACGCTGACGATGAGGTTGTGCTCGTGGAGCACGCCGTTGTGCTTGAGATTGTGCAGCAGGGCGCCGGGAGTGAGATCGGGCTCCGGCGTCAGGTAGATGGCTGTGCCCGAGACCTTGTGGCGGGGTTTGCGGGCCAGGGACGCCAGGAAATCAGCGAGCGGGATGCGGTCGCGGCGGGCCTTGGTGACGATGATGTAGCTGCCGCGCAGCCAAGCGGCGATGACCAGCATGACCGAGCCGGCGATCACCAGAGGCACCCACCCGCCGTAGATCAGCTTCAGGGAATTGGCCGAGAACAAACTCGCGTCGACGATGAACAGTGGACCGATCAGCAGGGCCGACTTCCACAGCGGCCATTTCCACAACTGGCGGGTGACGATCGCCGCCAGCATGGTGTCGACCGCCATGGTCCCGGTCACCGAGAGGCCGTAGGCGTTGGCGAGGGCCGAGGAGCTCTTGAAGATCCCCACAAGAAGGATCACCCCGATCATCAGCAGAAAATTGATCGTCGGCAGGTAGATCTGCCCGGCTTCGGTCTCCGATGTTCGGCGCAGGGTGAGACGGGGCAGAAGGCCTAGCTGCATGGCGGCGCTGGCCATGGAATAGGCCCCGCTGATCACCGCCTGGCTGGCGATGACGGTGGCGGCCATGCCAAGGATCACCAGGGGCACGCGCAGGGATTCGGGGGCCATGAGGAAAAACCAGTCCTGGTCGGCGCCGACGTGGCCGCCGGCCAGAGTGCGCAGGGCGAAGGCTCCCTGGCCGAAGTAGTTGAGGATGAGGGCCGGGAAGACCACCACGAGCCAGGACGCCCGGATCGGGCCGCGGCCGAAGTGGCCCATGTCGGCATAGAGCGCCTCGGCCCCGGTGACGGTCAGGGATACCGAGCCCAGAACGAAGAGGCCCACGATCCCGTGATGAGCCAGGAAGGTTAGTCCCCAGGTCGGGCTGAGCGCCCAGACAATCCGTGGCGCATCGCCCAGGTGGGACACACCCAGAGCGGCCAAGGTGATGAACCAGACCAGACAGATCGGCCCGAACCACGCGCCGACCTTACCGGTGCCGCGCGATTGGACCATGAACAGGCTGACCAGGATGACGAGGGCTATGGTGATTGTGGCTCCGCCGCTCATCAGATGCGCGAAGGCTGGCGCGGTCTTCAGGCCCTCGACGGCCGAGAGAACCGAAATCGCCGGGGTGATCATGGCGTCGCCGAAGAACAGTGAGGCGCCGGCGACGCCGAGCGCCAGCACCACCGGGGTCCGCTTGCCGAGCGCCCCCTGGGCTAGCGCCATCAGCGAAAGTATGCCGCCTTCGCCGCGGTTGTCGGCCCGCATCATCAGGGTGACGTACTTGACCGTCACCACCATCATCAGGGCCCAGAAGGCGAGGGAGACGACGCCAAGAATCTCGCCTGGCCCGACCCCCGTGCGCGCCGCCTGGGCGATGGCGGTCTTGAAGCCGTAGAGCGGGCTGGTGCCGATGTCGCCGAACACCACCCCCAGGGAGCCCAGCATCAGGCCGCCGAAGCGTCGTTTGGAGAGCTTGGCGGTCTGCATTCCCTAGATCGCCGTCTGGACGCCCATCTCGACCACCCGGCCGGGCGGAATGATGAACACCTCGCTGGGATCGGCGGAGTTGCGAGTCAGGGCGAGGAAGAGCCGCACCATCAGGCGCTTGGGGCCGTTCTCGCGGCTGGCGACAACGGAGCGCCTGGCCAGGAAGTAGGAGACCCGCATCGGCTCCAGCGAGAGGTCGGGGATCGCCAGCCGGGCGAGGGCGGCCGGCACGTCGGGCCGTTCCATAAAGCCATAGGCGAGGGTCACCCGAATGAACGACGGATCGATCACCTCGAAGGCGCCGCGCGCGTCGTCGCTCACTCGCGGCCGATCGGCGGTGCGCACCGTGACGATGAGGTTGTGCTCGTGCAGCACCCCGTTGTGCTTGAGATTGTGCAGCAGCGCCCCAGGCGTGAGGTCCGGATCCGGCGTGAGATAGACGGCCGTTCCCGAAACCCGGTGGCGCGGCTTGCGACCAAGGGCGGTGAGGAAGTCGGCCAAGGGAATCTGGTCGCGTCGAGCCTTGGCGGCGAGGGCCGCGGTGCCTCTCAGCCAAGCCACCATGACCAGCACCACGGCCCCGGCGATGACCAGAGGCACCCAGCCGCCCGAGAGCAGCTTCAGGGTATTGGCCGAGAAGAAGGCGAGATCGACCGCGAAGAGGGGGGCGACGACAAGGCCGGTTCGCCACAGCGGCCATTTCCACAGCTTGCGAGTGACGATCGCGGCCAGGGCTGTGGTCACCGTCATGGTGCCGGTGACCGAGAGGCCATAGGCGTTGCCCAGCGCGTCGGAGGTCTTGAAGATGCCGACCAGGAGAATGACCCCGACCATCAGCAGTAGGTTGACGGTGGGCAGGAAAATCTGCCCGGCCTCGGTCTCGGAGGTCCGCCGCACGTTCAGCCTCGGCAGCAGGCCCAGCTGCATGGCGGCGCTGGACATCGAGTAGGCCCCGCTGATCACCGCCTGGCTGGCGATCACCGTGGCGGCCATGCCGAGGATCACCAGGGGCACGCGCAGGGGTTCCGGGGCCATGAGGAAAAACCAGTCCTGGTCGGCGCTGGCGTGACCGCCCGCCATGGCGTGCATGGCGAACGCGCCCTGGCCGAGATAGTTCAGGACGAGAGCCGGGCAAACCACGGCCAGCCACGCCGCCCGGATAGGGCCGCGGCCGAAATGGCCCATGTCGGCGTAGAGGGCCTCCGCGCCGGTGATGGTCAGGGACACCGAACCCAGGACGAAGAGGCCGATCAGACCGTGGCTCAAAAGGAACGCAATGCCGTAGGTCGGGCTGAGGGCCAGCCAGATCCGCGGCGCGTCGCCGAGATGGATCACGCCCAAGGAGGCGATAGCCAGGAACCAGACAAGGCAGATCGGCCCGAAGAAGGCCCCAACCTTGGCCGTGCCTCTCGCCTGGACCATGAACAGGCAGACGAGGACCGCAAGAGTGATGGCTATGCCGATCGCCGGGGTCATGATGTGAGCCAGAGCCGGAGCGGTCCTCAGGCCCTCGGTGGCCGACAGCAGTGAGATTGCCGGGGTGATGATGGCGTCGCCGTAGAAGAGAGCCGCCCCGGCTACGCCGAGGGCCAACACCACCCGGGTCCGGCGCCCGAGCGCACCCTGGGCGAGGGCCATCAGCGACAGGATTCCGCCCTCGCCGCGGTTGTCGGCTCGCATCATGAAGATAACGTACTTGACCGTGACCACGATCATCAGGGCCCAGAACATGAGCGAGACGATGCCGAGGATTTCGCCCTGGCCGAGGGTTCCTCGCGCCGCCTGAATCCCGGCGAGCTTGAAGCAGTAGAGCGGGCTGGTGCCGATATCGCCGAACACGACGCCCATCGAACCCAGCATCAGCCAGCCGAAGCGGCTCCGCCCGGTGTGAGCTTCGGGCGCGGCGTCTGCTGTAGGCGAGCCAGCCGTCATGGGCGCCGCCTTTAGGCGCGTTGCAGCCCGATGGGAACCGGAGAATTCGCCGCCCTACGCGCGAGGATCATAGCCAGGCCGTGGCGGAGTGGGGTGGGAGGGTGACATTATGGAAAGAGGGCCATCCTGGTCGCACGCGGCTGGCCAGCCCAGGCTGCTCGATGAGGGTCAGGGCGTGACGATCTCCGGGTCGAGCGGCGGCCGGGCGAGGGTGGCGGCGAGGGCCGCGGCGAGCTCGTCCTCGGCGTCGCGGACCTCCAGGGCGGCGCGGATTTCGCCGTGGCGAGCGGCGTCGAGCCGCCAGCCGATCACGCAGGCTCCGCCGGCCATCACGAAGACGATCGGGCCAATCAGAAAGGCCATGTCGAGGTTGTGGATCGCGGCGGGCGTATTCACCGCCCCCTCGGCGGGATTGAAGCCGAGCGCCTGGAGCAGGGGGAAGGTGAGGCCAATGGCCCCCGCCGCGGCGATCTTCGAGGCCAGGGTGTTGACCGCGAAGACCAGGCTCATCCGCTGGCGGCCCTGGCGCAGGCGAATCTCATCGCCCACGTCGGCCAGCATGGCCTGGACCATCATCCCGAAGCCGGACGCCATGACGCCTTCGAAAAACATCATCGGCACGTAGAGCGCGATGTCGCCCTTGGGAACGATGAAGATGGAGAAAAGGCCCAGGGAGAAGGCGGTGGTGGTGACCATCAAAGTGCGGTGCTTGCCGACCCGCCTGGCCAGCGCGGCGGTGGCGAAGGCGCCGGGGATTCCGGCCAGAATGTAGACCGCCAGGAGGATATAGGCCTCCTGGCCGCTAAATCCGCGCGAGGCCTCGAAGAAAAACAGGTAGATGGCGGCCATCCAACCGGGGCCAAGGGTCAGGGCGATGCTGACCAGGAACAGGCGCAGAAGGTCCGGCTTGGCGAGGATCTCGAAGTAGTCTTTGAGCGGCGGCTGAGCCCTGGCCTGATCGGGCGCGAGCCGCTCGGGCGTGGTGAGCGCCGCCACGGCGACGCCGAAGGGGACGGCCAGGATGATGAACCAGCCCGAATCCCGCACGGCCTGGGCGTTGCTCAAGTGGAAGGCCGGACCGCCGATAAGCACCGCCATGGCCGCCATTACGCCGGCCACGCCCACGGCATTGATCACACCGAAAATCCGGGAGCGTTCATGGTAGTGGCGGGTCAGGCTGGCCGCCCAGGCCTGATGGGCCAGGCTGACGATCGAATTCCCCAGGTACAGGGCCGCCAACCAGACGAAGAGATAGATTCCGTCGAACCCGCTCGGCGCCATGAACAGCATGTAGAGTCCGGCCATCAGGATTGGCGCGCCGACGATCAGCCACGGACGATAGCGGCCGATCGGAGTGCGCGTGCGGTCCATTCCGAGCGCCAGCAAGACGTCCACTGGGACGTCCAGCAGGCGAACCAGCATCCACACCACACCGATCACGCTCATCGGCACGCCGAGGTGGCCGGAGAAGTACGGCGGCAGGGAGACGAAGACGACAATTCCAAGGGCGCCGAGGGAAATGTTAGGGGCCGCGAACGGGAACATCCGCAGAACGGTCAGCTTGAGCTCGGCGGGCGGCCGATCGGCGGTCATCGGCGGCGGCTCCGGCGGCTATCGGTCCTTCATGACGCCTTGTCACCTCGTCCTTGGCAAGCCATGGCGTTGCGCCTAACGGGGAATTGATGCCGGCGCGGGAAAGAACATCGAAGGCATGAGCGAGCTGGCCGCGCCGCCTCCGCCGCCGGCGGCTGTTCTCAAGCGCCATGTCACCGCCGCGGTGATCGGCAACGCCCTCGAATTCTACGACTTCACCACCTACGCCTATTTCGCGACCCAGATCGGCCAAGCCTTCTTCCCCGGGCACACGCCATTCCTGAAATTGATTCTAGCCTTGATCACCTTCGGCGTGGGGTTCGCCACCCGGCCGATCGGGGCGGTCGTCATAGGCCGCCTGGCCGACAAAGCCGGACGCAAGCCGGCCATGCTGTTTTCCCTGACCCTGATGGGAATCTCGATCGTCGGCCTGGCGCTGACCCCCTCCTATGCTCGGATAGGGCTCGCGGCCCCCTTCCTCGTGCTCGCATGGCGCCTGGCGCAGGGGTTCGCCCTCGGCGGCGAGGTCGGACCGACTACCGCCTTCCTGGTCGAAGCGGCCCCGTCGGCCCGGCGCGGCCTCTATGGCGCCTGGCAATCCACCAGCCAGAACCTCGCCGCCATCGCCGGAGGCCTGGTGGGCGTGACCATGGCCGCCATCGCCGGCCCGGCCCAGCTCGAGGCGTGGGGCTGGCGCGTCGCCTTCCTTCTGGGGGCTCTCATCCTGCCGTTCGGCTACCTTCTCCGGCGGACACTTCCAGAAACCCTGCATCGGCATGAGCCGCGCCTGGCGATCCACTCCGAGCGACCGCACCTTCGCGGCCACGTGCGGGTCCTTAGCCTCGGCGTAGCGCTCATCGGCGCCTCGACCGTCGCCACCTACGTCCTTGGCTACATGACCACCTACGCGATCCACACCCTGCACATGAGCGCCGGCATCGCGCTCGGGGCCACCGTCGCCAATGGCGCCGCGGGGGTGATCGGCGGCCTGACCGGTGGCCTTCTTTCCGACCGTTATGGGCGCCGGCCGATGATGATCTGGCCGCGGATCGCCTTCCTGGCGGCCATCTGGCCGGCGTTCAGTCTTATGGTCGCCCGCCATGACGCGGTAACCCTCCTGGCCGCGACCTTCGTGGTCTCCGGTCTGAGCGCCCTTTCCACCGCCGCCGTGCTCGTCGGCCTCACCGAGTCCCTCGACAAGTCCGTCCGCGGGGTAGGCATGGGGGCCGTCTATGCCATCGCCGTCTCGGTCTTCGGGGGCACCACCCAGCCGATCATCGCCGCCCTGACCGAAGCCACCGGCAATCCCCTCTCGCCGGCCTGGTACATGATGGGGGCCAATCTGATCGGCCTCGTCGCGTCCTTCCTCTATCGCGAAAGCGCCCACGTCCGGCTTGCCCCGGCCCTTCCTTGAGGCTCCCATGTTCCTGACCGTCAACGGCGCGCGTCTGTTCTTCGACACCGTTGGTTCGTCTCTGGGGATCGAACCCGAACGGATGGCGGAGCGGCCGGCCCTGCTGGTCCTGCACGGCGGACCAGGCTTCGACCATTCCTTGATGCGCCCCTATTTCGACCGCTTCGCCGATAGCCATCAGGTGATCTATCTCGATCACCGCGGCAATGGCCGCTCCGAGGGCGAGCCGGGCACCTGGCGCCTGGATCAGTGGGCTGACGACATCGCCGCCTTCTGCGACACGCTGGGTCTGGTCAAGCCGGTAGTCTACGGCCTCTCTTTCGGAGGCATGGTGGCCATGGCCTACGCCGGTCGTCATCCGGATCATCCGTCCAAGCTGATTTTCTCTTCCACCGCCACGCGCCTGCGGCTGGACACAACCTACGAGATGATGGACCGCCTGGGCGGTGAGGCGGCGGCAGAGTCGGCCCGGCGCTTCTGGTCCGATCCCACTCCCGAGGGGGTCGCCGACTATATGACCGTGTGCATGCCCCTCTACAATCCCAGCCGCGATCCGGCTGCTCAGGCCGCCATCGCCCGGGCCACGCACCGCTACGAGGTGATGTTCGAATTCGTCCGCGGCGAACAGCGGACCATGGACCTGCGGCCCGGCCTCGCCCGCGTCGCCTGCCCGGCCCTCATTCTTGCCGGCGGTCTCGATCCGATAACCCCGCTTGCCTGCGCCGAGGAAATCCTCGCCGCCTTGCCGGACGGCGTTGGCCGGCTCGAGGTCTTCGCCGCGGCCGGTCATGGCGTCCACCGCGACGAGCCCGACCGCGCCGAGGCGGTGCTGCGGGCGTTTTTGCAGGAAGGAAGAACTTAGATGAACTCGACCGACAGTTTCAGCCGGGATTACCCCGACGCGCGGGCGAAATTCCGCGCCGCGGCTGAGGCGGCCGGGGCGGCCCTGGAGAGTCGCGCCCATCCAAGTCCCGGACCCGACGGAGGCGATCTGACAACCGATGTCGCCCTCATCGGCGAGCCGGCCGCCCGCCGGTTCCTGGTGATGATCGCCGGCACGCACGGAGCGGAAGGGTTCTGCGGCTCGGGAGCCATGGTCGACTGGCTGCGCCGCGGCGAGGGCGAACGCCTCCCCGCCGGCCTGGCGGTCCTGATGATCCACGCCATCAATCCCTACGGATTCGCCTGGCTGCGGCGGGTGACCGAGGACAACGTCGATCTCAACCGCAACTGGGTCGATTTTTCCCACCCTCTGCCGACCAACCCCGGCTACGACGCCTTGGTCCACGCGGCCGTGCCGTCGCGCTGGGATGAGGCGAGCCAGCGGGAGAGCGCCAAGTCACTCCATGCCTACGCCCGCGAGCATGGACCTATGGCGATGCAGGAAGCGCTCGGCGGCGGCCAGTACGCACATCCGGGGGGCATTTTCTATGGCGGCAAGGCCTCGACCTGGTCGCGGCGGACTCAAAGCGCGATTTATGAGGACTACCTGGGCGGAGCCGAGCGGGTCGCGATCATCGACTACCACACCGGACTTGGCCCCTGGGGCTTTGGCGAGCAGATCGTCACCGATCCGCCGGGCAGCCCCGGCTACGCCCGCGCCAAGGCCTGGTATGGAGCGGCGATCACCTCGCCCTCGTCCGGAGATTCCACTTCATCCGACATAAAGGGCGACGGCCTCGCCGCCGCTCCGGCCCTGCTGCCCCGCGCCGAGGTGACCGGCATGGCTCTGGAGGTCGGCACCCTGTCGCTCGCCGAAGTCATCGACGCGGTGCGCGCCGACGCCTGGCTGCACGCCCACGGCGACCTCGCCTCGCCGCAGGGCAAGACAATCAAGGCTCAGGTCCGCGCCGCCTTTTTTGGCGACGCCGATGACTGGAAAGGCATGGTCGCCGGCCAGTCCCTGCTGGCGACCCGGCAGGCGATCAAGGGTCTTCTCAGCTAGCCCTGGCGAGCCTTGTAGCGCGGATTGGTCTTGTTGATCACATAGACCCGGCCCTTGCGGCGCACGAGCTTGCAGTCGCGGTGGCGCGTCTTGAGCGTCTTGAGCGAGCTTCTGACTTTCATGGCCTTTTCCGGGGCGTCGGGGAGCGCGGTCGTATAGGGAGGCGGGCCTGTCAAGTCAATCTTCACGCTCCCCTTCGTCTTGCGAGCGATTGCGGCGCGGGGGGCGGGGCGGATACCCTCCTCGGCCATGGATCGCCGATTCTTCCTCAGCTTAGCCGTCGCCGGCCTCGCCGGCGCCGCCCATGGCCAATCCGCCTCGCCCACCCCGGCCGAATTGCTGGGGGCCAGCGGCGAGCCCTTTTTCATCGAGTGGCTGAACGGCTTCTACGACCGGGCCCTGGCGGCGGGCTTGCCCCGCTCGGTGGTTGATCGCGAGCTTTCGGGTCTCAGTCCCGATCCCCGCGTGACCGCCCTGGACGCCCGCCAGCCCGAGTTCGCGCGCCCGGTGAGCGACTACGTCAGGGGCGCGATCTCACCGCAGCGAGTGGCCGCCGGCCGCGCCAAACGCAGTCAGCTCACGGCATTTTCCACCATCGAGCAGACATACGGGGCGCCGCGCGACATCCTCATCGGCATCTGGGCGATGGAATCCGGCTTCGGCGTTCAGCAAGGCGAAATGGACGTGATACGCTCCCTCGCCACTCTGGCGCTCGGCCGACGGCGCGCCTGGGCCGAGGTGGAGCTGATCGCCGCCTTGAAGCTCATCGCGGACGGCGACGTCACACGGGCGCGCCTGCGAGGCTCCTGGGCGGGGGCCATGGGCCAGACCCAGATCCTCCCCACCGTCTATCTCACCACCGCGGTGGGCGCCTTTGGCGGGCGGCGACCGGACATCTGGAACTCTCCCGCGGACGCCCTGGCGACGGCGGCCAACCTTCTGGCCAAGGACGGCTGGCGGCGAGGCGAGGCCTGGGCGCCCGAAATCATATTGCCGCGCGGCTTCGATTACGGCCTCAGCGAAGGGCCCAAGGAGCCGATCGACTGGTGGCTCGCCAAGGGCGCCCGCCTCGCCCATCAAGACGCCTATTCGCGCAGTGGTGGCGCTGCCGCCGTATTGCTCCTGCCCAGTGGCGCGGAGGGCCCGGCCTTTCTCGCCCTGCCCAACCACTTCGCCATCCGCGGATACAACAATTCAATCGCCTACGCTCTGGCCGTGGGACTGCTGGCCGACCGATTCGCCGGCGGAGCCGGAGTGGTCACCCCCTGGCCGCACGAGATCGCCCTCAGCCTCGACGAGCGGCTCGCCGCCCAGGCCGCCCTGGCCAAGCTCGGCTTCAATCCCGGCGTCGCCGACGGTCTGGTGGGGGTGAGCACCCGCGCGGCCCTGCGCTCCTGGCAGAAGACCCAGGGCTTGCCGGCCGACGGCTACCTGTCGGCGGCCATGGTCGAGCGGCTGAAATCCGCGGCCGCCCGGGCCTGATCAGGGGTCCGCGCAGGGACCGAGACGGAGCGGACTTGAAATTGTGATCACGGTTCTGTGAACTCTTCGCTTGCCTTTGGACCCCAACCCGGCTTATTTCCTGGCCTCAGCGTCAGTGTCTATTGATGCATCAACCTCACCCAAGGGGACTCGGAATCATGACCTCCACTTTCGTTCGTTCGATGCTCGCCGCCGGCGCCGCCGTCGCAGCCCTTTCTCTCGCCGCCTGCAACAAGCCCGCTCCGGCTGAAAACGCCGCCGCCGACGCCTCCGCCGCGAACACCGCTTCGACGGCCGCCATGGATGCGTCGAACACCGCTTCGGCCGCCGCGACCGACGCGACGAACTCCGCCGCCGCCGCTGGCACGACCGCGACCAACACCGCCGGTCAGTAAGCTTCGGCGTCCAAGTATCGAAGATCGAGGGCCGCCCGCCTGGGCGGCCCTTTTTCTTTGCCAGCATGAACGCCGGCGAAGACTCGCCTATCATCTGGCCCGACGGGGAGCCGCCCCGCTCGCGCCGCTATGGCGATCTCTATTTCTCCCGTCACGATGGCCTCGCCGAGGCCCGCGAGGTCTTCCTGGCCGGCTGCGGCCTGCCCGCCGCCTGGCGCGGCCGAGACACCTTCACGGTGGCTGAGCTCGGTTTCGGGACCGGCCTCAACATCGCCGCCCTCCTCGAACTCTGGGCCCGCGAGGGACCGCCGAACGGCCATCTGTCGATCTTCAGCGTCGAGGCCGAGCCGCTGACGGCCAAGGACGCGGCCCGGGCGCTTGGCGCCTGGTCGGAACTCTCGCCGACAGCGATGGCCCTCGTCGAGAATTGGCCGCCCCGCGAACGCGGAGTCCACCGTCTCGAGTTCCCTGACTGGCGGGCCAGGCTCGACCTTGCCGTCATGGAGGCGGGCGAGGCCCTTTACGCCTGGAGAGGGGCGGCCGACGCCTGGTTCCTCGACGGCTTCGCCCCGGCGCTCAATCCGCACATCTGGCGCCCCGAGGTCCTGGCTCTGATCGCCGCCCGCAGCGCCCCGCGGGCGCGGGTCGCAACCTACACCGTGGCCGGCCAGGTTCGCCGCGGCCTGGCGGATGCCGGCTTTCGGGTGGAGCGCAAACCGGGGTTCGGGAAGAAGCGTCAGCGCCTCGAGGCGGTCTACTTGGGGCCGCCGGCGCCTCCCTAGGGCTGCATCCGCGTGAGTTGGTCCATCGGCATCATGTTGTGGTTGAGATGGCCCATGATCCAGATCGATCCGGCGACGATCAGCAAGACCACCAAGACCCCGAAGGCGAGCGCCAGGACGTTGTTGGTGTTATCCGGGCCGGTGGTGACGTGGAGGAAGAAGACGAGATGCACGCCCATCTGGGCGATGGCCAGCACGATGAGGGCGTCGGGAACCGAGGGGCCCCAGATCCAGGTCAGGTGCGGCTGGGCGATCCAGAACGCCGCGATCGTCAGGACGATCGAGAACCCCAGGCCAAGGTTGGCGTTGCGGACCCAGCGTCCGGCGCTCTCCTCCGGCTCGTCGCCGGGAGCGTGGTCCTCCCATTGGTCGCGGGCGGCCTGCGAGTCGAATTCGTGATCGCTCATGAGACGCTCCCGATCAGGTAGACGATCGTGAAGATGCCGATCCAGACGATGTCCAGGGCATGCCAGAACAGGTTGAAACAGATCAGCCGATGGACGATCTCGCGGCGGAAGCCCTTGACCTGGACCTGGGCCATCATGGTCGCCAGCCACACCCCCGCCAGGGTGACGTGCAGGCCGTGGCAGCCGACCAGGGCAAAGAAGGCGGTGAGGAAGCCGCTGCGCTGAGGGGTGATTCCTCGGCCGAACAGGGTCACGAACTCCTGCAGCTCCAGCAGCACGAAGACGAGTCCCAGCAGGCCGGTGATCGCCAGGAAGACCTGGGTCCACAGGCGGCTCTTCGCATTGGTCGCGGCGAACGACAGGCCGCAGGTGTAGCTCGACAACAGGAGGGCCCCGGTTTCCACGGCGACCCTCGGCAGCTCCACCAGGTCGCGCATGCCCGGCCCCCCGGCGGTGGCGTCGCGCTGCACGGCGAAGGCGGCGAAGAAGCAGGAGAACAGGACGATGTCGCTGAGCAGGAAGATCCAGAAACCATAGCCGACCACGATGCGCTTGTTGGCGGGGCCGGTCTCACCGTGTCCGGCGCCGGGAACGGGGCCTTCGAGGCCGTGACCTGCGTGACCCAGGCGATGCGGGTCGGCGTGCCTGCGCCGCAGCGTCTCGATGGTGGCGGGGAGATCGCTCACGGCAGGGCGCCTTGCTGGGCCAGGTCGGCGAGCACCGCTTCGCGGGCTGCGCGGCGAGCCCGGTCGATGCGCGCCACCTCCTCGGCCGGCACGTGGAATTCATGGACGTCGCGCCAGGCGAAGACGACGAACCCGACATAGGCGGCCGCCAGCGCCACACCCGCCAGCCACCAGATCTGCCAGATGAGGGAAAAGCCGGTCACGGTGGCGAAGAAGGCGGTGTAAAAGCCGACCGGGCTGTTCACCGGCATTTCGATCGGCTGATAGTCCGGCTCCGGCGACAGGTGCTGGCTCTCGATGGCCTTGAGCTTGATCCCCCAGTAGGCCTCCTCGCCCTCGACGTCGGGCATCACCGCATAGTTGAAGAAGGGCGGCGGCGAGGGCGTCGCCCATTCCAGGGAACGGCCATCCCAGGGATCGCCGGTCACATCCCTCAGCTCTTCGCGCCGCAGGATGCTGACCACCAGCATGACGGCCTGGCAGATCACCCCCATCACGAGCAGCCCGACCCCGACCAGCGAGAGGTCGAGCAGGGGCGCCCATTCCGGGACGTCGATGTGCTGCAGCCGCCGGGTCATGCCCTCGAGGCCCAGAAGGTAGAGCGGCGCGAAGGTCACCCAGAAGCCCACCAGAGTGAACCAGAAGGCCGCCTTGCCCCAGCCCTCGTGCAGGCGGAAGCCGAACGCCTTGGGGAACCAGTAGTCCACGCCGGCGAACAGACCGAACACCACGCCGCCGACGATCACGTTGTGGAAATGGGCCACCAGGAACATCGAGTTGTGGACCAGGAAGTCGGCGGGGGGCACCGCCAGCAACACCCCGGTCATGCCGCCGATGATGAAGGTGAAGATGAATCCGAGGGACCACAGCATGGGGACGGTGAAGCGCACCCGCCCGCCGTACATAGTGAAGATCCAGTTGTAGATCTTCACGCCCGTGCCCACGGCGATGACGCTCGTGGAGATGCCGAAAGCGGTGTTGACCGCCGGCCCCGACCCCATGGTGAAGAAGTGGTGCAGCCAGGTCATCAGGGCGACGATGCAGATGAACAGGGTGGCCGCGACCATCGAGCGGTACCCGAACAGCGGCTTGCCGGAGAAGGTCGAGAAGACCTCGGAGAAGATGCCGAAAGCCGGCAGGACCAGGATGTAGACCTCCGGGTGACCCCAGGCCCAGATGAGGTTCATGAACATCATCGGATTGCCGCCGGCGGTGTTGGTGAAGAAGTGCCAGCCGAAGAAGCGGTCGAGGCTCAGCATGGCCAGGGTGGCGGTGAGGATGGGGAACACCGCCACGATCAGCAGGCTGGCCGCCAGGGTGGTCCAGCAGAACATCGGCATGCGCAGGTAGCTCATGCCGGGGCAGCGCATCTTCAGCACGGTGGTGACGAAGTTTATCCCCGTCACCAGGGTCCCGATGCCGGAGATCTGCACCGCCCACAGGTAGTAGTCGACGCCGACCCCCGGCGAATAGGCCGTCTCGCTGAGCGGCGGATAGGGCAGCCAGCCGGTGCGGGCGAACTCGCCGATGAACAGGGAGACGTTGACCAGGAGGGCGCCGGCGGCGGTGAGCCAGAAGCTGACCGAATTCATGGTCGGGAAGGCCACATCGCGCACGCCCAGCTGCAAGGGCGTGACGAAGTTCATGATCCCGATCACCAGCGGCATGACCGCGAAGAAGATCATCACCGTGCCGTGGGCCGAGAAGATCTGGTTGTAGTGCTCGGCCGGCAGATAGCCCGCGGCGTTGATCGCC
The DNA here is from genome assembly GCA_035605655.1 of Caulobacteraceae bacterium. Lineage (GTDB taxonomy): Bacteria > Pseudomonadota > Alphaproteobacteria > Caulobacterales > Caulobacteraceae > Acaudatibacter. Next base: position 1,997 of record DASZKO010000188.1, on the reverse strand, counting down.
ACCGCCTGCTGGGTGCGCATCATGATCGCGTCGGCGAAGCCGCGGACCAGCATCACCGAGCCCAGCAGGCAGTACATGATCCCGATGCGCTTGTGGTCGACGGTGGTGATCCACTCGCGCCACAGATAGGGCCACAAGCCCTTGGCGGTGACGAGCCCCAGGACACCAAGGATCACTACGATCAACACCACCGAGGTGATCAGCGGTATGGGCTGATCGATGGGGATGGCCGACCAGGTGAGCTTGCCGAACATCCCTCTTCAGCGCCTCCCGCCGGCGGCTACTTCGCGCCCCGAGTGCGACGCATTCCCCGGCTCGGGACCAGGTCCCGGGGCGATCTTCTGTGTGGCGATGGCCTGGAAAAGCCCGAGATCGACGCCGCGGTAGGTGAAGGGGCTCACGCGCTGGCTCTGCCGCTCGAGTCCGGCGAACGCGGCCCGATCGAGCATCGGCCCGGCGCCATGAGCCGCCTCGGCCCAGGCTGCGAAGGTGGGCGGCGTCACGCTCCTCACCTGGAACCGCATGTCCGAGAAGCCGTCGCCGCTGAAGTGGGAGGATTGGCCGAACAGGATCGCCGGCCGGTCGGCCTGCAGCCAGAGCTGCGAGACCATGCCCGGCATGGCGTAGACCATCGACCCCAGGCGCGGGATGAAGAAGACGTTGAAAACGCTGGCCGAGGTGATCGAGAAATGCACCGGCGTTCCGGCCGGCACGACGAGCTGGTTGACGCTGGCGACCCCCTGCCGCGGATAGATGAACAGCCATTTCCAGTCGAGGGAGACGACCTGGACCTCGAGCGGTGGGCTCTTCGACGGCAGGGGCCGGAACGGATCGAGTTTGTAGGAGCCGATCCAGATGACCCCGCCCAGGAACATGATGGTCAGGATCGGGATCGCCCACGAGACCGCCTCGATTCGCCCTGAATAGGACCACTCGGGGCGGTACTCGGCCTTGGCGTTCGAGGCGCGGTAGCGCCAGGCCATCCAGAAGGCGAGGCCGATCGTCGGGATGATTATGGCCAGCATGATCAGGAGGGCGTCGATGAGGATCTCCGCGTCCGCCGCGCCGACCGGCCCGACCGGATCGAGGATCGTGCGCGCGCAGCCACCCGCCGCCAGGACCGCCAGGCCCATCGCGATCCCAAGCGCCGCTTCGAGGGGCGCCCTTTGCATCGTGACCTCCTTGCGGCCTCGGCAAGCCGGGCCTAGCACGCCCGGCCGGAGGCGACCACCATGATCAAAGGGCTGCGGGCCTCTTCGCCGCGCATCGCCATCGTGGGCGGCGGCATCGCCGGGGCGGCGCTGGCCCGGGCCTTCACGGCCGCGGGGTTTCAGCCCGAGGTCTTCGCCGAAAGCGAAGCCGCGGCCTCGCAAGGACCGGCGGCCCTCGTCGCCCCCCGCCTCGACGCCGGGCTGGGACCGGCCGCCGCCCTCTTCGCCATGGCCCTGGCTCGGGCCGGGGCGCTCTACGCCGATCTGGCCGGCGCCGTGGCGGCTCGCGGCGCGGTCCAGCTCGCCATCGGCGCCAAGGACCCGCGCCGCTTCGAAACCATAGCGTCTTCCGACCTGTTCGAGCCGGCCGCCCTGCGAATTCTCACCGCCGCCGAAACCTCGGGCCTCGTCGGCGAGGACGCCCCGCCCGGCCTGATGATCTCGCCGGCCCTCGTGATCGAGCCCGTCGCCGTGCTGAACGCCTGGCTGGGCGAACCTCGACGCGCCGGGGTCGCCGCGGTGAACCCCGGATCCGGAGCCTGGGTCTTGCGCGACCGCGCCGCAGGCCTGCTCGCCGAGGCGGACATCGTCTGTATCGCCGCCGGAATGGCGAGCGCCACGCTCGTCGATGGCCTTCCCTTGCGAGCGGTGCGTGGCCAGGCGAGTTTCGCGCCCGGCGCGGCGGCTCCGATCAGCATCCTCTTCGGCGGCTATGTCGCGCCCGCCGCCGGCGGTGTCCTCTTCGGGGCCACCCACGACCGCGACGACATCGGTCTCGATGCGCGC
>DASZKO010000141.1:0-2287 GCA_035605655.1 Caulobacteraceae bacterium | reverse complement strand
ACCGACAGGCGGTGGACGACCTGCCTGTAGTGGCGGCATAGGTTTTATCGAAGAGACCGGCGCGGCGCCGCACGATCGCGCGGCCGCATTCTGCCGACCTATAAAGGCGCCAACGGCGTTCAGGCCGTCGATCCCCTAAGGGCAGTCACGCCACAATTGCGCGAAGGCGCGGTGACGTTGCAGGCGCCGCGTCAGAACCGCCAAGCGGCCGTTTTTCCGTATGGCGCCTCTGGCGAAACTGCCTTTGGGATCTTGCGATCCAGCAATGTAACGGCCAAATTTGACCCGGCGACGGCGCGGTGTAGGGTGGCGTCCTGAGATCATCCAGGGGGGTCGATCATGAAAAGCGCCAACTTCCTCGCCGCCGCCGCGGTCGCCCTCGCCGCGGGCTCCGCCGGCGCCTCGACGATCTATTCCAACGGGCCGTACAATGGGCAGGTCGACGCCTTTACCATCAATTTCGGCATTTCGGCCGCCGACTCGTTCACCGGCAGCGGCGTCGCCACCGGCGCCAACTTCGTCTCGTGGAACTTTGTCGGCGACACGCCAGAGTCCGTCGACTGGGAAATCACCAGCGGCAATCCGCTGAGCGGCGGCGGCTTCACCGTACTGGGGTCTGGGACGGCGACCATCGGCTCCTCCTTGATCGCGGGATCGCCGAATAAATACGGATACGATCTCTACAGCGACACGATCTCCTTCTCGGGCGTCACGCTCGCCGGCGGGGACTACTGGTTCGTGCTGTCGAACGCCACGGACACAGGCGGTGACCCGATGTACTGGGACGACAACAACGGCCCCTCCAGTGCGTGGAGTAGCATCTTTGGCGATCTGACCAATGATTCCAACGCCTTTGATCCGGGCTCCAATTCCGAAGCCTTCTCGATCCTCGGCGGCGGGGCCCCCGAACCGGCGACCTGGGACCTGGTGCTGGCCGGTTTCGCCGGGCTCGGCTCTGCGCTCCGTCTGCGCCGCACCCGTCCTGCCGCCGTCTGAGCCATAACTAGTCGCGGGCCGATCTCAGACCCTCCAGCCGAACGACATCGAGTTCCGCCGCCGTCATGACGCCGGCATCGAAGAGCGCGAGAAACTCACCCGACAGCGTGCAGCCGAAGATCAGCGGGTCGTCGGTGTTGATTGTGACCTTTACCCCCGCATCGAACAGGGCCCGGATCGGGTGCTCCTGAAGGCGGCTCACCCGTCCGAGCTTGATGTTCGAGGTCGGGCAGACGTTGAGCCGGATCCCGGCCTCGGCGAGGGCCCGCATCACCTGCGGGGAGTCGGCCGCGGCGATGCCGTGCTGGACCTCGTCCAGTTCCAGCACCTCGACAGCCCGCCAGACATCGTCGGCCGTCCCCCATTCGCCGACGTGCGCCTTGAGCTTCAGCCCCGCCGCCTTGGCGCGACGGTAGACAGGAATGAAGGCCTCGATCGGCTGAGCCCCTTCGTCGCCGGAAAGGTCAAAGGTTTCGAAGACGCCCAAGTCGAGGAGCGGCGCCATCCAGCGTTCGATGGCCGGGACCGGACAGTGCCTGGAAATGCCGAGTTGCGGGATCCAGTCCAGGTCCGGCGCCCCGGCTTGATGGGCGGCGCGCAGGCTGCTCCACACCGAGTCCGCCGAGCCGCCGTGCAGCGTGATGTCCCACGCATCCGTTCCGACCTCGATCCGGGTCACGCCGTCCTTGCGCGCTTGGACGAAGGTCGCCTCGAGGGCCAGCGCGCGCCCTTCCGCACCCACAAAGGCAGGCGCGAGATGCTTGTCGGAGAAGGCGTGCATCTCCGCCATGGAGAGAAGGACCCCCTCGACTGGCGCGATGTCGACGCCGGTCCGCTCGCGCAGGAAGGCGCGATCCCCGCCGCCGATCCCATGGATATGCAGATCGGCTTTTGGAATCCGGCGCAGTGCGGCCAGCTCGCCGGCGTCCAGCGCATCCGTGAAGGTTGACATCGCCGCGCTCAGCCTTCGCCGATCGGCCCCGGATTACGCGAGCGGCGGCGCAGCCACATCACCCCGAGGAGATCGGAAATCCCTACGGCGAGCCGCCCGAGGTTGGTGTATTTCGAGGCGCCGCTGGTGCGCGGCCGGTGTCCGACGGGGCGGAAGGCGACGTCATGGCCCTCGCGCAGCATCAGGGCCGGCAGATAACGATGCATGTGATCGAAGTAGGGCAGGGCGAGGAAGGCCTGGCGGCGCATCGCCTTGAGGCCGCAACCGGTATCGATCGCCTGGTCGGCGAGCAGGCGCCGGCGCAGGCCGTTGGCGAAGCGCGAGGCCCAGCGTTTGGCG
>DASZKO010000139.1:0-17415 GCA_035605655.1 Caulobacteraceae bacterium | reverse complement strand
GCCGATCTGGTGGGCGGGAAGTTCTGCGAGGACTGTCATGTGGCCGAGATCATCGACAATCCCGAACTTCGCGCCGGCGTCCGCGCCTACGCCCTCGATCCGGAGCACGCCAAGGCGCTGTGGGCCAAGAGCGAGGAAATGGTCGGCGAGCGATTTTGAGGACTCGACGAATTCGATATCTCCGAAATCAGGAGAACGCCCCGATGTCGGCCCGCCTTTCGACCCGGTACGGCGATTTCACCCACGCCTGCGGCAGGCTCAAGCTCGACCCGAAGCACCCTGCGGCGAGCCGCGTGGAGGTCTCCGTACCGACCGCTGTCGGGCCCCGGCCGCGCACGGGTTGCCGGCGAGCTTACCGTCCACGGCGTCACCAGGCCGGTGGTGTTGCAGGCGAAGTTCAAGGGCGCGGCGGGCCCCAATATGCGATCCTCGAGTTCTATGAGATCGGCTTCGACCTCACGGGGAAGATCAAGCGCAGCGACTTCGGCATGAACCGGTACACCGCGACCATCGGCGACGAGGTGTACCTGATCATCAGCGCCCCGTTCGAGCGCAAGGGCGACTAGGGCTGCGGGCCCAGTTCAATTTGGATCGATCCTCCGCCGAGGCGAAGCTAGCCGCCGGCGCGCTCATCGCCGACATCACGGCGCTTGGCCCGGTCGACACGCCGGCGATCCGGCGCCTGAGGCGGGCCCGCACCGCGGCCTGGAAGCTGCGTTCGCCGGACTTCATCGCCGCGCTCGCCCTGGAGCTGAGCCGCCGACGCGCCTTCCGGTGGGTCGGATACGAGCTCGTTCGCTTCCATCGTCCAGCCTTCGCGGCGCTCGACGACCGCCTCGTCGCGACCCTCGCCGTCGGACTCGACTCCTGGGGCGCCGTCGATGGTTTCGCCCGCATCCTCGCGGGGCCGGCATGGGCGCGAGGTGCGGTCTCCGACGGGTTGATCGAGGCTTGGTCGCGCTCGCCCGATCGCTGGCTGAGGCGGGCGGCGCTGGTATGCACGGTGGCGCTCAACATGCCCGCCGACGGCGGCCGGGGCGATACGGCCCGCACTTTGGCGGTCTGCGCGCGGCTGGCGTCCGACCGCGACGACATGGTGGTCAAGGCCCTCTCGTGGGCGCTCAGGATCCTCGCGGCCCATGACCCCGGGGCGGTCGCCTCATTCCTGGCCGGCCCTCCTCTCGCGGCCCGAGTCATGCGCGAGGTGGGCCACAAGATGCGCACCGGGCGCAAATCGGGTCGGGATCAAGCGAAACCCTGATCCGTCAGCCAGTCGTGGAACAGGTCGATCCACTTGTCCGAGGGGAAGCCCTGCCTGACCATCCCGAAGCCGTGATCTCCCCGGCGGTAGATGTGCAGTTCGGCCGATCGGCCGGCGTCGGTCCAGTCTGAATAGAGGCTCTCGACCACCCGATGGAGGAGCAAATCGTCCTGGGCGATGACGGTGAAAAGAGGCGGCGCGTCGGCCGGGACCGGCCGTCCCAGGGTCTCGCCGCCGTAGATCGGAGCGACGAAGGCGAGCGGAGCCGCCCGCGGGTCCACCGCCACGTCGGCGACGAGGAAAGCGCCGGCGGAAAAGCCGATCATGCCGATCTTGCCAGGATCCAGAGCCCATTCCTTGGCCCGGCCGCGAACGATTTCGATGGCGCGCCGGCCATCGTCGGCGGCCGCTTCGCGGGCGGCGCGGATTGTCTCATAGGGCACGATGTCGCCCATGGCGCGAAAGGCCGTGCGCCCCCGGCGTGTGATGTCGATCCCGGCGAAGAGGCGCGCCATTTCGGCGTCGTAGTCGGCCTGCGCCGCCGGCGTGCCGCGCAGGCGATATTTCAGGAGAAAGGCGGTGTAGCCGCGCGCCGCCAGCCAATGGGCGACGTCCAATCCTTCGTGCTCCCAGGCCAGCAGCCGCCAGCCGCCACCCGGGCAGACGATGACGCCGACACCGTTCGGAGCTCCGTTCTTGGGCCGGTAGACGCTGAGCGTCGCATCCGACACGTTGCGCAGCATCACCGTTTCGTGGGCCACGCCTACCGGCCCTCGGAACTCGACCTCGGCCCCCACGCCCTCGAGTTCGGTGGGCGGCCCGTCGGGCCAGAGCCGGATCACTTCATCGGGCGGTGTTTGGTGGCTCATGGCGGCGCCTCCTCTCGAGCGACGGGACCGCCCGACCTAATCGAAAGCCAGGGTTATTGGCCAGACGACATCTCGGCGCGAGGCCGACGCAGCGCCAGATAGATGCTGTCGCACCAATCATCGCCGACCTTCACGGTCCGGCTCGCCCGATGGGTTTCCTCGAAACCGAGCCTGGTCAGCAGAGCCAGTGACGCTGCGTTGCGCGGATCGACGTCGGCGGTGACCGCGTCGATGGGGAAGACCGCGAAGGCGCGCGGAATGACCGCTTGCAAGGCCTCCCGGGCCAGTCCCCGCCCCCAGCAGTCGGGGTGAAGGATGAAGCCGATTTCGGGAGCGCGCCAGCAGCCCGCCTTGCCGATCACCCGGCCCTCGCGCTCGATGACGAAATCATCGCTTTCGTCCGGCGAGGCGGCGATCATCGCCGCGAGCCAAGCGCGGGTCTGGTCGATCTCCGTATGGGGCGGCGTCGACCAATATTGCATTGCCCGGGGATCGCTCAGCACGGCGTGCAGGGCGGCGAGATCGTCCGGCCGCGCCCGCCGCAAGCGCAGACGCGGGGTGATGAGTTCTATGCTGGACGCGTCCCGGGTCATCAACCCAACGCCATAGTCGCAAGGTCACGCCACGTCGAACCCGGGCGACGGTCATACCGGCGCTTGCCTGTCGGCGGCCCCTGTCGCTAGGGTCGCGCCGGGCGAGGATGGGCCCAGCAATCCATGTCGGACGTCTTCATTTCCTATGCCCGCTCGACAGCGGCCCAGGCCCAGCAGGTGGGGGATGCTCTGCGCGCACTCGGATACGGCGTGTGGCGGGATGACGAGCTCCCGCCGCACCGGGCCTACGCCGATGTGATCGAGGAAAGGCTGGCGGCCGCCAAGGCGGTGGTCGTGCTGTGGTCGGCCGAGGCGGTGCGCTCGGAGTGGGTGCAATCGGAGGCCGACCGGGCGCGCGCCGACCGCAAGCTCGTGCAGCTCAACCTGGACGGGGCCAGGCTGCCCATGCCCTTCGACCGCATCCAATGCGCCGATCTGGCCGGCTGGGACGGAAATCTGCAGTCGCCGGCGTGGCGCAAGGTGATCGAGAGCATCGCGGCGCTGGCCGCCGCTCCGGCGCCGGCGGGCTCCGCCCGCGCCGCGCGCTCGCGGCCGGCGCCCAAGCTTTCCATCTGCGTCCTCCCCTTCGCCAACATGAGCGATGATCCGCAGCAGGAGTATTTCAGCGACGGGGTCAGCGAGGACATCATCACCGACCTCTCCAAGGTCTCGGCCCTGTCGGTGGTGGCGCGAAATACCGCCTTCACCTTCAAGGGGAAGGCCGTCCGGGTCGGCGACGTCGCCCGCGAGCTCAATGTCAGCCATGTGCTCGAAGGCAGCGTCCGCAAGGCGGGCAACCGGGTGCGCATCACCGCGCAGCTGATCGATGGAGCCGCCGGGGATCATCTATGGGCCGAACGCTGGGATCGCGATCTCACCGACATCTTCGCCCTGCAGGACGAGATTTCCCAAGCCATCGTGGCGGCTCTGAAACTCAAGCTCATGCCCGAGGAAAAAGAGGCCATCGCCCGGCGCGGGACCGAAAACGCCGAGGCCTACACCCTTTACCTTATGGCCCGGCAGTATTTGGTCAACGGCAACCTGGGCAACCCCCGGCATCAGGAGGCCATCGTCCGGCTCTGCGAAGAAGCCACCGCCATAGACCCGGCCTACGCCAGGGCCTGGGCCCTGATGGCGCGCGGTCAGCGCAGCCTGCGCTTCACGCACTCGAGACCTGGCGACGACGGCTTGGCGGCGGCTGAACGGGCGCTGCAGCTCGATCCCAATCTGGCCGAGGCCCATGCCGTCAAGGCGCGATACCTGGAGGCGCGAGGACGGCCGGAGGCGGCGAACGCCGAGATCGAGCTGGCCCTTGGCCTGGATCCCGAAGGCTATGAGGCCAACGACACGGCCGGCGACCTGAGCTTTCGCCAGGAGCGCTTCGAGGATGCCGCCCGCTATTACGAACAGGCCGCCTCGCTCATGGAGGCGGAGGTCGGCTGCGCCGCCATGCTGGTCACCTGCTATTCGGCCCTGGGCGATGAAGCGAACATGCGGCGGGTCGCCAAAATGACGATCGATCGGGCCGAACAGGCGATGGCGCGGGACCCGAGCAACGGCTCGGCCATGGCCTGGGCGGTGAGCGCCCTGGCCGCGCTCGGCGACGGCGAGCGGGCGCGGGAATGGTCCCGGCGCGCGGTGATCGTCGATCCTGACAATTCGCTCATGCGCTACAATCTGGCTTGCGCGCTCTGTCGGCATCTGAGCGACATCGACGGCGCGTTGGAGCTTCTCGGCCCATTCCTTGCCACTGCCTCTCAGAGCTACGTCAGCCACGCCATGGTCGATCCCGACATGGATCCGGTGCGCGAAGATCCGCGGTTCAAGGCCATGCTGGCCGCGGCCGAAGCGCGCGTGGCCGCGGACTCGTCAGCCGCGTCCGCTTAGCAGCGGCGGCGGCCGACGGGTCGTCCAGCCGGTTGCGGCGTCGTAGGCGTGGGCCAGCTTCAGGCAGGCCATTTCCTGGTGGACCGGGGCGATGATCTGCAGTCCCATGGGCAGGCCGGCCGCGCCGAATCCGGCCGGGACAGCCAGGGCCGGGCAGCCGGACATGGTGATCAGGCACACCGCCTTCATCCACTCGTGATAGGTGGCCATGGGATGGCCGGCGATCTCGTGGGGCCAGGTCTGCTCGATCGCAAACGGGAAAACCTGGGCGGTCGGCGCGACAAGATAGTCGTAGCGCGCGAAGAGGCGGCGCATGGCGCTAGACCATTGGGTGCGCACGACCGAAGCGGCGGTGATCTCCTCACCGGTGGTGCGAAGTCCGAGTTCGGCCTCCCAAATGGCTTCGGGCTTGAGAAGCGCCCGATGGGCCGGATCGCGGTAGAACTCGGCGAGATTTACCCCCTCCATCCACGCCCGCAGGGTGATGAAGGCTTGCCACACCGGCTCGGGGGCCATGGCCGGGATGGCTTCCTCGACGACGCAGCCGAGGGCCTCGAAGCTCTTGAGGGCGGTGCGGCAAAGCTCCAGCACCCCCGGTTCATAGGGCGCCCAGCCGGCGAAATCGCCGAGCCAGCCGATCCGGGCTTCCCTGAAATCGGCTTCCAGCGGCGCGCGAAAACGACCGCCGGGCTCGTCGAGGGACAGAGGGGCGCGGGGATCATATCCGGCCTGGACGGCCAGGAGCATGGCCAGATCCGGGACATTGCGGGCCATGGGCCCGGCGACACCCATGCCCGGCAGCCAGACCTCGGGACCCGCCGCCGGGACCACGCCCCAGCTCGGTCGGAAACCGAAGACGTTGTTCCATCCGGCCGGGTTGCGCAGGCTCCCGCCGAAGTCGCTGCCGTCGGCCAGGGGGACCATGCGCAAAGCGAGCGCGACCGCCGCTCCGCCGCTGCTGCCGCCGGCCGAGACCGAAGGACCATAGGCGTTGCGAGTCGCGCCATAGACCCGGTTGTAGGTGTGCGAACCGAGGCCGAATTCCGGGGCGTTGGTCTTGCCGATGAAGATTGCCCCGGCGGCGCGCAAACGCTCCACGAAGAGCGCGTCATGGGTTGGGACGAAGTCCTTGAAGATCAGAGAGCCGGAGGTCGAACGGATGCCCTTGACCCAGGCCAGATCCTTTACCGCGTGAGGCAGGCCGTGGAGCGGGCCAATGGCTTCGCCGCGGGCCAGCACGGCGTCGTGAGCCCGCGCCTGGGCCATCAGATCATCGGGCGCCTGCAGGGCGACGATCGCGTTGACCTTGGAATTCAGCGTCGCGATGTGCGCCAGAAAGGCGCTCATCACCTCGGCGCAGGAGACGCGCCGGGCAGCGATGGCGGCGGCAAGACTGGCCGCGTCCATCATCACAATGTCGGACGCCGGCGTAGCCGCGTGGGCTCGGCCAGGCTGGGTGGTCACGGCCGCAATCGCCCCCCCGGCGAGGCTAAGGATGGTTCGCCGATCAAAGCCAAAGCCGCCATCCTCATGCATCGCAGGCCCCTCGGTCCCACCCTGAGACTGAGGGCTTTGAGGCGGCTTGGCAATCGTCTGCGCCTGCCTTCAGACCTCGGGCGCGTAAGCCGAGACGCTCGCCCCATCCGCCGGCGGGATGCCACCCTCTCCCACCATCGCGCCACCGGCGGTGGCTATAGGCGTATGAATCCAGGATGCCGACGATGTGGGTCATCCGCGACCCTCCGCGGCATCGGCCGGCGGCAGCGCCACGCCGGCCAAGGCCTCATACGCTCGCGCGGCCATCAGCCAGGGCGGAGCGCCGGCGAAGAGGTGCTGAAACTTGCGCCCTCCATGGCGTTCGAGGTGGCGAAGCTGGAGCCGTCCGCCGCCAGGGCCATGACGCGAGGCGCCAAAAACATGATCCCAGGTTGCAGGCGCCTGCGCCGCGCCTAGAGTGGGACGGCGGAAGGGGATGGCATGGGTTTGAGGCTCAAGTTCAATCTGATGCTGCTGAGCGTGGCGGTGATCGGGCTCGCCCTCTTCGCCGCCCTGGCGACGCCGATTCTCGACTCCTTGGGCCGAGAGCAGGTCCTGCAGAGCTCGCGGATCATGATGCTGAGCGCGGCGGGGGCGCGCAAATACACTTCCGAGCAGATCGCCCCCCTGCTCCGCGGGACCATGGCCGCCAACTTCCATCCCCAGGCGGTGTCGGCCTATGCCGCCAAGAAGACGTTCGAGGTGCTGCACGCCAACTTCAACGACTACAGCTACCGCGAAACCGCCCTCAATCCGACCAATCCCGAAGATCGCGCCTCGGACTGGGAGGCGGACATTATCGACGACTTCCGCAACCACGCCGACAGGCGCGAGATCGTCGTGGATCGGACCGGCGCCATGGGTCCGACCCTCGAGCTGGCTCGGCCGATCGTCAACACCGCCGCCTGTATGGAGTGCCACTCGGTCCCGGCCGCCGCTCCCGCCTCGATGGTGGCCATCTACGGCCCACGCAACGGCTTTGGCTGGAAGCTCGGCGAGGTCGTCGGCGCCCAGGTGGTGACGGTTCCCATGGCGGTGGCCCACGCCTGGGCAGGGCGCGTGCGCTGGGTGTTCCTGCTGACTTACGCCGGGGTGTTCGTCCTGTTGTTCGCGCTTCTGAACCTTCTGCTCGGCTTCACCGTGATCGGACCGATCGACCAGATGACCCGCACGGCCGAGGCCGCCAGCCTGGGCGACATGGAGACGCCCGAATTCGTGCGCGCGGGGAAAGATCAGGTCGCCCGCCTATCGGGAGCGATCAACCGGCTGCGGCGCAGCCTGCGCGAGGCCTTGCGCATGCTGGGCGAGGGATGACCACCTACTTCCTCAGCTACGCGCGGGCCGACAGCTCCACCGCCCTGCGCTTCGCCGACGACTTGCTCGCCTCTGGAATACAGGTGTGGGTGGATCAGTACGACATTCGTCCCAGCCAGCACTGGGACCGGGCGGTGGAGACCGCGGTGCGCGGTTGCCAGGGCCTCATCGTCGTTCTCTCGCCCAGTTCGGCCGCTTCGCCCAACGTCGCCGACGAGGTCGCGGTGGCGCTTGCCGAGAGCAAGGACATCATCCCTATCCTGATCGAGAAATGCACCGTCCCCCTGCGCATGACCCGGATGCAGTTCATCGACGCCACCAAGGATTACGAGACCGCGCTCGCCAAGTGCCTGGCGGCGATCCGCGTCCACTCTGGCGGTCGGACGCGCTCGGCGGATCCGCCGCCCGGCGCCCGCCTGCCTGGCGACACCCTGGCCGACGCGGAACGGCGCCTGACCGGCCTCATGGGCCCGATCGCCGGCGTCCTTGTCCGCCGGGCCGCCGAACGGGCGGCGTCCGAGACCGAACTCTATGAGCTGCTCGCCGCCTCGATCGGCGATCCTGTCGACCGCGAGAGCTTCCTGGGCTGGCTGGGCGAGCCGGCAGCCCCGCGGAAGGTGGTGACGCCACGCCAGACCGGGCTCGTCATCGATCCGGTCGACGCCGAAGCGATCTCCGCCGCCCTGGTGCGCCATCTGGGGCCGATCGCCGGTCCCCTGGTCCGCCGCGAGGCCGCCGCCTCAGCCTCGCGCGAGGATTTGTGCCGACGCCTCGCCGAGAGAATTCCGGGGGAACACGACCGGACCGACTTTCTCAGGGACGTGGGCTGACCTTCAAGGCGCGGCGGCGGACGTGAGCGGGGCGCCCGGCGGGGCGGCGGCCCGGGCCCGTACCCGGTCCTGGAACTGGGCCCGGCTGTTCTCGCTGGGAAAAGGCGTGTCGGGAACCGGGACGCCCAGGAAGGCGCACAGACGCTCCCAGCCCTCGCCAACTTCGAAGACCAGCAAACGCTCCGGCGGCACGGTCCGCACCACCTCCTCCCCGTGGCGGCGGAAGAAATCGGTCATGACGTCGCGGTCGTGCAGATGGCCACCAAAGTCGCCGCTCAACGTCTCGAAAAAAGGTTTGAGCGGCTCCGGCGGCGCATCGGCGAAAGAACCCGGGGCGAAGATCGTCGCCTGGGTCGACTCGAACCAGCCATCGGGATCGCGCGTGGTATGCAGCACCTTGGCGTCCGGCCAGTGGTCCATCAGCTGGCGCCAATAGCGGCAGCCGGGATAGTCGACCATCGCGTTGTAGTCATTGAAGATGAGATCCCAGTCGCCGCGGCCGGCGCCCGCCTCGACCCACAGTGGCACGCTTTCGGGGTGAGCGAAGACTTCGATCATGTGGTGGCACGGCCCGAAACCGAGCTGCTCGAGGGCCAGCTTCATGGACATGGTCCCGGTGCGCCCAAGGCCCGAGCCAACAACCTTCAGCGCCATGACGCCCCTCTCCATTCGTGCTAGGGTGAGCATAGGACTTCGGGGAGCAAGCGGCCATGGGCAAAGCCTTCGACACGATCATGCGGTTCTTCAGCGGCCTCTGGGGCCTCCTCATGATGATCATGGGCGGGATCTGGACGCTGCAGGGTCTCAACCTGGCCTTCAACGGCCCGATGATGGGCGGCCACCCCAGCTTCATGGTCGGCGACAGCCATTGGACGGCCTATGGCGTGATCCTGGTCCTGCTGGGCCTTGGTCAGCTCATCTGGACCGTGCGCCGTCGCCCGGGCGCCTGACCTCAGTCTTCGGCGAGGATCGCCGCGTAGAGAGCCGGCTCGACGTTGCCTCCCGAGAGCACGGCGACGCTTTTGCGCGGATCACCCTTCAGCGCCCCGGCGATCGCCACCGCGCCGCTGGGTTCGGCGATGAGGCGGGCCTCGCGGGCGATCGAGCGCATGGCGGCGCGCATCTCGTCCTCGGACACGGTGATGATGTCGTCGACATAGGCGCGGATGTGCGGCCAGGTCCGCTCGCCGAGGCGCTGGACCCGCAGGCCGTCGGCGAGGGTGCTGGCGGCCTCTTCGGCGGTGATCGAGACCACGTGGCCGGCCTTGAAGCTGGCGGCGGCGTCGGCGGCGCGTTCCGGCTCGACGCCGATCACCTTGACGTCAGGGCGGGTGAGCTTGATCGCCGTGGCCAGGCCGCCCAGCAGGCCCCCACCTGACACCGGGGCGAAGACCGTTTCCACGTCCGGAGCCTGGTCGAGGATCTCCAGGCCGATGGTCCCGGTCCCGGCCATGATCGCGTCCATGTCGAAGGGCTCGATGAGAGCCACGCCGCGCTCGGCGGCCAGGCGTCTGGCCATCGCCGCCCGCTCGGCGCTGGCGGCCCCGACCATGATGATCCGCGCCCCCTCCCGGCGCACGCCTTCGACCTTGGGGGACGGGGCGTTGTCGGGCATGACGATAGTGGCGGCGATGCCCAGCCGGGCGGCGGCATAGGCGACCGCCTGGGCGTGGTTGCCGCTGGAGTGGGCGACCACCCCGGCGGCGCGCGCCTCGTCACTCAGGCCGAGAAGGGCGTTGAAGGCGCCACGCAGTTTGAATGCTCCGATCGGCTGCAGGCACTCCGCCTTGAGCCTCAGGCCGCTAGGGTTCATGGCGACGACCGGGGTGAGGGGGACGTGCGGGGCGATCCTCGCCCGCGCCGCGGCGATCTCGGCCAGACCGATCAGCGGCGCCTCGCTCACGCCGCCGTCCAGCCGCCGTCGATGGAGAGGTTGGCGCCGGTGATCTGCCGGGCCGCGTCTGTGCACAGGAAAACGGCCAGGGCGGCCACCTCCTCGACGCCGACAAACTGCTTGGTCGGCTGGGCGGCCAGCAGGACCTCGTCGATCACCTGCTCGCGGGAAAGACCGCGGGCGGCCATGGTGGCGGGGATCTGGGCCTCCACGAGCGGCGTCCACACATAGCCCGGACTGATGCAGTTGGCCGTCACCCCATGGGCGGCGAGTTCGAGAGCCACGGTCTTGGTCAGGCCATCGAGGCCATGCTTGGCGGCGACATAGGCCGACTTGAACGGCGAGGCGACCTTGGAATGAGCCGAGGCGGTGGAGATGATCCGCCCCCAGCCGCGCGCCTTCATCCCGGGCGTGACCGCGCGAATGGCGTGGAAGGCGGCCGAAAGGTTGATGGCGATGATCTGGTCCCATTTCTCGGGTGGGAAATCCTCCACCGGCGAGACGAACTGGACGCCGGCGTTGTTGATCAGGATATCGACCGCCCCGAAAGCCCGCTCGGCCTCGCCGATCATCGCCGCGATCTCGGCCGGGCGGGTCACGTCGGCGGGCGAGTGAAACGCCCGCACGCCGAAGTCCGTCTCGATGGCCCTGCGAGCCGCTTCGACCCTTTCGGCCTCGCCAAAGCCATTAATCATCACATTCGCCCCGGCCGCCGCGACAGCGCGCGCGATGGCGAGGCCGATGCCGCTGGTCGACCCGGTGATCACGGCGGAACGCGAGGAAAGGCTCATCGCCCCCGCTTAGGCGAGGCGCGTGCCCAAATCCAGGCCGGCGAGGTCAGCCGTACCTGTGATGCATGAACTCGGCGGCGCGGAACATGGCGTCGGGGCCGCTGAACAGGGTCTGACAGGCGTGGTTGGCGTGCTCCTCGTCGGTTTCCTCCACCGCCCACACTTCCGGAGCACCGGGAAGCCTGACCAATTCGACGAAAGGTTCGCTGTGGCCGGTGCTGTCGCTCATCACGCCTACCTCATCTGGCGCCCCGAAACGCAACGCGCCTCGCGCTGGCCGGTTCCGCGAACCCTCAGCGCCGCCGGGAAAGCGTGCGCACGAGGTTCTCGTTGAAGCGCGCGAAAGCGGGGTTGGCGAAGCCCGGCTTGCCCAGGCCCCATACCCAGCGCACCGAGCCGGCGTTGAAGACGCTCGCCCCGGCCGGGGAGACGAAGTAGGTGGCCTCGGCGAGGCCGGGATGACCCTCGGCGTCGATCGCCTGGCCGTGAAACAGCACCTTGATCGCCGAGCGATCGATCGGGGCGATGCGCGAGTGGGCCTTGTCCCACAGCCGCTGGCCGTCGCCCTCGGGATCGCGGTTGTCCCACTCGTAGCCGACCACATCGGCGGCGACATCGCCGACCTTCCATCCGGTCCCGGCGAAGAAGGGCAGGTCGGTGCGCGCCACCTTGTAGGCCGGACGCTGGGCCGAGGCCGACTCGAACCAACTCTGGTAGGCGCCGCCCATCAGCATGGTTTCTGGCCGGCGGCCCTCGTCGCGGAAGTTGGCGGTGACGAGCAGGGAGGGGTCGCGCTTGCCGGCCCGAAGGGCGATCGGATCGGTCTGGTCCTTGTAGCAGACGATCTGGCGGCCGAGCGGCTGGGCGCCCGGCGGAGCGTTCACGTCGGCGTAGCGCACCTGGCAATAGGCCGTATCGGCCCCGAAGAAGCAGGTGTTGCCGCCCTTTTCGAAGATCCGGGCGTGAAAGGCGTCGAACTCCTCGCCGCTCCAGTATTCGTCGTGGGCGCTGGTGATCACCAGGGAATAGGGGTCCATGTACCCCGGCCTGGCGTGGATATCGAAATTGGCCGCGTAATCGACCCCGCCCAGGCTCGCCGCCAGGACCTCGAGCCACTGGACGAGGCAGATGTCGTACTCGAAAAGGTCCGGCGGCGCGGGGCGATCGAAGGAGACCATCAGACCACGGACCACATCGTCGCCGTTGGGATAGAGGCTGTGGCCGCCCCAGGAATTATAGGCCTGGTAGGTATTGGTCCCCAGGCGGACGAGAACGGCGCCCGAGCGGGCAGGATTGAGAACAATCCACTGACAGGCGCGCGGCTCGCGCACCGCCGTCGTCTCTTCGACCACATCGCAGCTGTAGCAGCCGGGCGGCCAGGCGCGGGTGTCGATATCGCCCACCAGCGGCGGCCATCCGGGCCCGATCGCCGCCCCGGTGGCGGTGGCCCCGCTCGCCTCGACGTCGACGAATTCGCTCCGCCACACCGGGGCCGGACCCGCGGCGCCCATCCGGAACACCTCGATTCTGACCCTGCGGTCGGGCGCTCCGGGGCCGGTGGACATCATGATGTTGAGCGCCTCGCCCGGCTCGAAGCTGGTGCGGTCGGCATAGGCCCAGATCCTCTGGCCCTTGAACCATGCCGGCCAGGGGTCGCGCGGATCGGCCTCGGCGCCGCCTTCGACCGGGGCGGAGGTCGAGGTCTGGGCGAGGACAGGGCCGGCGAACGCCCCGGCCCCGGCCAGGCGCAGCAGGCCGCGGCGACCGATCCGTGGCCACCTCATCGTTCCTCACACCCAGCGATCCGTGGCGGTCGCATAGCTCTTCTGCTCCACCGCATGGGGATCGCCCTTTAGCACCTCGAATCGGGTCACGTCGCCGTCGCGCCAGAAGGTGAGGTCGAACACGTTCTGACCGACGATGAGGCCGTGGATGTCCAGCTTGGGAAGCCAGGCCGGCAGGGCCGGGTCGAGGTAGAGCTTATCGCCGGGGGCATCCGGGGCGAAGCCGAGCATCATCTGCAGGAAGGCGAAACACGAGCCGGCCGCCCAGGCCTGCGGCGTATTGGCCCCCAGATACTGGACCGGAAATCCCCCCGCCTCCCGGGGCAGGCCGGAATAGAGTTCGGGCAACTGGTGCTGGCTGAAATAGGTCGCCGCCTCGAACACCTGGCGCATCACCTCGCTCGCCTCGTCGTCGAAACCATAGCGGCGGAAGCCGGAGGCGATCATGGCGTTGTCGTGCGGCCAGACCGCGCCGTTCTGGTACGAATACGGATTATAGGCTGGATGCTTGGCCGAAAGGGTGCGGATGCCCCAGCCGCCCAGCATGTCCGGGGCCATCAGTCGCTTGACCATCCGCGCCGCCCGCTCCGGCGGCACGATGCCCAGCCACATCAGCTGGCCGGGATTGGAGGCGATGCTCATCACCTTCTTCTTCTCGCCGTCGAGGCAGAAGGCGTAGAAGCCGGCGTCCTCGTCCCAAAAGGCCTCGTTGAAGCGCTCGAAAAGAGCCCTGGCCTTGCGCTTGAGCACCCGCGCCCTGGCCGGCTTGCCGAGCGCCTCATAGACCTGGGCCATGCGCAGCCAGGCGTCGTAGACATAGCCCTGCAGTTCGACCACGGCCTTGGGGCCCTTGACCAGGGAGCCGTCGGTATTGACCAGGGCCTCGCCGGCATCCTTCCAGCCCTGGTTCTCGTAGCCGGCGCTCGAGCGGGTCTGGTATTCCTGGAAGCCGTCGCCGTCGCGATCGCCGTATTTATCTATCCAGTGCAGGCACTTCTCCGCGGCCGGCATGAACCGCTGCAGCAGTTCAGGGTCACCGGTGCTCCGCCAGGCGTTGTGGAGCACCATCAGATAGAGGATCGTGGCGTCGGCCGTGCCGTAATAGGGGGTATGCGGAATAAATTTGAAATGGGCCAGCTCGCCGCGGCGCAACTCGTGCATGATCTTGCCCGGCTCGGCGTCGCGCCAGTCGTCGCGCCGCGTGGCCTGATAGCGGGACAGCACCTCCAGCGCCCCGCGGGCGAAATCGGGGTAAACCATGGCCGTCTGTAGAGAGACGATCAGGCTGTCGCGGCCGAACAGGGCGACGAACCAAGGCGAACCGCCGGCCGGTACGAATTCGAGATGGCTCGTGCCCTCGATCGGCAGGCGCAGCGAGGCGATATCCTCCACCGATTGGGCATAGAAGCGGTTGAAATCGCTGTTGGCGCCGTGGGCCTTCAGGCTGGCGTCGCGCCAGTCGTCGAGCCGCTTGCCGGCGCCGCTCTCGGTCATGTGCTCGACGCAGGCGCGGGGGGCGGGGTCGATGGTCTCACCGTCGCCGATCTCATAGAGAAGGCAGGAGTGCCACGATCCCCCGGGCTCGAGCTGCACCTCGAAGCTGATCCGGCCGTTGGCGTAGACCGGCGGCGAATCGCAATCGACGGCGCGGACGATCAGGTCGCGGCAGAAGCCGTCGTTGCGGTAGGCGGTCTGCAAGCGCGCGCGCCGGGCCGACCAGGTCGTGGTGATCCGCCCGCGGCGGACGATCTTCTGGCTCTTGACCTCGAAAAGGTCCGCGAAATCGGCCCGGATGACGATCTCGAGGTTGAACTGCACCGGACCCTCGCCATGATTGACGATGTCGAGATCCTCATGGACGCCGCCCAGGATGCAACGGGAGATGGTCAGGCCGACGGTGTGGGCGGGGACCTGGCCGCTCTCGGTGGCCAGGGCTCGGTTGGCAAGGTGGATGCGGCTGGCGTAGTGGGTGATCGCTCCGCTGTTGAGCAGGTCCCACGGCTGGCCGTCGGCGAAGATCACCCAGGCGGAGAGGACCCTCGTGTCGGAGTGGTAAAAGCCCTTGTCGGTCGGCCAGTTGATCTGGCCGTCCAGCTCCGTGATCAGCACCCCGTAGCCGTGGTTGATCGACAGGCGCGGCGGCCCGACAGTGACTTCAAGGGCCATGGACCTTCCCTTCTGGGCTCGTCGCGTCTACGCCAACGCTTGGCGGGTGCTGGAGGTTTCGACTTGCGATCGGCCGCGGAGAGTTTGCGCGAGCCTCGCCTTTTCCGCTAAACCGCGCCGTCGCCGAAAGGCCCGCCGCACTCGTAGCTCAGCTGGATAGAGCGCTGCCCTCCGAAGGCAGAGGTCACAGGTTCGAATCCTGTCGAGTGCGCCATCCCCCGTGCAATCGCTGGCGAAAGTGACATTCATGAGCGGCCCAAACGACGGCAAGTCTGCCTCCCAACTGATCGATGCGCGGGTCGCCGAACTGGGCGACTGGCGTGGCGAGACCCTCGGCCGGATGCGGGCCCTGATCCGCGAGGCCGATTCCGAGGTCGTCGAGGAGTGGAAATGGCGCGGGGTGCCGGTATGGTCGGATGGCGGAATCATCTGCACCGGCGAGACCTACAAGGCGGTGGTCAAGCTGACCTTCGCCAAGGGCGCGGCGCTCGCCGATCCGGCCGGCCTGTTCAACGCCAGCCTCGAGGGAAACGTCCGCCGGGCCATCGACATCCGCGAGGGCGAGAGGATCGACGAATTGGCCTTCAAGGCCCTCGTTCGCGCCGCCGCGGACCTCAACCGGTCCAAGTCCCGCCGCTGATCCGCTCAGCCCTCGTCCGTCGTTCCGGCCCGCCCTTGACCGCGGCGGCTGGGCGCGCCGAGACTCCCCCGCGATGGCCGCCGTCCATTTGACCGCCTCCGATGACCGCGGCGCGCGTCCGGCGCTTGTCGCCCTCGTGGCGGTCGCGGCCGTCGGTTTCGCCGCCGCCCTGATCGCCGACTGGCCGGGGCATTTCCCCCCCGACGCCCTTTCCCAACTAGCTCAGGGGCGGTGGGGGTTGTTCAACGCCTGGCATCCGCCGGTCATGGCGTGGCTCCTCGGCCTCGCCGACAAGATCATCCCCGGGGCGCCCCTGATCATCGCCGTCCAGGCCGGTCTCTTCTTCGCCGGCCTGGCGGCCCTCGCCGCCGCGGCGCGGCCCGGCTGGGGGGCGGCCGTCCTGACCGGTCTCGTCGCCGCTTCGCCGATCGTGCTCGTCTACCAGGGCCTGGTCGTCACCGACGTCCTGTTCGCCGACGCCGCCCTGGCCGGGTTCGCCGCCCTCGCCCTGGCGGCGCGGTCCTGGGACCGGCCCCGGGCGAGGACGCTGTTCATCGCCCTTTCCATGCTCGCCTTCATCCTGGCGACTCTGGCCCGGCAGAACGGCGTCCTCGCCTCGGCCGCCGGCGCGCTGGCCCTGGGCGCCATCGCCGCGGGAAAGGCGCCGCCGGGACGAAGGCTCGGCGCCTTGGCCTTCGCCGGCCTGGTCTCGGCGACGATCATTGGTCTCACCGCCGCCGCCGGCGGCGCGTGGTTCGCCGCCCACGGCGATCACCGCCCCGAAAAGGCCCGGCAGTGGTCGGTCCTGGCCCTGTTCGATCTGGCCGGCGCGGCGCGGCGCGACCCGGCCCTGCCGCTGCCTCTGTTGCACGCCGCCGATCCGCCCCTGGAGGCCTTCGTGCGCCGCGACGCCACCCGCGTTTACGACCCCAATGGGGTCGACAGCCTGGCGAGCGCGGCCCGATTCGACCGCTTCATGGAGAGGCCCAGCCCCCTCGTCACCGCCCAATGGCGGGCCATGCTCACCGCCTCGCCGGGCGACTACCTCGCCACCCGCGCCGACGTCTTCCGGCGGATGTTCGCCCCGCCGGACATCGAGGCCTGCGCCCCGATCCTGGTGGGGGTGGATCCAGGCGATCCGGTTCTGCTGCGCGACGCGGGTCTTTCCGCCCGGGAGACCGACAAGGACGATTGGGACGCCGACTACGCCGACCAGGCCGTCCATTCGCCGATCTTCTCGCATCCGGCCTACGCCCTGCTCGCCGTGATCCTCCTGGCGTGGGCGGGCTGGGATGTCCGGCGCGGGGCGCGGCCGGAACTGATCGCCACCGTCGGCCTGCTGGCCTCGGCCCTCGTCTTCACGGCCAGCTTCACGGTGATCTCGCTCGGCTGCGATTTCCGCTACCTCTATTTCCTCGACGTCGCGGCCATGGCGGGCGCCGTCCAGCGGGCCGGGATGCTCAGGCTGCCGTTCCGGCGGCGACGCCGAGCGGGATGAGCGCCATCGGCGGCCGGGCGGCGGCGAAGGCCTGGTCGAGGAACAGGCGGGCGTAGGCGGCGACGATCCGCTCGACGTCGAAGGCCCGGGCCCGCTCCCGCCCCCAGGCGGCGAGGTTGGCCGCCAGGGCCGGGTCGCCCAGCACGATGTCCATCGCCTCGGCCAGCGCCGCTGGCGAGCCGGCGCGGGCGACCCAGCCGCTGACCGCGTGGCCGACCTGTTCGCGGGGCCCGAAATCGCAATCGCTGACCACCACCGGCGCCCCGCAGGCCATGGCCTCGGCCACCACATTGCCGAATCCTTCCCAGCGCGAGGAAAGGACGAAGAGGGAGGCGCGGGAGAACCAGGCCCA
>DASZKO010000138.1:0-3645 GCA_035605655.1 Caulobacteraceae bacterium | reverse complement strand
CCGCATCGCCCACGCGTGCGCCTGCCTGCCGTTCCTGGGCGAGCGGCCGCGGCGGGTGATGATCTCCCTCTCTCCCGACGGGGAGTTCATCGCCATGGCCGCCGAGCGGATCGGCGTTCCCGCGATCCGCGGGTCCACCGGCCGCAAGGGCGAGGCTCTCGCCAAGGGCGGCGCCGGCGCCTTCCGCGCCGCGATCAAGGCGATTTCCGAGGGCGCCGTGATGCTGGTCACGCCAGACGGCCCGCGCGGTCCGGTCCACGTCATGCCGGACGGCCCGATCCAGCTCGCCCGCGCCGCCCGCTGCCAGGCCTTCGCCATCGGCCTGGCCGCCCGCCCCGCGATCCGCCTGGGCAGCTGGGACCACGGCGAACTCCCGCTCCCCTTCGCCCGCGCCGCCCTCGTCATAGCCGGCCCCTTCGACGCTCCCGTCCGCCTCTCGGAGGGCGGCGTCGAGGCGCTGCGCGAGGGGTGGGAGACGGCCATGCACGCCGCCCAGGCGCGGGCCGAAGTGTTGGTGACCGAACCCGGCGCCCCCTTCGCGTTCGCCCGGCCCCTGCCAAGCTCCCCATGACCGCGCCGCAGAACCCCCGGAGCGCCGGCGTCCTCGCCGGCAAACGGCGCCTCCGCCGCCGCGGCGCCGCAAGCGCTCCCCGCCCCACGCCGATGCGGCGGCGACATGCCGGCGAGGACGCCGGCGCTCCGTGTACCTACGGCAGGCGATGACAATGACCCCCGGGCTTGCCGCTTACCGGGCCGCGACCGCCGTCGGTCACCCCCTGGTCGCGCCGTGGCTCCGCCGCCGCCTCGCCGCCGGGAAGGAGGACCCCGATCGCTGGCGCGAGAAGCTCGGCGTCCCGGGTCGGGAGCGTCCGCCCGGGGCCCTCGCCTGGCTGCACGGCGCCAGCGTCGGCGAGGCGCTGTCCCTCGTTCCGCTGGCGGAAGCCCTGCGAAACCGTCCGAACGCACCGGCCGTGCTGGTCACCAGCGGCACGCGCGCCTCCGCCGAACTGCTGGCGGCGCGCCTCCCGCCCGGCGCCATCCACCAGTTCGCCCCGCTCGACACGCCGCAGGCGACCTCCCGGTTCCTGAACCACTGGCGTCCGGACCTGGCGGTGTTCGCCGAGAGCGAGCTGTGGCCGAACCTGATCCTGGGGGCCCGGCGGCGCGGGACGCGTACCGCCCTGGTCTCCGCCAAGCTCTCGGCCGCCAGCCTCGCCGGCTGGCGCCGCGCCCCCGCCGCTGCGCGCGCCGTGCTGGGCGCCTTCGACCTCATCCTCGCGCGCGACCCAGCGGCGGCCCAGGGCCTGCGCAGCCTGGGCGCCCGCGTCGACGGTCTCGCCGACCTGAAGTTCGGCGCCCCGCCCCTTCCCGCCAACGACGACGCCCTGGCCGCCGCGCGCGCGATCCTCGGCGATCGCCCGCTGATCCTCGCCGCCAGCACCCACGAGGGCGAGGACGCGGCGATCCTCGAGGCCTTCGCCCCGTCCCGCAGCCTGGCGCGCCTCGTCATCGCGCCCCGGCACGTCGAGCGCGGCCCCTCGATCGCCGCCCTGGCGCGGGAGGCCGGCGTCACCACGGCCCTGCGTTCGGGCGAGCCCGTCGTCGCGCCCGAGGTGCTCGTCGCCGACACCCTGGGCGAGCTTGGCCTGTGGTACCGCCTCGCCACCCTCGCGGTCATCGGCGGCGGCTTCGTTGACGGACCGGGCGGTCACAACCCGCTGGAGCCGGCGCGTCTGGGCTGCCCGTTTGTCTCGGGGTCCCGCGTCGGCAACTGGCCGGTGTTCCACGACCTCGCCGCCGCCGGCGCGACGCGCCTGGTCGAAACCGCCGAACTTGCCGCCCTGATCGCCCAGGCCACGGCCGGCGACTGCGCATCGCCGTCGATGGCCCGGAACGCCCGCGCCTTCGTCGAGGCCGGCGACTTCGCCGCCCGCGCGGCCATCCCCCGCATCCTCGCCCTGCTCTGATGCCGCTCCGCACGCCCCGTCACTGGTACCGCCGTGAGGGCTCCGGCTGGCGCGCCGCCAAGGCGGTGCTGGTCCCCCTGTCGTGGATCTGGGCGTCGGTCACCGCCCGGCGGATCCGCCGTGCGACGCCCGCCGAGCCGGGCGCGCCAGTGATCTGCGTGGGCAACCTCACCCTGGGCGGCGTGGGCAAGACGCCGGTGGTACGCACCCTGGCGGCGCGCCTGGCCGCCGAGGGCTGCGCCGTCCACATCCTCACCCGCGGCCATGGCGGGCGTCTCGCCGGGCCGCTCCAGGTCGACCCCGCCCGCCACGGCGCGGCCGACGTCGGCGACGAGGCCCTCATGCTCGCCCAGGACGGGCTTCCGGTGTGGATCGCCCGCGACCGCCTCGCCGGCGCCCGCGCCGCCGCGGACGCGGGCGCTGCTGTGGTGGTGATGGACGACGGCCATCAGAACCCGCGGCTGGCCAAGGCCCTGTCGCTGGTGGTCGTCGACGGCGAGACCCGCGACGACGAATGGCCCTTCGGCGACGGATCGGTGTTCCCGGCCGGACCCATGCGCGAGTCCCTCGCCGCCGGTCTCGCCCGCGCCGACGCGGTTGTCCTGCTGCTCCCGGCCGACCTCGCCGAGCCCGACCCGCGCCTGCTGGCGCTGTTGCAATCCAGGCCGGTGCTGACGACCCGTCTCGAGCCGCTCGGCCCGCCGCCGGCCGGACCCCAGCTCGCCTTCGCCGGCATCGGCAAGCCCTGGAAGTTCGAGCGCGCCCTGGTCGCAGCCGGCTGCAGGCTCGTCGACTTCGCCCCCTTGCCCGACCACGCCGCGATCCCGCGGGCGACGCTCCGGATGCTGGCCGATCGGGCCCAGGCCCTGGGCGCTGGCCTGCTCACCACCGAAAAGGACTGGATCCGCC
This sequence comes from Caulobacteraceae bacterium, assembly GCA_035605655.1. GTDB lineage: Bacteria > Pseudomonadota > Alphaproteobacteria > Caulobacterales > Caulobacteraceae > Acaudatibacter. The sequence goes on along the minus strand of DASZKO010000138.1, from coordinate 769 downwards.
TGCCTCCCGCCTGGCGCGAGCGGGTCCGCGCCTGGCCGGTCGCGGCAAGGTTCGAGGACGAAGCGGCGCTGGACCAGATGCTGGACCCTTGATTGAAGGCCTCGCCGACGAACCCGCCGGCGAGGCCTTCGTCGCCCGTGTCAGGCGGCCGCCGCGCGCCGGCGGGACCGCACCGCCCCGCCAAGGCCCGCGACGCCGATCAGCATCAGGGCCCAGGACGCAGGCTCCGGCACGCCGTTGAACGCCACGCCGCCATAGCGGACGCCGTATTGCGGGCCGTCGAGCACCGTGAAGGATTCGCCGTTCGGCAGGGTCGTGTCGCCCAGGCCGTCGGTGATCTCGACGATCTCATTGGGATCGGCCCCATCGTCCGCATACCCGCCGGAGGTGGCGGTGACGGCGAACAGGGTGACGGCGCCGTCGGCGTTGACCCGGCCGGTGAGATCGCGAAGGCCGGTGGTCTCCACGCCGTCCACGAAGCCGGCTTGTCCCGAATTCGTACCGCTGACGTCGTAGGTCTGGCCGATCAGGGCGCCCTGCAGGGTGTAGTCGAGCTTCCAGACTCCGCCGACGAGGCTCCACTTCTCCAGCCCCGCGTTCGTACTGGCGTCCGTCGCATTGCCCGTGCCTTCATCGGCCACATAAAGAGTCTCGGCGTTGGCGAAGAAGAGGCCGAACGGCGTGAATGCGCCGCCGTCGCCGCCCTTCTTGGTCGTGGCCAGGTCGGTCGGGAAGCCCGGCAGGATCGAGATCTGCGCCGAGCTGGCCG
>DASZKO010000133.1:0-2188 GCA_035605655.1 Caulobacteraceae bacterium | reverse complement strand
GGGCTGGGCGACCGGGACGACAGGAGCGGGGGCCGGCGCCCCGGCGGGAATGGGGCCGTGCGGCAGGCGGGGAAGGGCGGTGCGCATCACCATCCGCCATAGTTCGGCCGGCGCCGAGCCGCCGGTGATCCCGCGCATCGGAGCGTTGTCGTCGCGGCCCATCCACACCACCGTAGTGAGGCCGCCGGTGAAGCCGCAGAACCAGGCGTCGCGGAAGTCGCTGGTGGTCCCGGTCTTGCCGGCGAGATCGTAGCCGGGGATCGCCGCCCGCGCGCCGGTGCCGGCGGTAATCACCGTGCGCAGCATCTGGTTCATTTCGGAGAGGGCCGGATTGGCGATGGCCGGCTGAGGCGCCGGGCCCCTGTGGGCGAAGATCAGGCGCCCGCTGACAGTGCGGATGCGCTCGATGCCATAGGCCGAAACCCGCGCTCCGCCATTGGAAAAGGCGTCGTAGGCCTGGGCCATTTCGAGTGGCGCGACCAACTCGGCGCCGAGCGCCATGGCCGGTTCCGTGCCAATCGGCGAGAGGATTCCCACCCGATGGGCGGCGGCGACGACGTTTTGCCGGCCGATCTCGTCGGCGAGGCGGGCGGCGACTGTATTGAGCGAATGGGCGAGGGCCACCTGCAGGGTCACCGGGCCCATGAACTCCGGCTCGAAGTCGCGCGGCGACCAGCCGGCGATGGTCACGGGCTCGTCCACGGCCATGGTGTCGGGGGTGCGGCCGGCCTCCATGGCGGCGAGGTAGACGAAGGGCTTCCATGACGAGCCGGCCTGGCGATGGGCGCTCACCGCCCGGTCGTAGGGCCCGCTGTCGTGGTCGAGGCCGCCGACCAGAACCCGCACCCGGCCGATCGCGTCCATGGAAACCACCGCCGCCTGGCCGGCGCCGGCGTGGGCGAAGCGACCGACCACCGTTTTGACGGCTTCGCCGGCGGCCCGCTCGGCGGGAAGATCGAGCGTGGTGTCGACGATCGCGTCGGCGCGCGCCGCGCCCAGGGTCTTGCGCACCGGACCGTCGATCCAGTCGATGAAGTATTGCCCGGCCGAGGCTTCCTCGCTTGGCCAGACCTTCGCCGGATGGGCCAGCGCCCGGGCTCTCTGGGTCTGGGTGATCGCCCCGGTGTCGACCATCGCCGAAAGCACCAGCGCCGTCCGCTCGGCTGAGCGCGTCGGCTGCTCGGCGGGATCATAGGCGGTGGGCGACTTGGGGACGGCCGCCAGCATGGCCGCCTCGCGCAGGGTAAGGCGTTCGGCGGGCTTGTTGAAATAGCGATGGGCGGCGGCCTCGATGCCGTAGGCCCCGGAGCCGAAATAGATGCGCGAGAGATAGAGGCCGAGGATCTGCTTCTTGCTGTAAACCCGCTCCAGCTCGGCGGCGTAGATCAGCTCCTGGCCTTTGCGCTCCAGCGTCTGGTCGTTGGAAAGGTAGAGGTTGCGAGCCAGCTGCTGGGTGATCGTCGAGCCGCCCTGGGCCGTGCGGCCGGAGGTCAGGTCGGCCACCAGGGCCCGGGCCATGCCGACCGGATCGATGCCGGCGTGGGAGTAGAAGCGGCGGTCCTCTATGGCCACGAAGGCGGCGGGAACATAAGCGGGCAGACGGTCGATATTCACCGGCGGGCCGTAGCGGCCGCCCCTGACCCCGATCACCGCCCCAGAGCGATCGAGATAGGTGATCTGGGGCTCGCGGCGGATGGGCGGCAGGCTCGGAAGTTCGGCGGTCAGCCCCATGGCGAGGGCGGCGATCATGGCGATCAAGGCGAATCGCTCCGGGTCTCAAGACGCGCCCCATCCGGCCGCGCGCTTGTGTCCCTTCAGTGGCCGCCCGCCAACATAATTCGAGGTAAGATTCGCGCCCGGCGGGTCCTAGGGCCGTTCCTGCGGGGCGGCCGGGACGGGCGCGGCGCGGGGCGTTACGAGGCGGCCGAAGCGGGGGGCGAGCCAGCGCTCGATGTCGTCGATGAATTCGTAGACCACCGGCACCAGCAGCAGGGAGAGGACGGTGGAGGTGATCAGACCGCCGATCACCGCGATGGCCATGGGCTGGCGGAACTCGGAACCCTTGCCGAGCGTCAGGGCGGTGGGCAGCATGCCGGCCATCATCGCCACCGTGGTCATGACGATGGGCCGAGCCCGCTCGCGGCAAGCCTCGAGCAGGGCCTCGCGCTGGCTGTGGCCCTCGCGTTCG
>DASZKO010000125.1:0-6248 GCA_035605655.1 Caulobacteraceae bacterium | reverse complement strand
GCGGTGCGCGATCCGGCGGCGCGCTGCGTGATCGTCACCGGCGCCGATCCCGCCTTCTGTTCGGGCGACGATGTCGTCGAGCTGATGGCGACGCCAAGGCCGCCGACCGAGGATTCGCCGGTGGTCCGCCATCGGCCGACGCCCGCGGCTATGGCCGCGCTCGAGTGCGACAAGCCGCTGATCGCCGCGGTCAATGGTCCGGCCGTCGGCTGGGGCATGGAGCTGGCGCTCTACGCCGATATCCGCCTGGCCTCGGAGCGGGCGCGCTTCGCCGAGTTGTTCATCAAGCGCGGCCTCGTCTGCGATGTCGGCGGCTTCACCCGTCTGCCGGCGATCGTCGGGCCGGCCAAGGCGGCGGAGCTGCTCTTCACCGGCGATCCCATCGACGCCGACGAGGCCCTGCGCATCGGCCTGGTGACGGCGGTGACGCCGCACGAGGAGTTGATGGCCCGCGCCCGCGCCCTGGCTGGACGGATCGCGGCCAACGCCCCGCTGGCCCTGCGCTACATGAAGGAGGGGTTGAGGCGCGGCGCCCACGGCGATCCGCGCGATGTCGGCGCCTGGGCGATCGAGACCATACGGCGCCTGATGCGCACCGAGGATCACAAGGAGGGCGTGGCCGCCTTTCTCGAAAGGCGGGAGCCGGTATTCAACGGCCGCTGAAGAGCCGGTGGTTTCTACTGGCGGGCGCCTGCGACATATTTTCCATCGGCCAAGGATTGCTTGACACCAGGGCAGGCGCTCCACAGGCTCATGGCCCGTCGTCGCGGGTGAGGCGGCGACATGGGGGCCAGATGTCAGCAATGTTCAAATTCCATGTCCGGCGCGAGGTTGGCGTCGGTTTCGCGTGCGCCTTCCTGGCGACAACGGCGATGACGCCGGCCTTCGCCCAGGACGCAACCGGCGGCCGCCAGTTCGGCCAGGCCGCGCCGGAGCGACAGTTCTCCAGCGCGCCGGCGGCAGCCAAGGCCCCGACCAAGGCGACTCCGGTCAAGGCCAAGGCGACTCCGGTCAAGGCCAAGGTGCGGGCGAAGGCCAAGCCGCCGGTCAAGACCGCCAAAGCCGCCCAGGCGCGGAAACTTGCCTCGAACGCCTCGACCGGGTCTGACCCGGCGACGATCGACACTACCGCCAAAACGCCGGTCAAGGCCGAGGCCCCGAGCGCACCAGCGAGCGCGCTGGCGACTCCCGCCGCCGCGACGCCTGTCGCGGTCGCTCCGCCGCCCGTGGTCTCGGCCGAACCGGCCCCTGCGCCAACGCCGGCCGCGCCCCAGGCTCCGCCGTTCATGCTCTATGGCGGCATCGCCGCAGCTGTGCTCGCGGGCCTTGCCGCTCTCGTCGCCTTCGCCGGCGGACGTCGCAAGCCAAAGCCCGCGCCGGCCATGGACCGCGCTGTCGAATCCCTGTTCTTCGAACCCGAGCCTGTCCCAGCGCCGCCTGCGCCGGTGGTCGAGGAGGCCAAATCACCTGTCGCCGTCGAGGTCGCCGCCAAGGCGCCGGCCAGGAAGCGCAAGCCGGCCGCGCCGAAGACTGCCAAGGTGGCGGCGGTTATCGTCGCCGCGCCCGAGCCGGCGAAAGTCGTCGAAGCGGCGCCGGTGGTGGTCGCCGCACCCGAGCCGGTGAAAGTTGTCGAAGCGGCGCCGGTGGTGGTCGCCGCGTCCGAGACCAAAGCCGCCCCGGTCGCCAAGCCGCGTCCCAGGAAGAGTTCCACGGCGACCAAGAAGGCCGTGGCTGCGACGCCGCCGGCCAATGACGACGCCGCGCCGGCCAAGGCCAAGTCGCGCCGCCGTTCGACGGCTGCTTCGGCCCAGTAATTCGTCAGAAACGAGAACGGGCGCCGCGGCGACCGTCCGTGTGACCGTACCCGGTCAGTAGATCGCGGGCCGCTCAGGCTCCGGCGCCGGCGTGGTCTTCTTTACCGACTTGGGCGGGGCCTTGGCCGTGGTCTGGGTGGCGAGCTTCTGGGGCGCTGCGGGAGCGGCGCCGGGCGCCGGCTTCGGCACCGTCTTGGCCGGTTCCACCTTGGCCGCCAGCGGCTTGGCCGGCTCGATATTGGCCACCGTCGGCTTCGGCGACTGGTCGCCGCACTTGCTCAGCATCCCCGCCTTGCAGGCCTTGACGTCGTCCTGCCAGGTCGCCAGCTCGGCCGCGTGGCGGTCGTTCTCCGCCTTCACCTGGGCGTCGTAATCGGACATCTGTTTGGCGTAGGCGTCAGCCGCCGCTTTCTTCTCCGCGTCATAGCTCGAGACCGCGGCGTCGTAGTCCGCCATGGAGGTTTTGGCAGCCACCGGCTCGGCGGGCGTGGGCTGTGGCGTCAGCAAGGCCTGGGCGCGATCGCGGGTCGAGGCGGCCTCGCCGTCGCCGGGTTCGAGATCGAGGGCGTGGTTGGCGTCGGCCAGGGCCGACTTCTCCTGGTGTGACGCCAGATAGGCTTCCGCCCGTTTGACGAAGGCCAGTTCCTGGTCGGAGCGCGCCAGCTTGTGAGAATCGATCGCCGTCGTGAACAGACGGATCGCCGTGATGTTCTCGCCCTTGTCGAGCGCGGCCAGCCCGGCCTTGGCGTCCTCCAGCGGACTAGCGAAAGCGGCGCCCGCCGCCAGGGCCGTCACCGCGGCCGCGGCCAGAAATACGTGTCTCATCGCCACACTACCCCCAAAACCAAACGATACGCGGCGATCGAGGACTGCAAGCGGGTCCGTCACACCGGTTTGCCGCGGAGAATAGAAAGTGTCGGATGTCCTGTCAGCGCGGTCAGTTGACGCACCAAATGGTCAAGCTTGGGGGAAGGATTCCGCCACCAGAGCCTCGAGCCTGGAAAGTTCGATGTTGGCCAGTTTTTTCACATAGATGCAGCCCTTGCCGGTCGTGACCTTGCCGAGCGCCGCCACCTTCGGGTTGTTCTCCGCCTGGCCGGTCACATAAAGGGCGAACGCGCCCTTGCGCGGCGAGAAACCCACCTGACAAATCTCGCGCTTGCGGCCAGTTTCATGGCGATAGCGACGAACTCCGAAACCGATGATGCTCGGCCCCCACATCCGGGCCGGCTCGCCCGAGACCCTGGCCATCAGCGCCGCCAGCGCGGCTGCGTCCGCTCGCCGTCCATCCGGCTCGATACCGGCCAGGAACGTTTCGACCGAAGCGTCATTCGCCTGGGTCTTGTTGAGTATCGCGCTCTTCGCGGTCCAGCCTAGCGCGGCCATGGGGCACAGGGCCTGTCGAATCTAAACGCTGATCAGCAGTGGCCTTGCCCCAAGGGCGCTCCCGGCGCAAACATGACGGCGCCGTCAGTAAATTTGGAGAAGCGACCATGGACGACGCGGGCAGCGACATCCGCCGTGCGGCGCGCGAACAAGCCTATTCGATGCCGATCGAGGCAATCAGTCCGATCGATCCGGATCTCTTTTTCCACGACACCCTGTGGCCCTATTTCGAGCGGCTCCGGGCCGAGGATCCGGTCCATTTCGCCGTCGACGAAAAGTTCGAGAACGGCCCCTATTGGTCGATCACCAAATACAACGACATCATGGCGGTGGAGACCAACCACCAGGTTTTCTCCTCCGAACCGGCGATCACCATCTTCGACCCCGAAGAAGACTTCCAACTGCCGATGTTCATCGCCATGGATCCGCCCAAGCACGACGCCCAGCGCAAGACGGTGAGCCCGATCGTCAGCCCCGGGAACCTGGTCAACCTCGAGCCGATCATCCGCGAACGGGCGGCGACGATCCTCGACGAGGACGTGCCTGTCGGTGAGGAATTCAACTGGGTCGAAAAGGTCTCCATCGAGCTCACCACCATGACGCTCGCCACCCTGTTCGACTTCCCGTGGGAGGACCGGCGCAAACTCACCCGCTGGTCCGACGTGGCGACAACGCCCGTGGGCACCGAGCACAGCCTGGTGGAGAGCGAAGAGCAGCGTCGCGCCGAGCTCTTCGAGTGCGCCGACTATTTCCTGAGGCTCTGGGAGGAGAGGGTCAAAGAGCCGCCGAAGAACGACCTCAACTCCATGCTCTGCCACGGCGAGAGCACCAGGAACATGGATCGCATGGAGTATCTGGGAAACCTGATCCTGCTGATCGTCGGCGGCAACGACACCACCCGCAACACCATCTCCGGCAGCATCTTCGCCCTCAACAAGAACCCGGACCAGTTCGCCAAGCTGAGGGCCGATCCTTCCAGGATCCCGGCCATGGTCTCTGAGACCATCCGCTGGCAGACGCCGCTGGCCTACATGCGCCGCACGCTCAAGGAAGACGTGACCATGCGCGGCAAGACGATGAAGGCCGGCGAGAAGGTCTTGATGTGGTACGTCTCAGGCAACCGCGACGACGAGGTGATCGTCGAGCCCAACCGTTACAATATCGAGCGCGACCGGCCGAGACAGCACCTGTCATTCGGCTTCGGCATCCACCGCTGTGTGGGCAACCGCCTGGCCGAGCTGCAGCTCAAGATCATCTGGGAGGAGATCCTCAAGCGCTTCCCCAAGATCGAACTCACAGGCGAGCCGGAACGCGTCTACTCCAGCTTCATCCACGGCTACACCAAGCTGCCGGTGGTGATCGAGACGCGCAACAAGATAACGGCTTAAGGCCTCCGCTCGAAGCGACATCGGGCGGAAGTTGGCGTCGCTTGACGCCTTGCGCCGCGCGGTCCCATGAAGCGGCGATGACCGACCCCATCGGCCCGACCTCGCACAGCTTCATCTCGCAGCGCCTTCGCCTTCACTATGTGGACTGGGGCAACGCCGGCGCGCCGCCGCTCATTCTCGTCCACGGCGGCCAGGACCATTGCCGCAACTGGGACTGGGTCGCCGCCGACCTGCGCCGCGACTACCACATCATCGCGCCCGACCTGCGCGGCCACGGCGATTCCGCCTTCTCGCCCAGCGGCGACTATTCGATGATGGCCTTCGTCTACGACCTCGCCCAGCTCGTCCACCAGCTGGCGCTGGGGCCGGTGCGGATGATCGCCCATTCTCTCGGGGGCGCCATCGCCCTGCGTTACGCCGGCGTCTTGCCAGAAACCGTCGACAAGCTGGTGGCGATCGAGGGCCTTGGGCCTTCCCCGGCCATGCAGGCCGAGCGCGCCAACGTGCCGGTGGAAAGGCGCATCGCCGCCTGGATCGAGCGCGAGCGGGCGCTCGCCGGCCGCCAGCCGCGCCGCTACGCCACCATCGAGGACGCCTTCCGCCGCATGCAGGAGGAGAACAAGCACCTCACCGCCGAACAAGCCCGCTATCTCACCGTCCACGGCGTCAGCCAGAACGAGGACGGCACTTACAGCTGGAAATTCGACAACTACGCCCGTGGCGGCCTTCCTGTGGACGTCTCCCAGGACGAATTGCACCGCCTGTGGGGGAACATCACCTGTCCGACCCTGCTGGTGAACGGGGCCGAGAGCTGGGCCTCCAATCCCGAAAAGGACGGTCGGATCAGCCACTTCCGGAACGCGCGGGTGACGGTGTTCGAAGACGCCGGCCACTGGGTCCACCACGACAAGCTAGGCGAATTCCTGATTGAGGTTCGCGCGTTCCTGTAGGGCTTGCCCGGCCGCCACAATCATGCCTAAATTGCTATGAGGGGACGGTCCGTGGGGTGCGTGCCGCCGAGGGGAGTAAGTTTAAATGTCCAAGCGTTTCCTGTTGGCCGCTGTTGCAGCCACAGTGGGCCTGAGTGGGGCGGCCGGCGCCAGCGCCGCCAACTTCGGGTCGGCGATCTTTTCGACCTATCGCAGCTGCGCCGCCGTCAGTTCCACGACCGTCTGCGACGGCAACGGTCCCGGCCAGCAGGTGCTGTTCCCCCACGGGAGCGAATTTGGTTCGCCGTCCGGCCCCCCCGGGCCATCGATCCTGTCCGGCGGGGACATGGTCAGCTCCACGGGTTCCTTCACGATGGCCGAAGGTTCCGCTTCGTCCAGCATCACCTTTCTGACCGCCAACTCTCAGCCGGTCATGAGTGGCGATGTATCGAGCACGATAGCGCCGAGCTTTAGCGGCGCCCGGACCGGTTCGAACGGCGTAGCCTATTATACATATACGAACACTGGCGGCGTGCCGGTGGACATCCAGCTGTCCGCCTCGATTACCTTCGACTCATCGAGTGTGTCGCCGTCGGGCGCCGGCGGGGCGAGCCTGCCTGGCGGGGCCGAATACGAAGTTTCCGTGGCGATCGTCGATCCGTCCTATCTCGCCGATCAACTCAGCGGTCCCGACTCCGCGGCCTATGGCGCCGGATTTACGCCCGCAGACG
>DASZKO010000106.1:0-59418 GCA_035605655.1 Caulobacteraceae bacterium | reverse complement strand
TCATTCCGACGTCGCTCCCCGCCGCAAGCAGGATCCCGGCGAGCTGTTTCCCTGGAAAGCCTTGGCCGAAGCCGGTCACGGTCTGTGGGCCGAGGCGTCAGCCGCGCCGGGCGAGGCCCTCGGCGTCGGAGCGTCGGGGCTCGGCGTTCTGGCTCTGCGGGGAGCACTCGGCCGCCTCGGTTACGAGGTGGCGCGGTCCGGTCCTTTCGATGACGATCTGGCCGTTGTCGTGACCGCCTTCCAGCGCCACTGGGTCCAGGGCCGCTGCGACGGCGTCGCCGACGGCGAGACCCGGGCGCGGCTGATGGCCATCCTGCGCCTGGCCGGTCCCTGACGAGCGATGAGCCTCGCCGATCCGGACCTTTCGGGCGAGCTTCGCCTCAACGCCGGCCGTTTCGACCTGGTCCCCTTGAGCGCCGACGACGCCGGCGACCTCCTAGCCGAATTTTCCGATCCCACGGTCGTGGAATGGATGGACATCGAGCCGCTGCGCGGGATCGACGAGGCTAGGCTCATCATCGGCTGGGCGCTCGACCAGCGCGCTCTCGGCGTGGGCCTGCGCTGGGCGATCCGCGAGCGGGCCAGCGGGGCGTTCGCCGGCACCTGCGGCTTCAACCGCATCGTCATCGAGCGCGGGCGGCGCGGCGAGATCGCCTATGATCTCGCTCACGCCTGGCAGGGCAGGGGGGTGATGGGCGAGGTTTTGCCCGCGGTGATCGGCTTCGGCTTCGGCCACTTGGCCCTCCACCGCCTGGAGGCGCTGGTGACGCCCGGCAATGCGCGCTCCTGCCTTCTCCTCGAGCGCCATGGTTTCAGGCGCGAGGGCGTGCTCGCCGGCCACGGCTTCTGGAAGGGCCGCTACTGGGATCAGATCGTCTATGGCTTGACGCGGCCGGACGGCTCACCCACCCTCTGAGGCGGATCAGACGGCCGGGCGGTCGCTCTCCGCCTTCGCAAGAGGCGGGGGGAGGAAAGTCCGGGCTCCACGGCGACAAGGCGGCGGGTAACGCCCGCCGGGGGTGACCCCAGGGATAGCGCCACAGAAAGCAAACCGCCGTCCGCGTGTCGGGCGGCAAGGGTGAAAGGGTGGGGTAAGAGCCCACCGCGGACCCGGTGACGGGGACGGCATGGCAAGCCCCGCCTGGAGCAAGACCGAATAGGGATGTCGCGTCCGCCCCGCGTGAGTTTGGGGCGGGCAGGCCGTCGCCGGCCCAGGCGTCCGGGTAGGTCGCGAGAACCGTCCGGCAACGGGCGGTCCAGAGGAATGGCCGCCGCGCGGCGGGAGCAATCCCGCCACGGCACAGAACCCGGCTTACAGGCCGTCTGATCCGCTTCGACTCGCCCGAGAGTCGACATCGGCCGCGTTGCGCAGGCGGAGGCCGCTGACGTGCAGGCTGGTGGTCCACAGTTCGCGCAGGGTCGAGAGGGATTGGGTCACGCGGAGCTCGACTGCCCGCCGATTCGCTGAAGTGGAAGAGCCGCACGAAACCGCCTTCTTCTGCGCTCGGCTGAACTGTTCTGTGTATGTTCTGTGGATAACTGAAAACCGGCCGTCATCGACCCAACACGGTGAATAAATTCTTAGTTTTTGCCCTTCAGTGTCATTGTATCCCAATCAATCCCATGTTAACCCATTCGTGACGCTCGGGACTGGGCGATGGGGCGGGCTGTGTTCCATTCGACATTCGACAAGCAATTGGACGCGAAGCGGCGCATCGTCGTGCCGCAGGAGTTCCGCGCCGCCGCGGCCGGACCCTTCGACGGCGTGTTCTGCTTCCCTTCGATCGAGCATGACTGCATCGAGGGCGGCGGCCAGGCCCTGTTCGACACCTACCTGAACGTCATCGAGGAACTGGCCTTCGGCGATCCGTTGCGCACCGCCCTGGAGACCAGCGTCCTGGGCGGCATGACCCGCTTGGCCTACGACACCGCCGGGCGCATCACCCTGCCCGAGAGCCTCTGCGATGCCTTCGGCCTCACCGACTGGGTGGCCCTGGTGGGCATGGGCGAGCGCTTCCAGATCTGGCCGCGGGCGGCCTGGATCGACCATCGCGCCGAGCAGCTCAAGCTGGCCAGGGCCGGACTGCCGGCCCTGCGCGCCCAGCAGCGGGGCTTGGGAGCGGCGTGAGATGAGCGGTCCCCACGCACCCGTCCTGCTCGCCCAGGTGATGGCCGCCCTGCGCCCGGAGCCGGGCGAACAGATGGTCGACGGCACGTTCGGGGCCGGCGGCTACAGCCGCGCCATGCTGGACGCCGGGGCGAACGTCACCGCCTTTGACCGCGACCCGGCCGTCACCCCCTTCGCCGCGCCTCTCGCCGCGGGCGGCCGCTTCCGCCTGGTGGCGGCCAGCTTTTCGACCATGGCCGAGGTGCTGGGGGAGGGAGCGAGCGACGGCGTAGCGCTGGACCTCGGGGTTTCTTCCATGCAGTTCGACGAGGCGGAGCGCGGGTTTTCCCTGATGCGCGACGGCCCCCTCGACATGCGGATGTCGGATGAGGGGCCCACCGCCGCCGACCTCGTCAACGGCGCGCCGGCCGCGGAATTGGCCCGCATCTTCCGTATCTACGGCGAGGAACGTCAGGCGCGGCGGATCGCCGCACGACTGTGCCGGCGCCGCGAGGAGACTCCGTTCACCCGCACCGCCGATCTCGCGGCGGTTGTCGAACACGCGCTGGGCGGCCGGCGCGGCGCGAAAATTCATCCGGCCACGCGGGTTTTCCAGGCCCTTAGAATCGCGGTCAATGACGAGCTATCGCAGCTCGAGGCGGGTTTGGTGGCGGCCGAGCGTACATTGAAGACGGGGGGGCGTCTGGCCGTCGTGACGTTCCACTCTCTCGAGGACCGTATCGTCAAAAGCTTCCTGACCGAGCGGACCGGGGCGACCCCCGCCGGCTCGCGCCACCTCCCGCACCTGCCTGGCGCCCAGCGGCCGAGCTTCCAGCTGATCCACAAAGGCGCGCAAACGCCCGGCGCCATGGAGATCGCCGCCAATCCCCGCGCCCGCTCGGCCAAGCTGCGCGCCGCCGAGCGATCCGATGCGCCACCGTGGAGACTGGCGGCGTGATCCTGTCGGGCGTCTTCTCGCGCCGCTATCGCGGTTTTCGGATCGTCGATCTGGGCGCCCTGGCGGTTCTGCTGGTTGTCGCTTTGGCGAGCTATGCCCTCAAGACACTGGCCGAGGGCATGGGGGCCGACACCGCCGGCATCGAAAGCCAGATCACCCAGGAGAACAAACGGATCCGCCTGCTGCACGCCGAGATCGCCCATCTGGAAGATCCCGGTCGCCTCGAGCGTCTGTCCACCCAATACCTCGGCCTGCAGGCCGTGGATCCGAAGCAGGAGACGACCGCCGAGGCCCTGCCTCAGATCGCGCTCAAGGGAGCCAAGCCATGACGGCCGCGCCCTTCGATGACGGCGCGCGGGCGCCGTGGCGGCCGGGGCGGGGGGTCGGCGCCTGGCTGTGGTGGCTGGACCGAGCCTTCGAGCGCGCCCGCGCCTCGGGGCGGGCCGAGGACGACACCCGCCTGCGCATTTTCTTCGTCATGGCCCTGTTCGGGGCCGCCTTCCTGACGCTCGGCCTCGTGGCGACCAAGGCGGCTCTGTTCAGCGGCCTCGACGCCGGCGGAGTGGGGGCCGGCCTCACCCCCGAGGCCCGCGCCGATCTTGTGGACCGCAACGGCGAAGTGCTGGCGGTGGATCTGGTCCACTATGGCCTCTACATCACCCCGCGCGAGGTTTCCGACCCGGCGGCGACCAAGGCGGCGCTCCTGTCTGCCCTGCCGACCCTCTCCCTGGCCCACCTCGACACGGCGCTGACCGGCCCGCACAAGGAGTACTACGTCGCCGGCGGCATCAACCCGGAGGTCAAGGACGCGATCCACAACCTCGCCCTGCCCGGAATCACCTTCGCCGAGGAGAGCGCCCGGACCTACCCCCTGGCGGACACCGGCGTCCACGTCATCGGCTTCGCCGGGAAGGACGGTCGGGGCCTGGCCGGGGCGGAAAAGGCCTTCGACGGCGAAATCCGCGGTCAGGCCGGCAAGGAGCCGGTGGCCCTGTCGATCGATCTGAGAGTCCAGGGCGCCTTGCAGGACGAACTGGACACCGCCGCCGATCGCTTCGGGGTGAAGGACGCCGTGGGCATGGTGGTCAACGTCCGGACCGGCGAGATTCTCGGCATGGCCAGCTGGCCGCATTTCGATCCCAACCAGCCGGGCAAGGCCGATCCTGCCGCCATGGTCAATCACGCCGCGGCCACGGTTTACGAGCCGGGTTCGGTGTTCAAGGTCTTCACCCTGGCCATGGGGCTGGATGCCGGCGCCACCACCGTCGAAACAAAGTACGACGTGCGCGATCCGCTCATCCTCCCCGGCCAGATCATCCACGACTACGACAAACAGGACGCCGCCCTGGGTCAGATGCCGCTTTGGGAAGTGTTCACGCATTCCTCCAACGAAGGGGCGGCGCGCATGGCGTTGCAGGCCGGCGCGGCCAACATGTCCAAGTACTGGCACGCCTTCGGCCTCTATCGGAAGGCCCCCAGCGAGCTGGTCGAATCCGCCCGGCCCCTGCTGCCCGCCAGACTCAGCGACAACGCGGTCGCGACCATGGGCTTCGGCCACGCGATCTCCGTCACGCCACTGATGATCGCCACCGGCATGAGTTCGATCCTGAACGGGGGAATCTACCGTCCACTCACCTTGAGAAAGCTGGATCCCGGTCAGTCGCCGGCCGCCGGGCGGCGGGTGATCAAGAGCTCGACGTCGCGCACCATGCTCAATCTCATGCGCCTGAACGCCCTCATCGGCACCGGGCGCAAGGCGAACATCATTGGCTATCGGGTGGGCGGCAAGACCGGCACGGCCACCAAGCTGGTCCACGGACATTACGACAAGGGCAAGCTCAACCTGGCCTCTTTCGCGGCCATCTTTCCCACCGACGGACCTTTCGACGTAGACCGCTACTATGTGCTGATCATGATGGACGAACCGAAGCCCTTGCCGGAGACCGGCGGCTTCACAACCGGCGGGGAGGTCTCCGCGCCGATCGCCGGCAAGGTGATCGAGCGTATCGCTCCGCTGCTTCACCTTCGCCGCATCGTCGCCACGGTGGCCACCGATCCCAAGGCGCCGGTCGACGCCAGCGCCCTGACGGGGCGCGACTGATGCCCCGCCTATCGGCCCTGGTGCGCCGCGAACTCGCCGTCGATCCGGAGATCGTCGGGGTCACCGCCGACAGCCGGCGGGTGAGGCCCGGGTTCCTGTTCGCCGCCCTTCCCGGTTCGAAGTCCGACGGCAGGCGCTTCGTGCCGGCCGCCCTCGACGCCGGGGCGGCGGCGATCCTCGCCGGCGAGGACATGCCCGCGCTCGCCGCCCCCCTGGTCCGCTCGGCCGATCCGCGCCGGGCCTACGCCCTGGCCGCCGCCGCCCTGGTCGGACGGCAACCTCGGACCGTGGTCGCGGTCACCGGCACCAACGGCAAGACCTCGGTCGCCGCCTTCTGCCGCCAGATCTTCGCCGCCTGCGGTCGTTCCTCGGCGAGCATGGGCACTCTGGGCGTCAAGGCCGGTGACGACCAGCTCACCCCACCGGGCCTCACCACGCCGGACGCGGCCGACGTCGCGCAGATGCTGGCGACCCTTTGCGAGCGCGGCGTCACCCATCTGGCCTTGGAAGCCTCCTCGCACGGTCTCGACCAACGCCGCCTCGACGGCGTCGAACTGGCCGCCGCCGGCTTCCTCAATCTCACCCAGGATCACCTCGATTATCACGGCGACATGGTCGCCTACCGGGCCTGCAAGCTGCGCCTTTTCGAAACCCTGCTGCCGCGTGGCCGCACCGCCGTGCTCAACGCCGACTCGGAATCCTTTCCGATCTTCGCCGGCGCGGTGCGCAGCCACGGGCTCGGCCTCATGACGGTGGGGGCCATGGGCCAGGGCCTGAACCTCACCGGCCGCATCGCCGAGGCCGGCGGCCAGAAGCTGCGCATCAAGGCCTGGAACCGGCCTTACACAGTGAACCTGTCGCTGGTCGGCGCCTTCCAGGCCGCCAACGCCCTGGTCGCCGCTGGCCTGTGCATCGCCGCCGGCGAGCCGGTGGAAAGCGTGCTGGGCGCCCTCGAGCGTCTCGAGGGCGCGCCGGGCCGTTTGCAGAGGGTCGGCGCCGGGCCGCGCGGCGGCGAGGCCTTCGTCGACTACGCCCACACTCCCGATGGCCTGGCCACCGTTCTCGCGGCCCTTCGCCCGCATGCGGCCGGCCGGCTGATCGTTGTGTTCGGCGCGGGCGGCGACCGCGACAAGGGCAAGCGGCCGCTGATGGGCGCTATAGCCGCCGACCTCGCCGACATCGCCATCGTCACCGACGACAATCCTCGCTCCGAGGCCCCAGAAGCGATCCGCGCCGCCATCCGCGACGGGGCCGGCAATCTCAGGGAGGTTCCGGGCCGCGCCGAGGCGATCGCCGCCGGCGCCGCCCTGCTGGAGACCGGCGACATCCTCGTTGTGGCCGGCAAGGGCCACGAGCAGGGCCAGGAGATCGCCGGCGTCGTTCATTCCTTCGATGACGTGGTCGCGACCCGGGCCGCTCTGGGCGTTCGGCCATGACCGAGCCCTTGTGGACCCGCGACGAGATCGTCGAGGCGACCGGCGGCCGTCCGAGCGGCGCCGACTTCGCCGCCCTGGGCGTCGCCATCGACAGCCGGCAGGTAGCGATCGGAGATCTCTTCGTGGCGCTGGCCGGCGAGCGCGACGGCCATGACTTCATTCCCGCCGCCCTGGAAGCGGGGGCCGGCGGGTCGCTGGCGGAGCGGCCGGTTCCGGGATCGGCGATCATCGTCGAGGACACCCTCGCCGCCCTCGCCAGACTGGGCGAGGCGGCGCGCCAGCGAGCCCCCTATTGCCGGCGCGGCGCGGTGACCGGCTCGGTGGGCAAGACGAGCGTCACCCAGGCGGTGCTCGGCGGTCTGGAAATGGCCGGCGAGGCCCACGGATCGGAGCAGTCGTTCAACAATCACATCGGCGTCCCGCTGACCCTCGCCCGCATGCCCAAGACCACCCGCCGGGCGATATTTGAAATGGGCATGAATCATGCCGGCGAGATCGCTCCGCTCTCTCGCCTCGTGCGCCCGCACGCGGTCGCCATAACCAACGTCGAGGCGGTCCATGTGGAGAACTTCGCCGACGGCGAGGCCGGGGTGGCGCGGGCCAAGGCGGAGATCTTCGCCGGCCTCGAAGGCCACGGGACGGCCATCCTCAACGCCGACAACCACTGGACGGCGGATCTGGCCTCGGCGGCCCGATCCGCCGGCGCCAAGTTGCGCACCTTCGGCGCCGCCAAGAACGCCGACGCCCGCCTGGTCAGCTTTGCGCCCACCCTGGAAGGGGCGGTCGTGGAGAGCCGGGTCGATGGAGCGCCTCTCGACTACAGCCTGAACCAGTCGGCGCCGCACTGGGGACCAATGAGCCTATGCGCCGTGCTGATGCTGCAGGCGCTCGGGCTGGACCTCGACATGGCCGCCAAGGCCCTCTCGGCCTTCCAGCCCCTGGCCGGACGGGGCGTCAGCCGCCGGATCGCCGGCCCGCGCGGGGTCTTCACCCTCGTCGACGAAAGCTACAACGCAAGTCCGGTTTCAGTGGCCGCGGCCCTGGCCAGTCTCGGCGCGCGCGAGGCCGCCGGCCGGCGCATCGCCGCCCTGACCGACATGCTGGAGCTGGGGGCCGGCGCGCCCGAGCGCCACGCCGCCCTGGCCGGCGCCATCGAGACCGCCCAGATCGACGTGGTGTTCTGCGCCGGGCCCTTGATGCATTCGCTGTGGGAGATCCTGCCCCCGGCCCGCCGCGGCGCCTGGGCGCCCACGGCCGCCGAGTTGGCCCCGGACCTGACAGGCGCCGTGGCTGGCGGCGACGTCGTCATGGCCAAGGGCTCCAAGGCCTCCAAGGCCAGCCTGCTGGTGGCGGCTCTCGCCGCACTGGGGGAGAGGGCCTGATGGTCTTCCTGCTCTACCAGTTCCTCAACGAGCACCATCTGGCGTTCCCGGGCTTCAACCTGCTGCGCTACCTGACCTTCAGGGGCGGCATGGCGGTGGTGACCGCCCAGCTGGTGGTCGTGGCCATGGGCTCGCGCTTCATCCGCTGGATGCAGGCGCGGCAGGGCAAGGGCCAGCCGATCCGCGAGGACGGCATCCAGCGCCACATCATCGAAAAGGCCGGCACCCCGACCATGGGCGGGCTGATGTTCCTGGCCGGGATCACCGTGGCGACCCTGTTCTGGGCCGACCTCACCAACATCTACATCTGGGTTGTGCTCGCGGTCACCCTGGCCTTTGGCGGCCTGGGGTTCCTCGACGACTACGCCAAGGTGACGCGCCAGAGCACGGCGGGGGTCTCCGGCCGGATGCGCCTGGCGGTGGAGGCGGCGATCGCCGTGGCCGCCGTCCTCGTTATGGTCAAGCTCGGCCAGCCGTCGCCGGAAGGCGCCCGCCTGTCGACCTCGGTGGCCTTCCCTTTCTTCAAGCACGCGATGCTGAATCTCTCGTGGTTCTACCTGGCCTTCGGGGCCTTCATCATCGTCGGCGCCTCCAATGCGGTGAATTTCACCGATGGCCTCGACGGCCTGGCCACGGTCCCGGTGATGATCGCCGCCGCCACCTTCGGCCTGATCGCCTACCTCGCCGGCAACTTCAAATTCGCCGACTACCTGCAGCTGGATTTCGTCCCGGGGGCCGGCGAGTTGGGGGTGATCTGCTCGGCCATAGTCGGCTCTGGCCTGGGTTTTCTTTGGTACAACGCCCCGCCCGCGCGGATCTTCATGGGCGACAGCGGGGCCCTGGCGCTGGGCGGCGCAATCGGGGCCATCGCCGTGGCCACCAAGCATGAGATCGTCCTGGCGATCGTCGGCGGCCTTTTCGTGGTCGAGACCATCTCGGTGATCATCCAGGTGGGGTGGTTCAAGCGAACCGGCCGGCGGGTGTTCCTGATGGCCCCCATCCACCACCATTTCGAAAAGCTCGGCTGGTCGGAATCGACCGTGGTGATCCGGTTCTGGATCGTCGCGGTGATGCTGGCCATGGTCGGCCTCTCGACGCTGAAGCTGAGGTGAAGGGGCGATGATCCCGGTCACCTGCTTTGAAGGACGGACGGTCGCGGTGTTCGGCCTGGCCCGCAGCGGCCTGGCCGCGGCCCGGTCACTGATCGCCGGCGGAGCCCGCGTCGCCGCCTGGGACGAGAACCCCGCCGCTCGCGAGGCCGCCGCCGCCGAGGGCCTGGAGCTGGTCGACCTCGCCGCCGCCGACTGGTCTTCCTTTGCCGCCCTGCTTCTGTCGCCCGGCGTTCCGCTGACCCATCCGACCCCGCATTGGACCGTGGAAAAGGCGCAGGCCGCCGGCGTGGAGATCGTCGGTGACATCGAGCTCTTCGCGCGCGCCGTGGCCATGGCCCCCGATCACAAGCGCCCCCGGATCGTCGCCATCACCGGCACCAACGGCAAGTCGACGACCACCGCCCTCATTGGCCACGTGCTCTCCGCGGCCGGCCGCGACGCCCGGGTGGGAGGCAACATCGGGGTGGGGGTGCTCGATCTTCCCGACATGCACGGCGGGGCGGTCTATGTGCTGGAGCTGTCGAGCTACCAGCTCGACCTCACCTCGTCTCTGAAGCCCGACGTGGCGATCCTCCTCAACGTCAGCCCCGATCATCTCGAACGGCACGGCGGCATGGAGGCATACCTCGCCGCCAAGCGGCGGGTGTTGCTGGGCCAGGGTCACGGCGACACCGCCATCATCGGGGTCGACGACCCCTTCGGCCAGCAGATCTGCACCGAGATCACCGCCGCCAACCGGCGAACGATCTGGCCGATCAGCGCCCGCAAATCGATCGGCAAGGGCATCTACGCTCTCCAGGGCCGGCTCTACGACGCCACCGACGGACGCGTCACGGAGGTTGCCGACCTCACCTCCGCCCGCTCCCTGCCGGGACGACACAACTGGCAGAACGCGGCCGCCGCCTACGGCGCGGCCCGGGCGCTCGGGGTGTCCGTCGCGGACGCCGTCGAGGGGCTGATGAGCTTCCCCGGCCTCGCCCATCGCATGGAGACCATCGGGGCGATCGGCAACGTCCGCTTCGTCAACGATTCCAAGGCCACTAACGCCGACGCGGCGCGCCAGGCGATGAGCTCCTATCCCCGCTTTTACTGGATCGCCGGCGGCCGTCCCAAGACCGGCGGCATCGAGCCCCTGGCCGACCTCTTCGGCTCCATCGCCCGCGCCTACCTCATCGGCGAGGCGGAGGAGGCGTTCGCCGCCACCCTGGAAGGCCGCGCCCCCTACGCCAGGGCCGGCGCCCTCGAGGGAGCCGTCCGCGCCGCCTTCGCCGACGCCCGCAAGGAAGGCGGCGAGGCGATCGTCCTCTTTTCGCCGGCCTGCGCCTCGTTCGACCAGTACGCCGACTTCGAAGAGCGCGGCGAGGCCTTCCGCGCCGCCGTCCAGGCCCTCATCGCCCCTCCAGCCCAGGCCCTCGCCGGATGACCATCGCTGAAGCCCATCTCTCCTCGCACGCCTTTTCGCGATCCGACCGCAGCCGCTTTGGCCTGTGGTGGTGGACCACCGATCACATCCTGCTGGGCGGAACGGTGGCGTTGATCGTCCTGGGCGTGCTCCTCCAGTTCGGCACCAGCCCCGCGGCGGCCCAGAGGCTGGGTATCGCCTGGCCATTCCACTTCGCGGTGCGCCAGTGCATTTTCGGGGCCGGGGGAGCGGCCATCGTGATATCCGCGTCCCTGCTCAGCCCAAGGGGCGTGCGGAGGGTGGCCTTCGTCATCTACATCGCCGCCATCGCCGCCATGTGCGCCCTGCCGCTGCTGGGCCACGCCGCCAAGGGGGCGACCCGCTGGGTGGAGGTTTCCGGCTTCACCCTGCAGCCGTCGGAATTCATGAAACCGGCCCTGGTGGTGCTGATCGCCTGGATGTTCGCCGAGGGCCAGAAGGGCGAGGGCGTGCCGGGCGTTTCCATCGCCTTCTGCCTCTATGCCGTGGCGGTGGTCCTGCTGCTCCTGGAGCCGGACATCGGCCAGACGGTGCTGATCACCGCCGCATTCGGCGCGGCCTTCTGGATGGCCGGGGTGCCGATGAGCTGGATCATGGTCATGGGCAGCACCGCCATCGTCGGCCTTTCGAGCACCTATTTCCTGTTCCAGCACGTGGCCACGCGGGTGGACGGCTTTCTGGGCCACGATAAGACCGACACCTCTCAGGTCCACCGCGCCGCCGAAGCCATCGCCGCCGGAAAGATGTTCGGGCGGGGCCCGGGCGAGGGGATCATGAAGACCCATGTGCCGGACATGCACACCGACTTCGCCTATTCCGCCGCCGCCGAGGAATATGGCCTGTGGCTATCCCTGGTGATCGTCCTTCTCTTCGCCCTCCTGGTCATCCGCGGCCTCTACAAGGCGATGAAGCTGGGCGATCCTTTCGAGCAAGTGGCCTCGGCGGCCCTGTTTGTTCTGGTCGGCATGCAGGCGTTCATCAACATCGCGGTGAACCTCGCCCTCGTGCCGACCAAGGGCATGACCCTGCCGTTCATCTCCTATGGCGGCTCATCGACCCTGGCCATGGGCCTGACCCTCGGCTTCGCCCTGGCGCTCACCCGCCGCCGGCCCGGGGCCTACGCCACCGCCGATGGCCTGGCCCGGGCCGGCGCCTTTGAGTGAGACGGGCCGCCTGGCGGTCATCGCGGCGGGCGGCACGGGCGGCCATCTCTTTCCCGCTCAGGCCCTGGCCGAGGCGCTCACGGCCCGGGGCTGGCGCATTGTCCTGGCCACCGACGCGCGCACGGAGGGCCTGGCGGCGAGCTTTCCGGCGGAGCGGCGCGTGGCGATCGCCTCGGCGACCCTGGCTGGCGGACCTATCGCGCGGGTCCGGCAGACAGGCCATCTCCTGCGCGGTTTCCTCCAGGCTCGCTCCGTGCTGAAAACCCTCAGGCCATCGATTGTCGTCGGCTTCGGCGGCTATCCCTCGATCCCCACTCTGCTGGCCGCCCGGGCGCTCGGGATCAAGAGCGCCATTCACGAGCAGAATGCGGTCATGGGCCGGGCCAACCGGTTGCTGGCGCGAGGCGCGAGCGCCATCGCCTGCGCCTTCCCAACCCTGATGAAGGCATCGCCCGCCGTGCGGGCCCGCGCCGTGGTGGTGGGTAATCCCGTGCGTCCGGCGATCCGCGCCCTGGCTCAGGCCCCCTACGAGCCGCCCGGGAGCGAGGGGCCGCTGCATCTGTTCGTGACCGGTGGCAGCCAGGGCGCGCGGGTATTGTCGCAGACCGCGCCCGCCGCCGTGGCGATCCTGCCCGCGGACCTTCGCCGCCGCCTGGCCGTCGTCCAGCAGACCCGCCCGGAGCTGATCGCCGCCGCCGGCGCAGCCTACCGCGAGGCCGGAGTCGAGGCCGAACTTGCCGCGTTTTTCCCGGACATGGCTGTCCGCTGGACCTGGGCCCACCTCGTGGTCGCCCGCTCGGGAGCCTCGACGGTGGGCGAGATCGCCGTCGCCGGCCGCCCGGCCATTCTCGTGCCTCTCGGCGCCGCCCTCGATGACGATCAGGGCCAGAACGCCCGCCTGCTTTCCGAGGCCGGCGCCGCCGTCGTCGTCCGCGAGAGCACTCTGACCGCGGAATCCCTGGCGGCGATCCTCGGCGACCTGCTCGCCGACCCCGCGCGCCTGGCGGCGATGGCCGCCGCCGCCCGCGCCGCCGCCACCCCCGACGCCGCCGAAGCCCTCGCCGATCTCGTCGAGCGCACGGCCGCCTGATCACTGTTTTCGTAAACCTCAAGGAGCGAGGCGATGATCGTCATTGGCAATCCCGAAAAGGTCTCGATCCTCGTCGCTTCCCTGGTGTCGAGCCGCCAGATCATGGCGGCCACAGCCGCCCGAGCCCAGACCGCGAGCCTCGCCACCCTCGCGCTGATGCTCGCGGCGGCTGCGTGGCTCGTCCTGGGCGGCGCCATCCTCGCCAATGACCAGACGGCGATCATCAGTTCCGGAGCTCTTGCGGCCTGGGCGGCCCTGCGCTTCACCCTGTTCGCCGACCTGCACAGCGATTTTGCCGCCGAAGGTCGTACGGCCACCCGCCTCGAGGACCTGCTCGGCCTCTACGCCCCGGGCCGGTTCGGTCCCGAGTCCGGCGCTGTGCTCGCCGCGCCCGCGCGCAAAGATGTGTCGCCTCGGATGCGGTCCGCGCCCCGGCTGATCGATATCGGCTTGATCATCCTCATCGTCGCCGTGATTTCGCGCAGCGACTGGGTGCGAGCGTGGGTCGCGCACGGCCTCGGGCTGGTAGGTCTGTGATCCTTGCCTTAGCTTGACCGCGGCAGCGCAGGGGAGGGGGCTCATGCATCGACGGGAGTGGCTCAAAGGCGCGGCCGCCGTTTCCCTGGGGACCGCCCTGCCGGCCGTCGCGGCGCCGGTTCGCCGCATGCGCCCCGGCGATGCGGCGTGGCCGTCGTCTGGGGCCTGGGAGGGGCTCGGCCGCGCGGTCGGCGGGCGCCTCATCAAGCCCGTTTCCCTTACCGCGCCCTGCGAGGCCGACGCCCACGGCGCCGCCTGCGCCGAGCGCCTGAAGGATCTGGCCAACCCCTTCTTCATAGGCGACCAGGCGGGCGGGACGCAGGTGAGTGGCTGGCTCGACGCCTGGTCGCCGAAGCTCAGCGCCTATGCCGTCGAGGCGCGCGACGCCGCCGACGTCGTCGCGGCGGTGAACTTCGCCCGGAGCCACAACCTGCGGCTGGTCGTCAAGGGTGGCGGCCACAGCTACCAGGGCGGCTCCAACGCCCCCGACTCCCTGCTGGTGTGGACGCGGGCGATGAACGCCATCACCGTTCACGACGCCTTCACGCCCAAAGGAACGGCCGGCCCCGCCGTCCAGGCGGTGTCGATCGGGGCCGGGGCCATGTGGGTCGACGCCTACGATGCTGTGACAACCCGCGCCGGGCGCTATGTCCAGGGCGGCGGCTGCGCCACGGTGGGGGTCGCGGGCCTGACGCTCGGCGGCGGTTTCGGCTCCTTCTCCAAGCAATACGGCACGGCGGCGGCGAGTCTTCTCGAGGCCGAGATCGTGACCGCCGACGGGGCGGTTCGGATCGTCAACGCGGCGAACCATCCCGATCTCTTCTGGGCCCTCAAGGGTGGCGGCCAAAGCGCCTTCGGAGTGGTGACTCGCCTGACCTTGCAGACCCACGCCCTGGCGGACCTGGCGGGGGGCTGCGGCGGCGGGATCTCGGCGACCAACGAGGCGGCCTTCCGCCGCGCCGTCCATGCTTTCGTGGAAACTTACGCCGAGCGGCTCAACAACCCGCACTGGGGCGAGAGCGTGCGGATCACCCGCTCGAACCGGATCGAGTTCAACATGGTCTTCCAGGGCCTCACCTCGAAGGAGGCTACGGATGCCTGGCGGCCCCTTATCGACTGGGCGGCCGCGGCCGGCCCGGACATCAAGCTCGACGGCCCCCACCTCGCGGCCCAGCCGATGCGCGAGTGGTGGGATTTCGCCGCCGCCGCCAAGACCCACGCGCCGTGGGTGCGTCCGGACACTCGCCCCGGTGCTCCGCCACACCATGCCTGGTGGAGCGGCGACTCGGGCCAGGTGAGCGCTTTTCTCTACGCCTACGACTCCCTGTGGCTGCCGAACCGCCTGCTCGGCCCTGATGACCGCGGCCACCTGGCCGACGCCCTCTTCGAAGCCAGCCGGCAGTTCAATATCGAGCTGCATTTCAACAAGGGACTGGGCGGCGGCGCGCCGGCGGCGGTGGCGCACTCGGCCGCGACGGCGACCAATCCGGCCGTTCTCGACGCCTTCGCCCTGGCCATCATCGCCACCGGCGGCCTTCCGAATTATCCGCCCTACCCGCCGACCGATCTCGCCGAGGCGCGCCGCGAGGCGGCGCGGATCGACGCGGCCACGGCGAAGTTGCGCCCCCTGGCGCCCGCCGGCGGGTCCTACGTCTCCGAAAGCAACTACTTCAACCCACGCTGGCGCGAGGCGTTCTGGGGTCCGCACTATGCGCGTCTGGCCGCCGTCAAGGCCCGCTACGACCCCGCGGGACTCTTCGTGATGCACCACGGCGTCGGCAGCGAGGCCTGGAGCGCCGACGGTTTCACCCGCCTGGGGTAGGGGAAAGAGAAGGCGGATCCTCCCCCGTTTACGGCGCCGCCTACGACATTCCTCCGCTCATCCCGGCGAAAGCCGGGACCCAGGCTTTTTTGTGTTTGCCTGAGCCCGCAATTCCCGTCGGAAGCGAGCCAAGCTGGACACGACTGGGTCCCCGCTTTCGCGGGGATGAGCGGAAATATGGGTGCTTGTCCTTCGTGTGCTTCGTGTCCTTCGTGGTGAAAATCGAACGCTCCCGTTTCAACCACGAAGCTCACGACGCTCACGAACGCGCCGCCGCTCGTCCATTCTCCGGCAAGGGGAGAAGGAACGCCGCGCCTCATGCTCGCGAGATGTCCCCCGGCAAAGAGGCCGCGGAGCGGCGAATCCCTTCATCTGCGTCCATCTGCGTCATCTGCGGATTTCTAACCTCCGCGGATTCCGCTACCTCTGCGGCGATGAACCGACGCCCGACGCCCTTCGAGCTTGGCCCCGTGCATTTTGTCGGCATCGGCGGCATCGGGATGAGCGGGATTGCCGAGATCATGCTGCGCCTGGGCTATGCGGTCCAGGGCTCTGACGCCAAGGCCGGGGCCAACACCGAGCGCCTGGCGGCCCTGGGGGCGACTGTGTTCGTCGGCCATCGTTCCGAGCAGATCGCCGGGGCCGCCGCCGTGGTCTACTCGAGCGCCGTCGGACCGGACAATCCGGAGATGGTGGCGGCGCGGGAGGCCGGCATTCCGCTCGTTCGGCGGGCCGAGATGCTCGCCGAGCTGATGCGGACTCTGACCTCGGTGGCCGTCGCCGGCGCCCACGGAAAGACCACGACCACCTCCATGGTCGCCGCCGTTCTCGACGCCGGCGGCCTCGATCCCACGGTGGTCAACGGAGGGGTGATCAACGCCTACGGGGCCAACGCCAAGGTCGGCGAGGGGGACTGGATCGTCGTCGAGGCCGACGAGAGCGACGGCAGCTTTCTTACCCTGCGGTGCACCGTGGCGGTGGTCACCAACATCGATCGCGAACATCTCGAGCACTACGGCGGCTTCGACGCCCTGAAGAAGGCCTTCCAGGATTTCATCCAGAACATCCCGTTCTACAGCTTCGCCGTTCTGTGTGCGGACGATGCCGTGGTCCAGGAGGTGGCGGCGCGGGTGGAGAACCGCCGGCTGATCACCTACGGCCTCGACCCGCGGGCTCAGGTGAGGGCGGTGAACCTCCAGATGGGCCCGGATGGGGCGAGCTTCGACCTCGCCTTGCCGGGCGCCGAGGCCCCGGCGCTCGCCGGCTTCACCCTGCCCATGGCCGGCCGCCACAACGTGCTCAACGCCCTGGCCGCGATCGCCGTGGGCCTACAGCTCGGCGTCGAGCCGGCCGCGATCCGCGGCGCCCTGGCGGCCTTCAGCGGCGTCAAGCGGCGCTTCACCACCGTCGGGATCGCCCGCGGCGTCCGCATCGTCGACGACTATGGCCATCACCCGGCCGAGATCGCCGCCGTGCTCGCGGCCGCCCGCGCGGCCAGCGACGGGCGGGTCATCGCCGTGGTCCAGCCGCATCGCTACACCCGCCTGCGCGATCTCTTCGCCGACTTCTGCCGCTGCTTCGACGACGCCGATGTGGTGATCGTCGCCGATGTCTATCCCGCCGGCGAGGCGCCGATCGAAGGGGTGAACCGCGACGCCCTCGTCGCCGGCCTCATCCGCCACGGCCACCGCCGGGTCCTGGCCCTGGGCAGTCCCGCCGAGCTGCCGGGTCTGATCGCCGCCGAGACGGCGCCGGGCGATCTGGTGGTTTTCCTGGGGGCCGGCGACATCACCGCCTGGGCATATGCCCTGCCGGCCCAGCTGGAGGGGGCGGCCAATGCCTAAGCCCACCACTCCTTCCCTTGACGCGGAGCGAGCCGGATCCTCCCCCGCTTCGCGGAGGAGGATCCCGTCGGACACCCCGAGGCGCCATGACCTGGCGTGACCGCCTGCCGCCCGTCCGCGGCAAGCTTCTCGTCGACGAGGCCCTCGCCCCCTTCACCTGGTTCCGGGTCGGCGGCCCGGCCGAGGTTCTTTTCCTGCCGGCCGACGAGGAGGATCTGGCCGGCTTCCTGGCCGCCCTGGATGCCGAAGTCCCGGTCATGGCCCTCGGAGTCGGCTCCAACCTCATCGTCCGCGACGGCGGGATCGAGGGCGTGGCCGTCCGTCTGGCCGGGCGGCCGTTCGGCCGGATCACCACCGAAGGAGAAATCCTGGAGGCGGGAGCAGGGGTCCTGGACGCCGCCCTGGCCCGCGCCGCCGCCGAGGCGGGTCTCGCCGGCCTGGAATTCTACGCCGGCATCCCCGGCGGGATCGGCGGAGCCCTGACCATGAACGCCGGCTGCTACGGCGCCGAAACCGCCGAGGTGCTGATCGAAGCGCGCGGCGTGGGCCGCCAGGGGCGGCCGGTGCGCCTGACGACCGCCGAGCTCGGCTACGGCTATCGCACCAGCCGCGCTCCGGCCGGCGTGATCTGGACCGGGGCCCGGTTCCGCGGCCGGCCGGACGCGCTGGACGCCATCCGCGCCCGGATGGCGCAGATCACCGAACGCCGCGAGACGACCCAGCCGATCCGCGAGAAGACCGGCGGCTCGACCTTCAAGAACCCCCCCGGCCACTCGGCCTGGCGCCTGGTGGACGAGGCCGGCTGGCGCGGCCGCGAGGTCGGCGGGGCGATGATGAGCCCCCTGCACGCCAACTTCATGATCAACACCGGCGCCGCCCGCGCCGCCGACCTCGAGGCCCTCGGCGAAGCCGTCCGCGCCGACGTCCTCGGCATGACCGGCGTCCAGCTCGACTGGGAGATCAAGCGCGTCGGGCGGGCGGTTTAGCGCTTCCCCGTCGTCATTGGCGCGAGATTTTGGAGACAGGCGAGGCAAGGCTCGGCGCAGGTCTGGAATTGACTCATTGCAGACGTGGGGAAGGTCCGCTCTTGGGCTTGGTCGACCTGATCGCCTAGCTGTGTCCGACGCTCTCAAGGTCACCGCCAATGCGGCAGGCGGTGTCCAGGTCGGATGGTTGGTCTCGACTCCAAGATCGCTGTCGAGGCCAAGCCGCGCCGCGCGTGAAGCGGTAGACAGAAGGTTACCGTTCAAACGCGGAGCGTCCCGCCAGGGCTCGCTACGTACGCGCGCGTGAACCGTGCTCTCAGCCCGCGGCCGGCGGTATCGCGGCCTCAACGACAGTGTGGGGGTGGACCGTAGGCACCCCCGGCGGCAGAGCTTTGAACTCTCGTGGCTTGTCCGGGGGCCAGGTCCCATTCTGAGCATCGAGGAGCGCCGCCACGGGAAGGCAGATGGTCTGGCTCGTCGACAGCCCCATGCCCGAGTGTCGATAGATCATACGCCGTTCGGGCTGCTTGTAGGGGGAGACAGCGATCGACCCGCCGTGGTGCCCGGTATTACAGATGACGACGTTACAGTAGATCATCCGCGCCAAGGCCTCAGCGGCGTGATCGAAGGTCGTGGCGTCCTTGTTATAGGCGAGCACGAAGAGGTGCTGCACCTGCATGCGGTACATGGCGACCCGTTCGAGATCGAGCAGGTCGAAACAGATCACCACCCCGAAGCGGCCGAAGCGTCCGCCATCGAACAGCCAAATCTCCGGAGCAGGGTGGAATGCGTAACCGCACTCGTTCAGGTATTTCGCCTCCTCATGGGACGGATAGGTCTTGCCCACGTAGCGCAGGGTGGTCTTGGACGAGTGAGACCCTCCCCAACGATTGGGGATGATGATCGCCGCGCGATTGCGAGCGGTTTTGACTGGGGTGGTGGTGAAGACTTCGAAGTCGAGACCCGCGATGATGATGGAGTTCATCTTCGCCGCGATCCTGCGCAGACGGGGCAGGAAGCCGAGGGGGACGGCGACTTCCGGCAGCAGGATGATGTGAGGCTTCGGGCTTTCAAGATTGAGGGCGGCAAGGTGCTGTTGAATCTCGGAGACGGCGCGCTCTTCCTCGGCGTTCGTCATACTCAGCTCGGTTCCCCAAGCCGACAGATTGTCGACCGTCGTCTGAATGACGCCGATGCGCAGAATCTCTTCAAAGTGGGTGTCGATCATACGTCCACCTCAGTGTCGGACATCTCCACGGCGGCACCAATCAGCTGCAGCACGTTCATGGGAATGAGCTGCCGAGGCGCGTGATCCAGAACACTGATCTGACGAGACTCCAACGTGACTTGGGCGTCAATGACCGCCTTCATGAGCTCTTCGACGCCGGCGATGATGGGCGGATCCGTCCGTGTGTCGTTGATCGTCTTAACGGTGCGGTCGCCAAAAAACACCCAGGGCTCTAGGCGCATCAGGGCGGTCTCATTGCTGCGCGGTAAGAGGGCGGCCTCAATAATGGCGTGCGTCTTCGAAGACGCCGGCGTCTCTTCCAACACGGTTCGGACAAATCCTGCGATGTCTCGTTCGAGGCCTCGGATATTCCACAGAACCGGGAGGCGGAAATCCTGGGCTAGGAGGCCGACCAGCAAGAGGCCGCAGCCGCGAAGCCTTGATTGCCAATCCCTGTTGGAATCGGGGATCGCGTCATCGCGCAGGGAACGCCGCCGGTAGTCGAGCACTGGATGTCGGACCACGGTGACGCTGCGCCTCGGCGACCTGACAGCGTGGCGCCAAGTCTCCCAGGTCCAACCGCGCGATTGCCCGGGCGGCGGAGGATCGAGCCAAGGCTTCGGGAGGAGGATGTTCGACGGATGCAGGGTGTCGAGCACTGTGGCCTCGAGACCTGGAAAGGTGACAATCGCCGCCAACAGTTGCCGCAGAACCTCCAAGGCCGTCCACTCGCTGCGCCTTGGGTCGTGCGGCCCCGCACCGTCCGCGCTGAGCCGAACGACCCAGCCTTCGAGGGACACGAACCCGTCTCGCCGACGGATTTCGGCCAGGTGCCGGCGAAGCTGCTTCGCCACCCGCGGCTCGCGAGGGCGCGTTGAAAGGTCGAACAAGGGGTTGGATCGGAGCGCGTCGAGGACCAATCCGGCGTCGGAGGGTTTGAAAACCGTCAGGTCGCGGGCGTCCGTTACGCCGAGCTGGTTGAGGTTCAGGATCGGCAGGCCTTTCCTCAGTGCGCGCCAATCCTGTTCGATGGTTGAATCGAGGGCGACGAGCGTCCGACGCCAGACTTTACTGGGCTCCAGGCGATAGGTGGCTGCCCGGCCTTCCAGCCAATGGCTCCATACCCCGAGCGGATATCGGGTCAGCCGCGCCCAGTCCGCGGACGGGGCATCGAGTGGTATCGCGCCAATATCGTCGCGCAGGGCCTCCACGCCTTGGCGCAGCTTTGAACTCGCGGCCCGGACCTGCGTCGCATCGGCCGCGAAGGCGATGCCTGCGCGCAGCGCCTCGGCGGCGAAAGTCATGGCGGCGTCGGCGGGCCCCGCGGCGTCCAAGGTCGCCTTCAGCAGTTTCCGCGTATCGGGCGCGCCGAGGCTGATAAGATAGTAGACGGCCGACAATCGTTGCCGCGCCAGCAGCCGCTCATCGCGAAAATCCTTGGCCGCCGTCGTGGCGTGGCGGGCGATCGTCTGGATGGCGAGCGTCCGCAGATAAGCGGCCAAGGGCTTCAGCGGGGCATCTTCATGGCTCCGCAGCCATTTGAGGATCGAGCCCGTGCCGCTGTGGCCTGTCACTCGGCAATAGTCGAGAACCCGCATGAAGAGGCGAGGCTTGTCCGGATGGTCAAGCAGAGCCTGATGCATCAGTTTGAAATAGTGATCGACCCACTTGGTGTAGGCGTTGCGTTCCACCTGACCGTATATGCCGACCAAATCGCGCTGCTGGTCGCGGCGCTCAGTTAGCGCCTCCCTGGCCTTGTCG
Source organism: Caulobacteraceae bacterium (assembly GCA_035605655.1). Lineage (GTDB taxonomy): Bacteria > Pseudomonadota > Alphaproteobacteria > Caulobacterales > Caulobacteraceae > Acaudatibacter. The sequence continues at coordinate 38,450 of DASZKO010000106.1, read as the reverse complement.
TTCGGGTCCTTCAAATCCTTGAGCTGCTGGTCCAGAAGCGCAAGCACCCGCGCGGCATGCAGCAGGTCCATCGACGGCGTCGCGGCGACCGGCACCAAGCTGGCGATGCGACCGGCTGCGAAGGCGGCGCGCGTGTCGCTGCGGATTTCCCTGTCAGGAAGGTCGGCGAGAAGGAGCCATTCCAGTTCGTTGAGCCGCTCGCCTTTCGACTGTGCCGACAGCGTGTCGAAGTCGGCGCCGGCCAGTTCCGATACCATCGTCAGCGTCTTCGTCATCAAGGTCGAAGGATGGCGGCCGTCGATCTTGGACTTTTCCCGCGCGGCCGCATGTTCGGCCGAGCCGGCGTCGGCGGCGTAGGCACCCGCCATTTCTGGGGGATCGAACTTGGTCGCGGAAATCCTTGGCCCAATCCCCATGCGCGCGAGCAGCGCCTCGTACCACCGGACCCAGGCGCAAAGCCGATCAAAGTCGTAGGCGAGCAGCGCGTGGTCGTCGACGAAGCGGAACTGCGCGATGGACGGATCGCGGCGGACCTGGCGTGCCGCCAGACGGTCAAGCCGCAGCATGGCCACGTTGGAGAGGAAGCCGGCGATCATCAGGCCGGTGGGGATACCGCTCAGCGACCCGGGCTTTGTCAGCGGCTGAACGATCTTGTGACCAAGAAGGGCGGATCCGTAGCGGCTGACTTTGAAGTCGAGCAGGCGCTCGACCAGAAGGCTCAGCCAGGGGTCGTTCGAATAGTCTGGCAGGTAACGGTGCAGCCCCGTGAGGATCGCGCGCTTCTCAATCGATGGGTAAAACGTCTCAAGGTCGATGGAAACATAGTGGAGCTGTGGTCCGGCGTCTGCCGGCCAGTGGAGTGAACTCAAATATACGGGAGAGTCTTCGTAGTTCAGGGCGCTGCGCTCTGACGGATCAAGCTGCTCCTCGTGAGGGATAGCGTTAACCATCCGTCGGGCCGTCAAAGAAATGTGGCGGCGAAACAGCGGCCAGCTGTGCTTAAACTTCCGATAAAGAGCGCCGCTGGAGTGACGATAGGGGCCTAGGGCCAGTCTGGGCTCCTGGTTCTCCTCCTCCTCAAACCAAGCCGCCTTGTAGAGGCGATGGCCGTAGACCCAGGGCGGGGTTTTGGCATCCAGCGTCGGTCCGATGACGTTGACCAGCGCCAACCAGGCCACCTGATCACGGACCGCGACATGAAAGCTCTGGCGTAAGCGAGGATTGCCCTCTTCATCGGGCTTCTTCGGCTGGGGCAGCAGGATCAGCGGCGTCAGCCGATACTTCAGGTCGGTGAAGTCGCTCGCGATCGCGTCGAGCTGGCGCTCCAGATCGAGTTCGAAGGCTGTGATGGCACCCCAATCGACGGGGCCATCGGCGCTATCGTAGAGGCGCTTGGCCTTCTGCCAGGCCCAGACTAGATTTTCGCGACTGGTCAGCTGCTCTCGAAAGCGGCTCATCGCGGCACGCGCATCATCAGCCGCTCATTGACGTCACCGCCTACATCCAGCCGCTTGGTGATCGCCGAAACTCCCGCGCGCTGCAGCTGCGCTTTCAACCGTTGCAACATCGTCTCGCCCACGGCGTCGCGGTCCGGGACGATGTAGACGTCCTTTCCACTAAGACTTTCAACGACTTCATTCGGCAACGCCGTCATCCCCCCGAGCACCCCAATCGCGGCCCGTCCCATCTGGTGGACTGACAGAACATCAGTTGCGCCTTCGCAGATGTAGACGGAACGCGCCTTGGAGATCACGTCAAAGTTGAACACCGGCTTCGGCGCCCCCTTTAGCCCAAGCCATTTGGCGTCGGCGCCGCCGGGCAACGCTCTGGCTTGGAGGTAGATCAGCTCGCCGCGGACGTAAAACGGGAACAGGATCGCCGGGGCGACAAAGCAGATACCGCCGGCCATTGCCGAAAGAAGCCCGGCCTCAACAAGGGCAGGGCGGCCAAAGCGTGCGATTAGGGCCCGAGTTGTCACCCGATTGTCGGTCAGCGCGCCGAGTTTGAAGTGCTGAATGGTTTTCGCGGTGAACCCTCGGCCGGTCAGAAAGTCGAGCGCTGCCGCATTGAGCGGGCAGAGGTCGAGCAGCGCGGCGTAGACTTCGCTTTTAGGCTTGGCGCTCGATATCGCGGCTTTAGGGACCTTCGGCACCGGCCTTGCCAAGCGTAGCGGCAACGGAGAGGGCGGGCCTTGTCCGCCAAGCCCGAACTGGGCGCGCAGCCAAGCGATGGCCTCGCCTTTCGAAACATCCTGGGTGAAGGCGACGAGATTGATCGTGTCGCCGCCCTTGCCGCAGCGGTGGCACCAGCACCTGCCATCCGCAGGATAGAACGAGAAGGATGGGTTTCGTTCTTCGTGTCCGGCGAAGGGGCAGCGGATTGATGTCCGATTGATGCTGAGGCCGAGCGCTTGGGCGACATCCAGGATCGGAATGGCTTTGATGTCGTCCAGGCTGCTCGTCCGCACCGCGGCGTGCTCATCCAGGCCCCGGCGCCACGCGCCGGAAGCGGGTCTTCGCCGTCATTCTGAACAGCTGAGGGGCGACCAAATCGGGGGCAAGGCGCTTGAGAAGCGCCGTTTCAGCGTCCGCCAAGTCGCCGTCGACATCCTTCCACCATGCGCGCGGAAAGCCGTTGGTTCCGTCGTTCCACCGGTATCCGGCGCGCTTCAGCGGCATCCTCAGATCATAAGGCGCCCCCACCGCACAGACCCGCGCCTGCACCCGCCGAGCCGCTTGGAGCAGGACAGCCAGAACCCGGGTCTGCGACTTAGGAAGGTCATAGGTGAGGATGTTGCCGACGGCGTTGCAGTCGTCGAGGGCGCGATGCGCTTCGTAGAAGCCACCGAAGGCCATCGCGACATATTCGAGGCGGCTGCCGCCTATGCCCTCCGACCGCCAATCAACTTCAGTCGCCGAGCACGCCCATGGGAGGGCGGCGAAGGCGGGGGAAAGCTGCTCGACGAAAGGACGATCAAAGGTGGCGTTGTGTGCGATGACCAAGGAGGAGTCGTGCAGGAAGGCGTTCAATGAAGCGGTTGAAATCCGCTGACCTCGGACATCGCCATCAGAAATGCCGGTCAGCTCCGTGATCGCTGCCGGGATGGATACGCTCGGCTCGTTGAACGCTTGGAAAATAGCGAACTCGCTTCCGACGCGGCCAAGACGATCAAAGGTAAATTTCAGCATCCCAAGCTCGATCACTTCGTCGATGTCGTGATCGAGACCGGTGGTTTCGACGTCGACGATAACGCCAACGAACTGTTCATCGCCGAGGGTGTCACCACTCTGAGGAGGCGTGGGCAGACGACGGAGAAGCCGGAAATCCTCCGAAGCTTCGATCAAGTTCATCGCGTCTGAGAGCGTCGAGTGGGATGCTTTAGCGGCCATGCTGCAAGCTTAGTCGCCCGCGGCAGAGCTAGGAAGGCATATGGTGGTGCGATCGCTCATCGCGGCCGGATGGCGCGCCAGTTTCCTTGGACTACAGCCGGGCGTAGCGGCCAGCGTCCGCAACAGGGCGTTCCCCCCTTGCGCGGTCAGACCGAAGGTCCGGAAATGGGAGCAGCACCAACTTCCGCAACTTGGCGCGAGCCGGACCCTTTGGAATCTGATCTATCGATCCTCGCCCCTTCGAAGCGCTTGCGGGCGTGCGTTGCGACAACACGCGGAAAATTGCATTATGCGCCGCACCCCCTTGACATCCGTCTCAGGAGCTTGCAAATTGGAAACACCCAATTTGCGAATCACCCAATCGGATGCCCAGGCCCGCGACCCCCGAAATGCACGACAAACTGGCCGAGGGGATCGCGGCCGGCTTGTCCTGGCATGAGGCGGCGGCCAGGGCGTCGTACGCACCCACGAGCCGCAGCTACTACCGGCTGAAAAGCGATCCGCGGTTTCAGCGCCTGGTTGAGCGCCACCGGCGCCGCCGCGAATGGGCCGGGATAGGCGATCTGGGCGACATCGTCGGCAGCCTGCTCGCCAAGTCCCGGGAGACCGAGGCCACCACCGCCGGGCAGAATCTGTCGCGGTTGTGCCTGGTTTCGGCCGCCCAGCTCTTCCTGAAGATGCCCGGGGGGCCCCTGGAAGACGGCACATCCAGGCCACAAGCAGACACAACCAGACAACAAGCAGGCACAACCAGACCACCAGGAGACCCATCCATGCCCATCGCAGACACCTCCAGCCGCGAGGCCGCCGAGATCCGCCGCGCCCTGGACGAGTGGGCGGCCACGGTCGGGGTGAAGTGATGGTCTGGCTTTCCCAACCAGGTCCCCAGACCGCCTTCGTGCGCAGCGAGGTGTTCGAGGTCGTCTATGGCGGCGCGCGCGGCGGCGGCAAGACCGATGGCGTACTGGGCGAGTTCGCCCTCCACGCCCAGCACTGCAAGGCGGCCGCCAAGGGCCTCCTGGTCCGCCGCACCCGCACCGCCCTGCAACCCACCATCGGCCGGGCCATGGAGATCTACCGTCCGCTCGGCGCGGTGTGGTCGGAAACGCGGTCGCGGTTCGAGTGGCCGGATGGCGCCGTGCTCTACTTCCGCCACCTGGACAACGACGCCGACGCCGATCTCTACCAGGGCCACGACTACAGCCGAGTCTACGTCGAGGAGATGACCCAGTTTCCCTCACCGGCCCCCATCGACAAGCTCAAGGCCACCTTGCGCAGCGCGGCCGGCGTGCGCTGCGCCTTCCGCGCCACCTGCAATCCGGGCGGGGCGGGCCACAACTGGGTCAAGGCCCGCTACATCGATCCGGACCCCTCGATGATCATCAAGGAGGTGTTCCAGAACCCCTTCAGCGGCGAGGCCATGGTCATGGAGCGGATGTTCATTCCCGCCCGCCTCACCGACAATCCGGCGCTCCTGGCTCGCGACCCGCAATACGTCGCCCGCCTGCAGCAGTCGGGATCGGCCGAGCTCGTCCGCGCCTGGCTGGAGGGCGACTGGAACGTGGTCCAGGGCTCCTTCTTCGATCGCTGGTCGAAGGCCAACATCATCGCCCCGTTCAAGATACCAGCCTTCTGGACCCGCTTTCGCGCCTTCGACTGGGGCTATGCCGCGCCCTTCTCGGTGGGCTGGTGGGCGGTGGCCAGCGACGATTTTCATGGCCCGGACGGCGCGCTGCCGCGCGGGGCCCTGATCCGCTACCGCGAATGGTACGGGGCGGGCCGGCGGGCCGGGGAGGGGCTGCGCCTCACCGCCGAGGAGGTGGCCCGGGGCATCCGCGAGCGCGAGGCCGGGGAGAACGTGCTCGACGGGGTGGCCGATCCGGCGATCTTCGCCCGCGACGGCGGACCGTCCATCTTCGAGCGGATGAACATGGCCGGGGTCTGGTTCCGCCGCGCCGACAACACCCGGGTGGGCGCGGCCGGCGCGCTCAGCGGCTGGGACCAGATGCGGGCCCGCATCGCGCCCGGCGAGGGTGGCCGGCCCATGCTCTACGTGTTCGACATCTGCCGCGACTTCATCCGCACCGTGCCGGTGCTCCAGCACGACGCCGGCCGCCTCGAGGACCTCGACACCGGCGCCGAGGATCACATCGCCGACGAAACCCGCTACGCCTGCCTCGCCCGCCCCCTGATCGCCAAGCCGCCGCCGCCCCGCCGCGTACTGCGCTCCGGCGATTGGGACTGGGGCTCCAAGCGGAGCTGGATCACGCCGGAGCCGCCCTCGGGCTGGGCCCTGTGACCCTATCTCTCTGCCTGAGGGCTACGGGATTCACGAATCTGATTCGCGTACCCCCCAACCCCACCGTCATAGCCGACCGTCAGTGTCGGCTACCTATTGAGCGCCGACTTGGGCATGGCCGTGCGCGCGCACGGCCACCCCGCTTCACGCGCTCAATGGGTCCCCGGGACAAGCCCGGGGATGACGGTAAGGGGGGTGGGGCGGCTTTCGAGGTCACGCCCTGCACACCTCTCCCGGCGGGAGAGGGAGGGGCCCACAGCGAAGCTGTGGGAGGGTGAGGGGTTACGCGGCCGGGGGATTTGCCTGCTCGAGGGTTGGGGTCGAGCGCTACCCTTCGACGCTATACGCCCTCACCCTCCCACCGCAGCGCTTCGCGCTCCGGCGGGCCCCTCCCTCTCCCCACGGGAGAGGTGTTTTTTGGGCGCCCTTCGAGATGTGTGAATCTGCAAGCCCTCAGGGAGAGGGAGTCTTCGCGGGGAAGAGCGGAGTGTGGGGCGGCCCGCCGCGGCGTAACCAAACCGGCCGAATCCCGCTAGTCCTGAAGCCTCATGAGCGCCCGCCTCGCCCACCTGCATGTCGCCGTCCTGATGGGCGGGCTGAGCGCCGAGCGCGAGGTGAGCCTCGTTTCCGGAGCGGCGTGCGCCGACGCCCTCGACCGCCTGGGCGCGCGGGTCACCCGGGTGGACGCCGGCCGCGACATCGCCACGGTGCTGGGGCGCCTGAAACCGGACGTCTGCTTCAATGCCCTGCATGGCGCCTGGGGCGAAGACGGCTGCGTCCAGGGCGTGCTCGAGACCCTGGAGATCCCCTACACGCACAGCGGCCTCCTGGCCTCGGCCCTGGCCATGGACAAGACCAAGGCCAAGGCGGTGATGGCGGCGGCCGGCGTGCCGGTTCCGGGCGGAGGTCTCTTCAGCCGCCACGAGGCCGGCCGCGCCCACGTCATCGAACCCCCTTACGTGGTCAAGCCCAACGCCGAGGGCTCTTCCGTGGGCGTATTCCGCGTCTTCGAAGGGGCCAATTCGCCGCCGGTCGAGCTGCTGTCGGAGAGCTGGACCTTCGGCGAGGAGGTGGTCGTCGAGCCCTATATCGACGGGCTGGAGCTGGCGGTGTCGGTGATGGACGGTCGCGCCGTGGCGGTCACCGAGATCGAAGCCCGCACCGGCTTCTACGATTACGAAGCCAAATACGGCGAGGGCGGCTCGGTCCATATCCTGCCGGCCCGGGTCCCCGATGATGTGGCCGAGGCGGCCATGGCTCACGCCGAGACCGCCCACGCCGCGCTCGGCTGCGCCGGAGTGACGCGCAGCGACCTTCGTTATGACCCCGTTAACCGTATTCTGGTCCTTCTGGAGGTGAACACCCAGCCCGGAATGACGCCGACCTCCCTCGTGCCCGAACAGGCGGCTCATTTGGGGATTGGATTCGACGAACTCGTGGCTTGGATAACGGAGGACGGTCATGGCCGCGGCGGTGCGCGGAGACAAGCGCATGCCCGCCAGGCCGAGAGCCCGCGTGACCGCTGAGGCGATCCGCCCGGCGGGCGGGCGCATCCGCGCCCGCGGCGTCTCCAAGCTGGCCGCCGCCAAGCGCGCCGGCCTGCCCGCGGGGGTGGCATCGGCGGCCGTGATGCTCGCCGCCGTGCTGATCAGCGTCGTTGTCCTGGCCACCGGCGGGCGGGGGCAGGCGCTCATGACCAGCGCCCAGGCGGCGGCGCGCAGCGACCTGGCGACGCTCGGCTTCCGCATCGGAGAGATCCACCTGCAGGGCGCCTCGCCGGCGGCCCAGAATGAGATCCTCGCCGCCGCGGCTCTGCGGCCCGGCGCGCCGATCCTCGACGTCGATCTCGTCGGCGTGCGCGATCGGGTCGAGCGCGTGGGCTGGGTGGCCCATGCCAAGGTGATCCGGCTTTTGCCCGACACCCTGGTCATCGCCGTGACCCAGCGGCCGCTGCTGGCGGTCTGGGAGCACGCCGGGCGCACGGTGGTGGTGGCCGATAACGGCGCGGTCGTGAACCAGGTCGACCCGGCCCATTTTTCCGCCCTGCCGCTGATCGTCGGCGAGGGGGCCAATCTCGACGCGGCCAAGCTTGTGCCGCTGATCAACGCGCGACCCCGGCTGGCTGAACACGTCGACGCCGTGGTGCGGGTCGACGGGCGACGGTGGAACCTCAGGTTGAAGGACGGCGGACTGGTCATGTTGCCGGCCACGGAAGAGGCCGCGGCGCTGAAACGCCTCGACGCCCTGGACCGGTCGGCCAAGGTCCTGGATCTCGGATTGGCGCGGCTCGACCTGCGCGATCCTGAAATGGTGGTGGCGCGGCCGCGGCAAGCGGCGGGGCCCGTGTTGGCTGGAGGGGGTGCATGACCGAGGTTCTCGAACGAACGGGCGCGGCGACGAGGCAGAGCCGCCGGGAGGGCCGCGAAGCTCTCAAGAGCGCGATTGGCCGCTCCGGGGTCGTGGCGGCGGTGGATCTGGGCGCCTCCAAGGTCGGCTGCTTCATCATGAAGCCGGAGGGGGTGCGGCGGGGCGATCGAACCCTGACCACCGCCGGGGTCGGCTATGTGCAGTCGCACGGGGTGAGGGCCGGGTCGATCATCGACGCCGACGAAGCGGCGCGCGCCATCGCCCAGGCGGTCGAACGGGCCGAGACCATGGCCGGGGTGGACGTCCAGGCCGTCACCGTCGCCACCGCCTGCGGTCACATCGCCAGCCACCGGGTCTCGGCCCAGGTGTCGATCGGCTCGCGCCCGATAGGCGAAGCCGACAAGGCCCGAGCCATCGCCCAGGCCCTGACCGGTCTGCGCCTCAACCGCCGCCAGGCCATCCACCTGCAGCCCATCGCCTGGTCGGTGGACGGCGAGAAGCGGGTGCGCGATCCCAGCGGTCTCGTCGGCCGCAAGCTCGGCCTGGAGCTCCTGGTGGTGAGCATGAACGAGGGCGTGTTCCAGACCCTGGGCCACTGCGTCGAGCGGGCCCACCTGCAGTTCGAGGGGGTGGTCGCCGCGCCCTTCGCCTCGTCGCTCGCCGCCCTCGAGGAGGACGAGATGGATCTGGGGGCCATCTGCATCGACATGGGCGGCGGCTCGACCTCCGTGGCGGTGTGGTCCGGCGGGGCCCTTGTCCATGTCGACAGCCTCGGCGTCGGCGGGGCGCACGTGACGCAGGACATCGCCCGGGGCCTGTCGACCTCCATGGCCGGGGCCGAGCGGATCAAGACTCTGCACGGCTCGGCCCTGGCCAGCGCCAACGAGGACCTGGAGATGATCGAGGCGCCGCCGCGCGGCGATGATCCGGGGGCCGGCCCGGTCACCGCGCCACGCTCCATGCTCAAGGGCATCATCGCCCCCCGCGTCGAAGAGACGCTCGAACTGCTCAAGGAGCGCCTCAAGGCCGCCGGCGCCCTCATCGACCCGGGGGCGGGCATCGTCCTCGTCGGCGGAGCGAGCCAGCTGGCCGGGGCGCGCGAAGTGGCCGTGCGGGTTTTCGACCGTCCGGTCAGGCTGGGACGCCCTCGGCGCATTCCGCACCTCGCCGACGCCGCCTCCGGTCCGGCCTTCTGCACGGCCGCCGGCGTGCTTCAGCGGGCCGCCTTCGGTCCGCGCGAAGCCGGTCCCAAGCGCCCGGCCGCCGGCCGCGCGTCGACGCCGGTCGATCCGCGCGCCAACGTGGTGGTCAAGGCCGCCGCGTGGCTGCGGGATAATCTTTAGGAATAGTTGCTGTTCCTTTCGGGCGAGTTTGGGCGCCGCCTTCGCTGTCCGGCGCGTCCGTGCCGTGTCAACTGCTCGCCGACCACAGCCAAGCTATTGAAAAGATGGAACACCGCCCGCCAGCCCTGGCGAAAAATTTCACGTTTCGCGGTCGGCGCTCGCCTCGACGGCGAGGCGACTCAGCTTATGCAGTTAACGGCAGTTTAAGGATCATGGTTTCTAAAGTCTTGCTGTCGAACCAAATCAGCGGGGGGCCGCTGCACTGACGTTCGAAAGTCCAATTGTGGAGGTTGTGGGGTCAATGACGTTCAAGGTTTTCGCGCCACAGGCCAAGGAATTGAAGCCGCGGATCGTCGTGTTCGGGGTCGGCGGGGCTGGCGGCAACGCCGTCAACAACATGATCGAGGCCGGCCTCGAAGGCGTCGAGTTCGTCGTCGCCAACACCGACTCCCAACAGCTGGCCTTCTCCAAGACCGACCGCCGTATCCAGCTGGGCGTCAGCGTCACTCAAGGGCTGGGGGCCGGCGCGCACCCGGAAGTGGGGATGTCGGCGGCCGAGGAATCCGAGCCGGAGATCGGCGAGCACCTCGATGGGGCCCACATGGTGTTCATCACCGCCGGAATGGGCGGGGGCACCGGCACCGGCGCCGGCCCGATCATCGCCAAATGCGCCCGCCAGCGCGGCATTCTCACCGTCGGCGTGGTGACCAAGCCCTTCCATTTCGAGGGCCGCCATCGCATGCGCCTGGCCGAGGCCGGCATCGCCGAGCTGCAGCGCTATGTCGACACCCTGATCGTCATCCCCAACCAGAATCTCTTCAGGGTGGCCAACGAGCGGACGACCTTCGCCGAGGCCTTCGGCCTGGCCGACCAGGTGCTCCATTCGGGGGTGCGCTCGATCACCGACCTGATGGTCCTGCCGGGGCTCATAAATCTCGATTTCGCCGACGTCCGTACGGTGATGACCGAGATGGGCAAGGCGATGATGGGCACCGGCGAGGCCTCCGGCGAGGGCCGCGCCCTCATGGCGGCGGAAAACGCCATCCAGAACCCGCTCCTCGACGAAGTCACCCTCAAGGGCGCCAAGGCGGTGCTGGTCAACATCACCGGCGGCCTCGACATGACCCTCCTGGAAGTCGACGAGGCGGCCAACGCCATTTCCGGCCAGGTCGATCCGGAAGCCAACATCATTTTCGGGGCCGCCTTCGATCCGGGCCTCGACGGGGTGGTGCGGGTGAGCGTGGTGGCCACCGGCATGGACGGCGCCTCCATGGCGGCCATCGTGCCCCAGGCGGTTCGCGCCGCCAACGAGGCGCCCGCCTCGGTCTACATCGCCGCCGAGCCGATCGCTCTCGACGAGCCCGAGCCGGCCATAGCGGCCATGGCCAACGAGGAGGAGGCGGCCCGTCCGCAAGCCGGCTTCACGTTCGAGGCGCCGGCCGCCGCGCCGGCCGCCCCGCTGCGGATCGTCGAACCGGTCGCCGTGGGGACGGCGGAGGAGGAAGAACCCCTCTTCGCCCCCAACCGCTATGCTGATGACCGGCGCCAGAAGGGTGGGTGGCTCAGCCTGTTCGGTGGCCGTCGTCCGGAAGGCGGCGGCGCCCCGGCGCGGTCGATGACCTCCGCCCAGCCGGTCGCCGAGACCTACGAGGACGAGGACGAAGAGGCCAATGAAGACCTCGAGATCCCCTCCTTCCTGCGCCGCCTGGCCAACTAGCCGCCTCGCCCGGCGCCCTACGCCCGGGTCATGGCCGCGCCAGACCGCGCGCTCGACAACTGGCTGGCCGGCCTGCCCGGCGCGCCGGGGCTGTTCTCCGACGCGCCGACCGGGCTCTATGACATCTGCGAGCTCTACGCCGGCTTCGATCCGGAGCGGCCGGAGAGCCTGGCCGGCGTGTTCGATACCCGCGTCTACCGCTGGACCCGCGAGCGGGGGAGCAACCGGCCGCGGTCCCTGAGCCCCACCGAGACCATCGCCGCGCGACTGCACGACACGGCCATGGACCGCCACGTGGCCGAATTCCTCAATCCGAAGAAACAGGTGACGGTCGGTTTCATGGGCGGCCACGATGTCCGCCGCGACGATCCCGCCTTCGCCGCGGTGGCCAGGATCGCCCGCGCGCTGCGCCGATGCGGGCATATGATCGTCACTGGCGGTGGTCCAGGCTTGATGGAGGCGGCGAATTTCGGGGCTTTCATGGCGCCTTTTGCCGATGACGCCCTCGATGCGGCGCTCGCGCGCCTCGCCACGGCGCCGGACTATGGTTCCGATCAGGCCGGCGGGGCTGCGAAGAAGGCCGCCTGGCTCGCGGCCGCGGCGCGGGCGAGAGCCGTGGTCCTCAGCCCGTGGGATGGGCCCACGCCGCCGGCCGGCGCCAGCCTCGGTATTCCCACCTGGTACTACGGCGCCGAGCCGCCGAACCTCTTCGCCTCCGCGGTGGGGAAATACTTCTTCAACAGCCTGCGCGAAGATGGCCTTGTCAGCGTCGCCAACGGCGGGCTCATTTTCGGGCGAGGCGCGGCCGGCACCGTCCAGGAAGCGTTCCAGAGCGCCAACCTCAACTTCTATCGGGGCGAGGGCGTCCACGCGACTCCGATGGTCTTCCTCGAGAAAGGGTTCTGGGAAGCAGGACCCGGAGCGTTGCCGGTCTATCCCCTCGTCACAGCTCTCGGCGAGCGCGCGCGTTCTCCCTTCACCGACGCCCTCCTCATCTCCGACAGCGAGGACGAGATCCGCAGGTTCATCGTCAAGGCCAACGCGCCTCGGCCCGATCGCCCCCGGATCGCCGATCTGAGGCTCGCCAAAATTTAGATTTCAGGCGCTGATAAGGCGAGAAAATGTTCAATGAAGTCACAGTCTTGCCCGGGAAACAGTCGGAAACAGGACGTGTGTTCCCGCCCGGACCGACGCAGCCTATGGCAAAGGCTGGGGCAGGCGCGCACCGCCGCGGAGCGGCGCTATAGCATCGAGTGAGAGATTTCGTGTCGCCATTCTCCCAGGTCACGCTCGCCAGGCCCGTGTCGTTCGAAGGCGTGGGAATCCACACCGGACGGGTCACGGCCGTCACCCTCCGTCCGGCCGGTCCCGACAGCGGCGTGCGCTTCCTTCGCACCGATGTGAAAGACCGCGATCCGGCGATCGCCGCGCGCGGCGAGGCGGTGTGCCAGACGCGGCTCGGCACCGTGATCGGCAACGCCGATGGGGTGAGCGTCGCCACGATCGAACACCTGATGGCGGCGTTCTGTGGCCTCGGCGTCGACAATGTCCTGGTCGAGATCGACGGTCCCGAGGTCCCGATCATGGACGGCTCGTGCCGCGCCTTCGTCGCCGCCATCGACAGCGCCGGGCGCAAGCCCCAGGCGGCGCGGCGGCGCTACATCGAGATCCTCGAGACGGTGGTCGTGCGGGAGGACGACAAGTCCGCGTCGCTTTCGCCGGCCGAGGGTTTCGAGGTGGCCTTCGAGATCGCCTTCGACAGCGCCGCCATCGGCCACCAGAGGGTCGATCTGGCCCTCGACGAGATACGCTTCCGCGAGGAGCTCGCGCCGTGCCGCACCTTCGGCTTCCTGCACGAGGTCGAGGCGCTTCGGCAAGCCGGCCTCGCCCGGGGCGGCACGCTCGACAACGTCCTCGTCATCGAGGGGGACAGGGTCCTCAATCCCGACGGCCTGCGCCGCTTCGACGAGTTCGTCCGCCACAAGGCCTTGGACGCCGTGGGCGATCTCTATCTTCTCGGCGCCCCCCTCATCGGCCGCTACGAGGGGCTCTACGCGGGCCATGGCCTCAACAACGCCCTGGTCCGAGCCGTGTTGGCGCGGCCGGAGGCGTGGCGTTTCGCCGCCCCCACTCCGGAGCTGGCGCGGGCCGTCTGAACCTTTGCGCGCCTGCCGCCCTCGTGTAGAAGGCGCCCAAGCTGGCGCGGGGCGCGCGATCGACGCTTTGAGGTGATCATCCGTGATAGGCAATTTCCGGGGCCGATCGGCTGTTGTCCTGGCCCTGATCGCGGCATTCGCCGTCTCCGGCTGCTCCCTGCTCCATAAGAAAAAGCCGACACTGGCCTACGAGGAGCGGCCGGTGGAGGTTCTCTACCTCGCCGGGGCCGAGAAACTCGATCATCACCTGTGGAACGAGGCGGTGAACTATTTCCGCGAGGTGGAGCGTCAGCACCCCTATTCGGAATGGTCGCGCCGATCCATTCTGATGGGCGCCTACGCCCATTATGAAGCCAACAGCTACGCCGAGGCGATCGCCGACGCCGACCGCTTCATCGCCCTCTATCCGGGCAACGCGGCCACGCCCTACGCCTACTATCTCAAGGCCATCTGCTATTTCGAGCAGATCGTCGACATCGGCCGCGACCAGGCCGCCACCGAGCAGGCCCGCAACGCGTTGTCCGACGTCATCAAGCGCTATCCGGGGACCGCCTACGCCCGCGACGCCAGGTTCAAGCTCGATATGACCATGGACCAGCTGGCCGGCAAGGAAATGACCGTCGGGCGCTACTACCTGCGCTCGGGCGATCCCATCGCCGCCATGGGCCGCTTCCGTACCGTTGTCGACAACTACCAGACGACCTCCGACGCCCCCGAGGCCCTCTACCGTCTGGTGGAGGCCAACCTGACCGTGGGCCTGGCCGGCGAGGCGGCGAGGAACGGGGCGGTGCTCGGCTACAACTATCCGGGCAGCATCTGGTACCACGACGCCTACGGGCTCCTGACCTCGCGCGGCCTCAGGCCGCCGGTGCCGCCGGCCGACTATCGCGGCCCCGGCCTCCCGCGCCTCCTGCCCTTCGGCAAGCACAAGGACACCACCCTCGCCCCGCCGGCGGTGGAGGTGACCAATCAGGAAGGCGTGGTCCACACTGTCGCCCAGACCGAGGAGTCGCCGGCCGCGGCCAAGAAGAAGCACGGCTTCATTCACGACGTCCTGGGACTCTGAGCCGCACCGATCTGCGGCTGTCTCGCCGGCGATCCATCGAGGGACGGTCGCGAAGGCTAAAGGCTTTGAGGCGGCCAGATTCTCGGTCATCTTCGCGGTCATGCTGATCGGCCTGGGCATTCGCGACGTCGTGCTCGCCGCAAGCCTCGACCTGGCGTTCGGGCCCGGCCTCACCGTGCTCACCGGCGAAACGGGGGCCGGCAAGTCGATCATCCTCGATGCGCTCGGCCTCGCGCTCGGAGCGCGTGGCGAAGCGGGCCTGGTGCGCCGCGGGGCGGCCCAGGCCATGGCCTCGGCTCTCTTCGCGCCAGCGTCCGACCATCCGGTCTGGACTTTGCTGGACGACAGGGGCCTTACGTTCCGCCACGACGAGGACCTCGTCCTGCGCCGCGTGCTCTCCGCCGACGGCCGCTCGCGGGCTTTCGTCAACGACCAGGCGGTGGGGATCGGCGTCCTCAAGGAACTGGGCGAGGCGCTGGTGGAGGTGCACGGCCAGCACGAGACGGTCGGCCTCCTCGATGCCCGCACCCACCGGCCTCTCCTCGACGCCTTCGGAGCCCTGGGGCCGCAGGGCGCGGCCTGCGCCCTCGCCTGGACGGCCTGGCGCGAGGCGGAAGGTCGCCTGACGGCGCTCGCGGCCGACCAGGTCAGAAGCGCGGCCGAGCGCGACGAGCTTTCCGCCCACCTCACCGAACTCGACCGGCTTGCCCCG
The DNA here is from genome assembly GCA_035605655.1 of Caulobacteraceae bacterium. Taxonomy (GTDB): domain Bacteria; phylum Pseudomonadota; class Alphaproteobacteria; order Caulobacterales; family Caulobacteraceae; genus Acaudatibacter. The sequence continues at coordinate 23,401 of DASZKO010000106.1, read as the reverse complement.
CGGGAGGGCGAGGAAGCCGAACTCGCGGGCGCCCGGGCCATGCTGTCGGCCGCCGAGCGGGCCATGGGCGACATCGCCGCCGCTGGCGAAGCGGTGGACGCCGAGGCCCTGGCCGGGCGCCTCGGCCAGGCCTTCAGGGCCCTGGGCCGGGCTCGCGAGCGGGCGCTGGCCGCCGGCGTCGCCGCCGAATCCTCCGCCCCGCGCCTGCTGGAAGCGGCTGCCGAGGCGGTGGACCGGGCCGCCATCGAGGCCGCCGAAGCGGCCGCCGCCATCGACGCCGCGGCCGGCGCCTTCACCTTGGAGCCAGGGCGCCTGGAGGAATCCGAGCAGCGCCTCTTCGCCCTGCGCGCCGCCGCCCGCAAGCTCGGCCTCGCCGTCGACGACCTGCCCGCCGCCCGCGCCGACCTGGCCCGGCGTCTGGCGGCGATGGAGGGCCTGGAGGAGGACGTGGCGAAAGCCAGGAACGCGGCCGCGACCGCCCGCGCCGCCTATCTCGCCGCGGCCGCGCGCCTCGGCGCCGACCGCCGCGCCGCCGGCGAGCGCCTGACCCTCGCGGTGCAGGCCGAGCTCGGCCCCCTGCACCTGGGCAAGGCGCGTTTCCGCGTCGGCATCGAACCCCTGGCCGAGGCCCGCTTCGGCCCGGCGGGGGCGGACCGGGCCGAGTTCGAGATCGCCACCCTCGCGGCGGCGCCGTTCGCCCCCCTCGGCTCGATCGCCTCCGGCGGCGAGCTGGCTCGCCTGGCCTTGGCGCTCGAGGCGAGTCTGGCGGTCGGCGGAACGATCCAGCCGGTGATGATCTTCGACGAGGTCGACCAGGGCGTCGGCGGGGCGGTGGCCGATGCGGTGGGTCAGCGCCTGGCGCGGCTGGCCGGCGCCGCCCAGGTCCTGGTCGTCACCCACAGTCCGCAGGTGGCCGCCCGGGCCGCCGCCCATTGGCGGGTGAGCAAGATCGGATCGGGCGCGGACGAACACACCGCCGTCGAGGTGCTCGGCGAGGCCGCGCGCGAGGAAGAGATCGCCCGCATGCTTTCCGGCGAACGGATCACCGAGGCCGCCCGCGCCGCCGCCCGCGCCCTGATGGCGGCCTGAGAATGAAGGACATCGCCGAGCTCTCCGAGGCCGAGGCCGCCGACGAGCTGGCCCGCCTGGCCGGTGACCTGGCCGAGCACGACCGCCGTTATTTCCAGGACGACGCGCCGCTGGTCTCCGACGCCGAATACGATGTCCTCAAGCGCCGCAACGGGGCCATCGAGGCCCGCTTCCCAGCCCTGGTGCGCGAGGATTCCCCCTCCCTGAAGGTCGGCGCCGTCCGGGCGGCGGCCTTCTCGCCGGTGACCCACGGCGTTCCCATGCTCTCGCTGGACAATGCCTTTTCCGACGCCGACGCGGCCGAGTTCGACGCCCGGGTGCGCCGCTTCCTGCGCCTGGGCGACGAGCCGGTGGCCTACACCGCCGAGCCGAAGATCGACGGCCTTTCCGCTTCGCTGCGCTACGAGAACGGCGTCTTCGTCCAGGGCGCCACCCGCGGCGACGGCCAGGTCGGCGAGGACGTCACCGCCAATCTGCGCACCCTGGCGGAAATTCCCCACCGCCTGGCCGGCGAGGGCTGGCCGACGGTCATCGAGATCCGCGGCGAGGTCTATCTCGGCCACGCGGACTTCGCGGCTCTCAACGCCGCCGCCGAGGCGGCCGGGACGCGAACCTACGCCAACCCGCGCAATTCCGCCGCCGGATCATTGCGCCAGATCGACGCGGCGATCACCGCCCGGCGGCCGCTGCGCTTCTTCGCCTATGCCTGGGGCTTGGCGAGCGGCCCCTTCGCGGCCACCCAGTGGGAAGCCCTGGAGGCCCTGAAGGCGTGGGGGTTCCAGACCACCCCGCAGACGAGATGCGTCACGGGCGTCGACGGCCTCATCGCGGCCTATGGCGAGATGGAGCGCCTCAGACCCCACCTCACCTTCGACATCGACGGGGTGGTCTACAAGGTCGACCGCCTCGACTGGCAGGGCCGGCTCGGCTTCGTCTCGCGCTCGCCGCGCTGGGCGGTGGCCCGCAAGTTCCCCGCCGAGCAGGCCCGCACGGTTCTGGAAGCCATCGACATCCAGGTCGGCCGGACCGGGGCGGTGACGCCGGTCGCCCGCCTGACGCCGGTGACGGTGGGCGGCGTGGTGGTGGTCAACGCCACCCTGCACAACGCCGACGAGATCGCCCGCAAGGATCTGAGGATCGGCGACACGGTGATCATCCAGCGGGCCGGCGACGTGATCCCCCAGATCGTCGCGGCGGTGCTCGAGGAGCGTCCGGCCGGGGCCCACCCCTTCGAATTTCCCACCCATTGTCCCTGCCACCTGAAGACCCCCCTGGCCCGCGAGACCACCGCCTCGGGGGCGGAGACGGTCGTCCGCCGCTGCACCGGCGAACTCGCCTGCCCTTTCCAGCGCATCGAGCATCTCCGCCATTTCGTCGCCCGCCGGGCCTTCGACATCGAGGGTCTGGGGATCAAGCAACTCACCGCATTCTATGAGGAGGGTCTGATCCGCGAACCGGCCGACATTTTCCGGCTCGGCAAGGACGAGGCCCAGCTCGCCGTGCTGCGTGAGCGCGGCGGCTACGGCGAGACGTCGGTGGCCAATCTCGCCGCCGCCATCGAAGCCCGGCGGACAATTTCCCTGGAACGGTTCATCAACGCCCTGGGCATCCGCCACGTCGGCGAGACCACCGCGGTGGTCCTCGCCCGCGGCTATGGCGACGCGGCGACGTTTCTAGCGGCCATGGACAAGGTCGCCGCCGGCGACGCCGACGCCATCGCCGAACTCGACGCCCTCGATCAGGTCGGCGAGGCGGTGATCGGGGCCTGCGCGGCCTTCTTCGCCGAGCGCCACAACCGCCGCATGGTCGAGGCCCTGGCGGGTGAACTGACCATCACCGACGCCGCCCGTCCGGCCACCGAGAGCCCTGTGGCCGGCAAGACGGTGGTGTTCACCGGGGCCCTGGAGCGGATGACGCGCGACGAAGCCAAGGCCCAGGCCGAGTGCCTGGGCGCCAAGGTGGCCTCCTCGGTTTCCAAGAAAACCGACATCGTCGTCGCCGGCCCGGGCGCCGGCTCCAAGCTCAAGACCGCCACCGACCTCGGCGTCGAGGTGCTCAGCGAAGAGGCGTGGCTGGAGCGGATCGGTCGCGACTAGGGCGGGCCCTAGGAAAAGTGCGAAGCGGTTTTCCGCCCGCATCCCGCTCTAGGTATAAGGAATCGATCACGTTCTACGACATTGGATTGATTCAATCCAAAGTCATCGTGATCGAGAGCCGCGCCCGTCTTGGCGACGGGCGCGGCTCCAAGAGACGTTCAGTCGATCAGGTTGCGGCTATTGGGCGCCGCCGGGGAAGGTCCCGTTCGTGTGGCCGTGTCCCGGGAAGACGCCGTTCGTATGGCCGCGGCCTGGGAAGACGCCCGAGGTCTTGTTTTGGCCCTTGCGGACGCCCGTCCCGCCCGGGAAGACGCCGTTGGTCGCGCCCTTGCCGGGGAACACGCCATTGGTGTGGCCGCCCCCGGGGAACACCCCGGCGTTCCCGCCGCCGTTCCCGCCGTTCATCCCGCCGCCGGGAAACACCCCGCCGGTCGCGCCGCCGCCAGGGAACACTCCGCCGTTGGCCCCGCCCGGGAAAGCGCCGCCATTGCCGCCCGCCATGCCGCCGCCCATGCCGCCGCCCCCCCCGCCTGGATGAGCCAGCGCCGGGACGCCGAAGGCGATCAGAGCCGCCGCGCCGAGGGCTAAGGTTGTTGATTTCATGGCCATTACTCCGCCGTTACTAGGGTCAGTGAAACGGCCTCCCCGACGGCAAGGTTTCATCGCGGCCCGATCCCGGGCTTTCCCTACTAAAAGTTTAGTTGACCGGCCGCCGGCCCGCGAGCAGGTTGAGGCCTAAGAGATTAGGAGTCGCCATGGCGTCCGCCAAGGACCGCACGGCCGGGGTGCTGACCCCCCTCGAGCTGCAGATCATGCAGGTCCTTTGGGACGGCGGCGCGGCCACCGTCGGCGAGGTCCAGTCGCGGCTCGCCGGCGAACTGGCCTACACCACCGTCCAGACCATGCTGGGCGTCCTCCTGCGCAAGAAGAAGGTGCGCCGCGACCTGGCCGGCCGCGCCTACGTCTACCGCCCGGCGATCAGCCGCGAGGGAGCCGTGGCCAGCGCCCTTTCCGATCTCGTGGGCCGGATGTTCGGCGGCTCGGCCGAGGCCCTGCTGATGTCCCTCGTCGACACCCGCCAGATCACCGCCGAGGAGATCGCCCGCGCCGCCGCGCTCCTCGAAAAGGAGAAGGGCTGATGCCCCACGCCCTCATCGACTACCTGGTCAACGCCGTCTGGCAGGTTCCGCTGGTGGCCATCGGGGCGGCGATCCTCGTCCGCATCGGCGGCTTTGGGCCACGAATTCAGCACGCCATCTGGCTGGGCGCCCTGGGGCTCGCGGTCAGCCTTCCCCTGCTGCCGGCCCTGGCGCCCCTCCTCGCCGCGCCGGCGGCGCCCGCCGACCTTTCACCCGGTGAATTGGCCGCCGCCGTGGCCGCGGCCCACACCGTTGCCGTCCGTCCGGCCCTTTTGCCGCCCATCGAACTCGACGCCGGCGCCGCGCGCCTCGTGGCCCTGGCGTTCCTCGCCGTGATCGGGACGTGCCTCGCCCGCCTGATCGTCTCCTGGCGCGCCGCCGGGGCCCTCGTCGGCCGCTCGCGCCCAGCGGCTCTGGCCCCCGCCGTCGACGAGGCGCTGCGCCGTTTCGCCCGCGCCCATGGCGCCAAGGCCCCGCCGGTGCGGATCAGCGAGGAGGTCCGCGGCCCGGTGGTCGCCGGGGCCCTCTGGCCGGTGATCCTCGTCCCCCGCGCCTTCTCTCGGTTGCCGCAGGAGGATCAGCGCGCCGCCCTTCTGCACGAGGCCGCCCACGTCGTCCGCCGCGATTTCGCCGTCAACCTTGCCTGCGAAGCCGCCGCCGCGCCCATCGCCTGGCATCCGGTCACTCACGAGATCAGGGCCGGCGCGCGGCAGAGCCGCGAGCTGGCCTGCGACGCCCTGGCTTCGGCGGCCATGGCCTCGCCCACGGCTTACGCCCGCAGCCTGCTCAATCTCGCGGCAGCCCTGAAACTGAACGCGCCTGGCGAAAGCTCCGCCGTCCTGGTGGGACTGTTCGGCCGCGGCGACCTGGAGGATCGACTGATGCATCTGATCAAGACCCCCGCGCGGCAGGGAATGGGCCGCCTTCTCGTCGGCGCCGCGGCGGCCTGCGCCATCCTGGCCCCCGCCGTTCTGCTGCGGGTCACCCCGGCCTACGCCCAGGACGTTGCTCCGCCCGAGGCGCCGGCCGCGCCGCCGGTCGATGCCGCCCCAGAGGCGCCGCCGGCCCCGCCGGCCGTCTCCGAGCCCCGCCAGGGCCATTATTACGCCCGCCACCGCTACGAGGCGGCGCGGCGGCCGATGGCCGGGGATCCGCCCGCGCCGCCGCGGCCGCCCTACGTCGACGAGCGCCGTATCGAGGCAGCCGTCCGCGACGCCGTCGCCCGCGCCCACATCGCCGAGCAGGTACTGGCCTCGGCCGAGGTCCAGAAAGCGATGGCCGAGGCCCGCGCCGAGCTCGCCCACGCCCGCGCCCAGCAGATGGCTCTCTCCGCCGAGGAGCGCGAGAGGATCCGCGACGCGGCCCGCCAGGCCGCCGAGGCCTGGAAGAGCGCCCACCTCGAGGAAACCCTCGCCCAGGTTCGCCGCCAGCTGAACTCCCCGGAAATGCGCCGCGCCCTCGACGAGGCTGTTCGGGCCGGCATGGAAGCCCCGCCCATTCCCCCGGTTCCCCCGGCTCCGCCCCCGCCACCGCCGCCGCCTCCGCCGCCGGGTTTCTAGAGTCCTCCTCCCCCTCCTTCCCCTCGATGGGGAAGGTGTCACGGCAAAGCCGTGCCGGATGGGGTGGCGGCGCGGACCCCACCCGTCCCGCACTTCGTGCGGTCCACCCTCCCCAGGAGGGGAAGGGGGACAAGGAAGCGGCCTATTTCGTCGTCGAGGGCGCCGGGGCGGGCGCGGGCGGGGCGGCCGGCTCGGCAGATGGCGCCGCCGGCTCCGTCTCCAGGGTGACGGTCATCGGGTTGGGCTTGAGATCCATCATCGCCCCCGAGGCCACATCGACACCCGCCCCGATCAGGCCGCCGACAATGACGTTGCCGGCCATCCCCGCGCCGCCGCCGGCGCTCACCTGGTGAACCACCTGGCCGTGACAGACCTTGTAGCCGGGTTTGGTGATGGTCACGTCGAAGCTCGCCTTGCGCTTCATCTTGAAGGTGCACGGCGTCGCCTCGCAGGCGAAGCCGTTGGTGGTTTTCACCGCGGCCCCGGTCGGCGCGGACTGAACCGTCCAGGCCTGGCTTGTCCCGCGAGTCACCGTGGCGCAGGCCGCGGCGCTCGCCGCCAGAAGACAGCACAGAGTGGCGCGCCCGGCGCGCTGCAACTTGGTCATCGATTCCCCCCTTCGCGTCGGCATCGACGCGGTGGGGTCAAAGGCGGCCACACCGGCTCGAAGTCAATCGGTCAAGGCGCCGCAGCGGCGGATAGCCCTCAGATCGGGGCGCAGGCGGCTTCCAGCCAGGTTCGGGCCTCGCCGTCGAGCTGGGGTCCGATCTCCCTGAGCACCCGGGCGTGGTAGGCGTCGAGCTGGGCGCGTTCCTCTCCTGAGAGCAGGCCGGCCTCGATCAGGGTCCGGTCGATGGGGGCCAGGGTCAAGGTCTCGAAGCCCAGCATCGGCCGCTCGCCGCCGGCCACCTCGGCGGCCGCCGTCACCACCTGCAGGGTCTCGATGCGGATGCCATAGGCCCCTTCCTTGTAGTAGCCGGGCTCGTTGGAGACGATCATCCCGGCCTGCAGGGGCGTCGTGTTGGGCTGCTTGGCGATCCGCTGCGGGCCCTCGTGAACGCCGAGGTAGGAGCCGACGCCGTGGCCGGTGCCGTGGTCGTAGTCGAGGCCGTGGGCCCACAGGGCCGTGCGCGCCAGGGCGTCCAGGGCCGAGCCGGTGGTCCCGGCCGGAAACCGCACCCGCGCCAGGGCCAGATGGCCCTTGAGCACCAGGGTGAAGCGCTCCCGCATCTCGCCGCTCGGCGCGCCCATGGCCACGGTGCGCGTCACATCGGTGGTGCCGTCCAGGTACTGGGCCCCGGAATCCACCAGCAGCAGCGAGCCGGCCTGGCTGCGCTTATTGAGCCGATGACTGGGATGATAATGGACGATGGCTCCGTTCGACGCCGCCCCGGCGATGGTGTCGAACGACAGGTCCTTCAGCGCCCCGGTGGCCTCGCGGAAGGCCTCCAGCTTGCCGACGATCTCCACCTCGTCGGGCAGGGTCTCCTGCGCCTCGGTGGCCAGCCAGTGGAGGAAGCGCGTGAGCGCCGCCCCGTCGCGGCGATGGGCCCGCCGCGCGCCCTCGATCTCGACGGCGTTCTTGCACGCCCGCGGCAGGGCGCACGGATCGGCCGCCGAGAGGGGCTCGGCCCCGGCCGTGTTCAGGGTGTCGAAATACCAGACCGAGGACGAAGACGGGTCGACCAGCACCTTGGCCCCCTTCAGCTCGGCCAGGGCGGCGGCAAGCTCGCCCGGCGCCTCGAGGCGCACCTGGTTGCCGAGCCAGGCGGGAAGGTCGGCCGTCACCTTGGCCGGATCGAGGAACAGCCGCGCCGTGCCGTCGGCGGAAAGGATCGCCTGGGCCAGCGGCAGGGGGGAGCGGCGCACGTCGCCGCCGCGGATATTGAACAGCCAGGCGATCGAGGCCGGGGCGGTGATCACGGCCGCCGCCGCCCCGGCCGCGGCCACGCTCGCCCCGACCCGGGCCCGCTTGGCGGCCGAGTCTTCGCCGGCGTACTCCAGCGGGTGGGGAACGACGGGGGCGGCCGGCTGCGCGGGCCGCGCCTCGCCCCACGCCTTGTCAAGGGGATTGACCTCCACGGGCTTGAGATTCGCCCCGGCCTTCTGCGCCGCCGTGCGCAGGTGCCAGAGGGCGTCGGGGCTGTGCAGCCGGGCGTCGTAGCCGATCGTCCATCCCGGCCTCGCCGCCTCGGAAAGATAGGCCGGCGCCCCGCCGTCCACAAAATCGCGGATCTCGAAAAGGCTCTGATCGACCTGGTCGCGGACCTGCAAGGTGTAGCGGCCGTCGACGAAGATCGCCGCCGCGTCCTTGAGGATCACCGCCGCCCCGGCCGAGCCGGTGAACCCGGTCGCCCACGCCAGGCGGTCGTTGGCGGCCGGCAGATACTCGTTCTGGTGCTCGTCCTCGTGGGGGATCAGAAAGCCGTCCAGGCCCTGCTCGGCCATGGCCGCCCGGATCAGGGGGATGTGCTTGGGCCCAAAAGAGGGGTCGGTCGTTTCATCGAAGGTCTGGCGCATGAGGCGAGGATTTAGGACCTTCGGCGCGCAAGGGCCAGAGGGACGGCGAATGGACAGGCCACAGGCCGGCGAAGTCATCGAAACCACCGTCCCGGCCCGGCTCGATGCCTTGCCGTGGAGCCGGTTCCATTGGCTGGTCGCCGGCGCGCTCGGCGTGGCGTGGATCCTCGACGGCCTCGAGGTGACCCTGGTCGGGGCCCTCTCCTCGGCGCTCCGCGATCCCCATGCCCTGGCGCTCGGCGAGGCGCAGGTCGGCCTCACGGCCAGCGCCTACCTGCTCGGCGCGGTCGTCGGCGCGGTGGTCTTCGGCCGTCTGACCGACCGGTTCGGCCGCAAGCGACTGTTCACCCTCACGGTCGGTCTCTATCTCCTGGCCACCGCCGCCTCGGGCCTGGCGTGGAATTTTCCCTCCTTCCTCCTCTTCCGCTGCCTGACCGGAGCGGGGATCGGCGGCGAGTACGCGGCGGTCAATTCGGCGGTCCAGGAGCTGATCCCGGCCCGCCGGCGCGGTTTCACCGACCTCGTCATCAACGGCAGCTACTGGATCGGGGCCGCCGTGGGCGCCCTGGGGTCGGTCGTGGCGCTCGATCCGCACATCTTCCCGCCGGCCCTGGGCTGGCGTCTCGCCTTTCTGATCGGCGCGGGGCTGGGCCTGGTGACCCTCTATGTGCGCCGCTTCATCCCCGAGAGCCCGCGCTGGCTGATGACCCATGGCCGGCCGGAGGAGGCCGAGCGCGTCGTGGCGGCCATCGAGGCGGGCGTGGCGGCCCGCGGCGGCCTCGTGTCGGCCGCGGCGAGCGCGCCGGTGCTCAAACTGCGCCGCGCCGCCGCGACCAGCTGGCTCGCCGTGGCCCGCGCCCTCGTCGTCGTCTATCCCCGCCGCACCCTCGTCGGCCTCACCCTGATGGCCAGCCAGGCCTTCTGCTACAACGCGATCTTCTTCACCTACGCCCTCATTCTCACGAAATTCTATGGCGTTCCGGCCGGCGAGGTCGGCTGGTTCCTCCTGCCCTTCGCGCTCGGCAATTTCGCCGGGCCCCTCACGTTGGGGGCCCTCTTCGACAGCCTCGGACGGCGGCTGATGATCGCTTCGACCTACGCCCTGGCCGGGGTCCTCCTGGCCATCACCGGCGCCCTCTTCGCGGCCCATCTCGTCGACGCGGTCCAACAGACCGCCGCCTGGACGGTGATCTTCTTCTTCGCCTCGGCCGGGGCCAGCGCCGCCTACCTCACCGTCGGGGAGTCCTTCCCCCTGGAGATCCGCGCCGTGGCCATCGCCCTTTTCTACGCCGTCGGCACGGGCCTGGGCGGCGTGGCCGCGCCGGCCCTCTTCGGGGTCCTGATCGGTCAGGGCTCGCGAGGCGGCGTCCTGGCCGGCTACCTCGTCGGCGCCGCGGCCATGATGGTTGCGGCGGGCGTGCAATTGGCCTTCGGCCTCGACGCCGAGCGCAAGCCCCTCGAGACCCTCGCCCCGCCGCTCTCGCTCCTCCACTGACGCGGGCGCTTCACCGCGAGTTCATCTTGCGTCATGTTCACTCGCAGATTCGTCAAGAAGGCGCGTGAGTGAGCCTCGACCCTCAAGGGAGACATTCATGGCTGACGCGGCGACAGCCGGCCAGAGCGCGCCGCCCACCGGCCGGATCTATCTCTACTTCGCCCCACTCACCCTGCTGGTCTACCTGGCCCTGCCGACCGGCTATCTCCTCGATATCGTCACCGCCTATCTCCTGAAGAACCAGCTCCACGCCACGGCCATCGAGGTCTCCACCTTCCGGCTGGTGACCGCCATCCCGGTCTATTTCTCCTTCATCTTCGGCTTCACCCGCGACCTGTGGAATCCCTTCGGCCTGCGCGATCGCGGCTACCTGCTCATCTTCGCCCCGATCAGCGCGGCGGTGTTCCTGTTCATGGGCTTCGCCCACCTCAGCTACGCCAGCATGGTCATCGGCATGCTGCTGGTGATGGTCACCTTCCGCTTCATCTCCGCCGCCTATTGGGGCCTCATCGCCCTGGTGGGGCAGGAGAAGCTGATGAGCGGGCGCCTGAGCGCCTTGTGGAACATCCTCGGCTCCCTGCCCTATATCGTCGGCGGCTTCGTCTCCGGCTGGGTGGCCGACAATCTCAGGCCCACCACCATCTTCATGGTCGTGGCGGCGATCTGCGTGGCGGTGGCCCTGTTCGGCCTGTGGCGGCCCAAGGCGGTGTTCCACGACGCCTACAACGCCCCCCAGGCCAAGGGGGCCGACCTGTGGGGCGACATCAGGCGCCTGTTCAGGCACCGGGCCATCTACCCGGCCGTCCTGATGATCTTCATGTTCCAGTTCGCGCCGGGCTCGAACACCCCCTTGCAGTACTACCTCTCCAACACCCTGCACGCCCCCGACGAGGTCTACGGCCTCTACCAGGGCATCTTCGCCGCCTCGTTCATCCCGATCTTCTTTCTCTACGGCTGGCTGTGCAAACGGGTGAGCCTGGAAAAGCTCCTGTGGTGGGGGCTGATCATCACCGTGCCGCAGATGATCCCCCTGGCGCTGATCCACTCCGGGAACCAGGCCCTGATGCTGGCGGTGCCCATCGGCATGCTGGGCGGGGTGGCCGCCGCGGCGATCTACGATCTCGCCATGCGCTCCTGCCCGCCGGGCCTGCAGGGGACGATGATGATGCTCATCGAGGCCGGCAACCTGCTCTCGGCCAGGGGCAGCGACCTGCTCGGCTCGAAGATCTACGCCGCCGACCCGGTCCACGGCTTCGTCTACTGCGTGGCGGCCACCACCGCCGTCTACGCCCTCATCGTGCCGGTGATCCTCCTGGTCCCCAAAAAGCTCATGGCCACCGCCGACGGCGAGGCCAACCCCGAGGTCGAAGCCGAGATTCTCGCCGAGATCGCCGAAACCGCGCCGGCGGGTTAGCGCCGCCGCAGCACCAGCGTCGTCCAGGCGTCGACGTCCACCCGGCGAACCAGGGCGAAGCCTCGGGCCAGGTAGGCGGCGCGGACGCGCCGCGCCTGGCCGCGCAGCAGGCCCGACAGGATGACGAGACCCCCCGGCGCCGAGGCGCCGCGGATGTCCTGGGCGAGGGCGACGAGCGGGCCGGCGAGGATGTTGGCGAAGACGAGATCGTAGGGCGCGTGGCGGGCGACTTCGCGAGCGGCGAGGCCGTCGGCGCTGACAAGCCGGCAGCGAGCGCGGTTGAGGGCGGCGTTTTCCCGGGCGACCCGCACCGCCGCCGGATCGATGTCGGTCCCGACCACCGTCCTGGCCCCGGTCCGCGCCGCGGCGATGGCCAGCACGCCGGTCCCGGTCCCCACGTCCAGCACCCGCGCGAAGCGCCGGCCCTTCAGCAAAGCGTCGAAAGCCGCCAGGCACCCCACCGTGGTGCCATGATGGCCGGTGCCGAACGCCGCCCCGGCCTCGATGCGCAAGGCGACCAACCCGGCCGGGACCCGGCCCTTGTCATGGGCGCCGTAGACGAAGAACCGCCCGGCCCTCACCGGCGGCAGGCCGGAGAGCGACATCGCCACCCAGTCGGCGTCGGCCAGGGTCCGCTCGCTCGCCCTGAGGCCGGGAAAGGCGCCGAAAACCCGCCGGATCGCCCGCGCCTCGCCCGGGCTGGCCGGCCAGGCGTCGATCCGCCAGATCCCGCGCGCCTCGTCCTCCTCGATCCGCGACCACGCCGCGCCCTCCAGCGCCGGCTCGGCCTCCAGCGCCGCGTCGGCCGCCTCGATGACGCCTCGGGCGCCGCGGGCGGTGATCTCCAGGGCGGCGGCCATGGCCCGCTCTGTAAGCCATGCCGGGGAGACAAGGCGAGGCCTTGCGTCCGCCCCGCGCCCCGCTAAGGGTGATCGCCGTTCAGTTGGAGGGACTTCATGGCTCTGCCGCCCGTGCTCCGCGACCGCCTGCGCCTGCCGGTCATCGGCTCGCCCCTGTTCATCGTCTCGGGCCCCGACCTGGTGATCGCCCAGTGCAAGGCCGGCATCGTCGGCGCCTTTCCCTCCCTCAACGCCCGCCCGGTCGCCCAGCTCGACGAATGGCTGGCCCAGATCACCGAGGAGCTGGCGGCCTGGGACAAAGCCCATCCGCAGACCCCCTCCGCCCCCTTCGCGGTGAACCAGATCGTCCATAAGACCAACAACCGGCTCTTCGAGGACGTCGAGCTGTGCGCCAAATACGCCGTGCCGGTGGTCATCACCTCCCTGGGGGCGCGCGAGGACGTCAACGCCGCCGTCCACGGCTGGGGCGGGGTGGTGCTGCACGACGTTATTTCCGGCTTCTTCGCCCGCAAGGCCATCGAGAAGGGCGCCGATGGCCTGATCCCGGTGGCCGCCGGCGCTGGAGGCCACGCCAGCCAGCTCTCGCCCTTCGCCCTCATCCAGGAGCTGCGCGCCTGGTTCGACGGCCCGATCGCCCTCTCCGGGGCCATCGCCACGGGCGCCGCGGTGCTCGCCGCCCAGGCCATGGGGGCGGATCTCGCCTACATCGGCTCGGCCTTCATCGCCACGCAAGAGGCCCGCGCCGCCGAGGGCTACAAGGCGATGATCGTCGGCCACGGCGGCGAGGACATCGTCTACACCAACCTCTTCACCGGGGTGCACGGCAACTATCTGCGCCCCAGCATCGAGCAGGCCGGCCTCGATCCGGCCAACCTGCCCGGAGCCGACCCGTCGAAGATGAACTTCGCCTCCGGCGGCAACCAGAGCGCCAAGGCCTGGCGCGACATCTGGGGCTGCGGCCAGGGCATCGGGGCGGTGACGTCGATCCCCACCGCCGGCGAACTGGTCGCCCGCCTCGCCGCCGAATACGAAGCCGCCAAGCAGGAGCTCGCCGCCAAGACCAGCTTCACCTCCGGCGCCCCCCTGGCCTTCGCCGCCGAGTAGGGGGAGATTCTCCTCTCTTCCCCCTTCACAAGGGGGAAGTCCCCGCGAAGCGGGGGATGGGGGATCGGAAGCACAGATTTCCGCGCGTCCATCCCCCCATCCCGGCCTTCGGCCGTACTTCCCCCCGATGCGGGGGGAAGAGAGGGTTCAACTCCGCCCCTTGACGGCGGCGAGCCGGCCGATGTCTCCTGGCGGTCTCGATCCCATGCAGGAGGAGGCCGCCATGGCGCACCAGCTTCTCGTCGGCACGCGCAAGGGCGCCTGGACGTTCCGCGACGACGGTTCGCGGCGCGCCTGGCGCCTCGAAGGGCCGCTCTTCCTCGGCCAGATCGTCAACCACTATGTGCAGGACCCCCGCGACCCCGCCGTCCAGCTGATCGCCGCCAAGACCGGCCACCTGGGCCCCACCGTCTTCCGCTCGCTGGATGGCGGCAAGACCTGGGCCGAGGCGACCCGCCCGCCGGCCTTCCCGAAATCGGCCGATCCCGCCACCGCCCGGGCGGTGGGCCACACCTTCTGGCTGGAGCCCGGCCATGCCGACGAGCCGGGCGTGTGGTGGGCCGGGGCCTCGCCGCCCGGCCTCTTCGTCAGCGAGGACAACGGCGCGACCTGGGAGAGCGTCGCCGGCTTCAACGACCACCCGATGTATTCCAAATGGGTTCCCGCCGACGCCGGCACCCCCGACGGGCCCCTGCTCAACCAGGTGCTGATCGACCCGCGCGACGCCCGCCACATGTATCTCGCCACCTCCACGGCCGGGGTGTTCGAGAGCCATGACCGCGGCGCCGATTGGGCCCCGCTCAACAAGGGCGTCGAGGCCAATTTCCTCCCCGACCCCTATCCGGAGTACGGCCAGGACGCCCACTTCATCGCCTTCGCCCCGACCCGCCTCGACCGGCTCTACCAGCAGAACCACTGCGGCATCTATCGCCTCGACCGCCCGGGCGAGACCTGGGAGCGGATCGGCCGGGCCATGCCGGCCGAGATCGGTGACATCGGCTTCACCATCACCCCCCATCCGCGCCAGCCGGACACCGCCTGGGTCTTCCCCATGGACGGCACGGACGTGTGGCCGCGCACCAGTCCGGGCGGGCGTCCGGCGGTCTATCGGACCCGCGACGCCGGGACGAGCTGGCAGCGCCAGGACAACGGCTTTCCGCGTGAGCAGGGCTGGTTCACCGTCAAGCGCCAGGCCTTCTGCGCCGACGATGCCGATCCGGTCGGCCTCTACCTGGGCACCACCGGCGGCGAGGTGTGGATGAGCGACGACGAGGGCGAGGCCTGGCGCACGATCGGCGCCCACCTGCCGGAAATCTACTCGGTGGTCGCGGCCCCGGCTCCATGATTTCGGTGCTGATCCCCTCGCAGCTGCACGCCTACACCGGCGGGATGAGCCGCGTGGAGGCCAGGGGAGGGAGCGTCGACGCCGTCCTCGACGATCTCGACGCCCGCTATCCGGGCCTCAAATTCCGCGTGATCGACGAGCAGGCCCGCATCCGCCCCCACATGCGCATCTTCGTCGGCACGGTCGCCGCCCGCGACCTCGCCACCCCCCTCGCCGACGGCCAAGAACTCATGATCTTCGGCGCCCTCAGCGGCGGCTAGGGGAGGGAGCGAGAGGCTAGGTTTCTCTTCCCCCCGCATCGGGGGGAAGTACGGCCGAAGGCCGGGATGGGGGGACGGATGCGCGGGCCGTGAAGCGAGGCGAACGACAATTAACGCCTGGGGCCCGCGGACGCGCGAAGGCGTTGCGGACCGCGATGACGCCGCCGGAATTGCGCCTGTGGCTTGCCCTGCGCGGCAAAGCGCTTGGAGGATTTCGCTTCCGCCGCCAGTGCCCGGTTGGACCCTACGTGCTCGACTTCTATTGCCCGCAAGCCGGCCTCGCGGTCGAGGTCGACGGCGAAAACCATGGCCTCGGAGACCAACCGGCGCGCGACGCGAGGCGCGACGCGTGGATCGCTGGTCGTGGCATCCGCACGTTGCGTTTTCAGGCCATCGACATTCGGGACAATCTCGACGGAGTGGTGCGGACCGTCGCGGCGGCTCTTGACGGCGAAATTTAGCTTCTCTTCCCCCCGCGGGGGGAAGTGGCGCGAAGCGGCGATGGGGGGACGGACGCGCAGACCTGTGTTTCCGATCCCCCATCCCCGGCTTCGCCGGTACTTCCCCCTTGTGAAGGGGGAAGAGAGGTCTAACGAGCGAGTCCTCGACGCCGCACCGCCCGGCTGTCCGCCACCACCTCCGTCTTGGCGGGCGGCGGCGGATCGGCGCTCACCGCGCCCCCAGGGCTTGCCGCTCAGCGACACCTTGGCGCCCTCGCAGTCGAGGATCTGGGAGAGCAGGGTTCCGTGCTCCAGGCGTTGCGCTTCGCTGAACGCGAGGCCGCCGGCGGCCCGGCCGTCGTAGATCCCCGCCAAGCCTCATTTCGCCTGCAGGGCGGTCCTCTCTGAAAATGGCGGCCGGTTTTGGCACACCGCCTTGAAACTTCGCCGCCGCCCTGATAGTTAAGTCGCCTAACTAACTATGTGGCCCCGATGACCCTCCTTGAACCCGACGAGGACCTGATTTCCCTGGCCGGCGCTTTGCGGCCGGCCCTGCTGCGCGCCTCGCGTCAGCTGCGCCGCGAAGCCCAGAAGGCCGGGGTCTCGGCCCTCGACGCCCAGCTTCTCGGCCTCGTCTTCAAGCATCCGGGCGTCGGCGGCGGCGAACTGGCCGAGCTCGAGCAGATGAGCGCGCCGTCGATGTCGGCCCACCTCAAGCGGCTGGAGGCGGCCGGCTGGATCGCCCGCGACCCGGCCCGCGAGGACGATCGCCGCCGGGTCGGCCTGCGCGTCACCCCGGCGGGCGCGGAGGCCCTCGAAGCCATCCGGCGCCGGCGCAACGACTGGCTGGCCGCGCGCCTGGCCGCCCTGACGCCGCGCGAGCGCCGGGCCCTGGCCGCCGCCGCCGAGCCCCTGCTGAAGCTGGCCCGATGAGCGAGGCCGCCGTCCGCCCCCTCGAGACCGCCGCCGGCGAGACGCCCGCCGCGCCCTTCTCCTCCGTGGTCCCGGCGATCATCGGCGCGGCCCTGATGATGCAGACCTTGAGCGCCACGGTCATCGCCAACGCCCTGCCGACCATGGCCCGATCGTTTCACGAAGACCCGATCCGCCTCAACACCACGATCACCATCTACCTCCTGGCCTCGGCGGTCTTCCTGCCGATCAGCGGCTGGATGGCCGACCGTTTCGGCGCCAAGCGGATCTTCCTT
Organism: Caulobacteraceae bacterium; assembly: GCA_035605655.1. Lineage (GTDB taxonomy): Bacteria > Pseudomonadota > Alphaproteobacteria > Caulobacterales > Caulobacteraceae > Acaudatibacter. The sequence continues at coordinate 6,872 of DASZKO010000106.1, read as the reverse complement.
GTCGCCATCGTCGCCTACGCCGCTTCCTGCGCCGCCTGCGGCGTGGCCCAGAACCTCGGCCAGATGCTCCTGGCCCGGGCCGCCGAGGGGGCGGCGGGGGCGATGATGGGGCCGGTGGGCCGCCTCGTCCTGCTCCGCTCGACCCCCAAGCACGATCTCGTCCGCGCCCTCTCGGTGCTGACCATGCCGGCGCTCCTGGGCCCGGTGATCGGCCCGCCGATCGGCGGCTTCATCATCACCTACGGCTCGTGGCGGTGGATCTTCTTCCTCAACCTTCCCATCGCCGCCGTGGGCGTCGCTCTGGTGTGGAAGTTCATCGCCGACGTCCGCGAGGAGGACACCGCGCGGCTGGACTGGATCGGCCTCGTTCTCACCGGCCTTGGCATGGCCGGGGTGGTCTATGGCTTCGACAACCTCGGCCGCGGCCCGATGCCGCCGTGGGCGATCGCCGCGATGATGGGCGGCGGGGCGGCCCTGCTCGCCCTCTACGTCTGGCACGCGGCGCGGATCGCCGATCCGATCCTCGATCTCGGCCTTCTCAAGATCCGCACCTTCACCGCCTCGGTGGTCGGCGGGGCGTTCATGCGCATGGGCATGGGCGCGACCCCGTTCATGCTGGCCCTCCTCTTGCAGGTGGCGTTCGGCCTTTCGGCTTTGCAGGCCGGGCTGATGACCTTCGCCAGCGCCGCCGCCGCCCTGGTGATGAAGACCTGCGCTCCGCCGATCCTCGCCCGTTTCGGGTTCAAGCGCACCCTGAGCGTCAACGCGGTGATCGTCGCGGTGACCTTCATGGCCTACGCCCTCTTCGAGCCGGGCACCCCGCACTGGCTGATCTATGCCGTCCTGCTCACCGGCGGCTTTTTCCGCTCCCTGCAGTTCACCAGCCTCAATGGCCTGGCCTTCGCCGACGTCGACCATCGCGAGATGAGCCGCGCCTCGACCATGTCGACCATGGCCCAGCAGCTCTCCCAGAGCATAGGCATCGGCATGGCCGCCACCTTCCTGCATGTCTCCCTCCTGGCCCACCACGCCCATCGCCTCACCGGCCCGATCATCGCCCCGGCCTTCATCGCCGTGGGCGCGGTGACCCTGATCTCCATGCTGTTCTTCGCCCCTCTCCCCCCCGACGCCGGCGGCGCCTTGCACGGCCCTGCAACCGGCCGGAGGCCCCGCGGGTGAGCGGGAGGGGGGCCGGACAACGACCAACTCTCTTCCCCCTTCACAAGGGGGAAGTCCCCGCGAAGCGGGGGATGGGGGATCGGAGACTCGAGGCCCGCGCGTCCGTTCCCCCATCTACGCTTCGCGCCACTTCCCCCAGATGCGGGGGGAAGAGAAAGATCAACCTTGCCGCCTCCTCAGTCGGCCAGGTCCGGGTCGGTCCAGCCGGCGGCGCGGCGCCAGCGTTCGGCGTCGTAGGCGGCGCGGGCGAGGGTGAGGCTGCGGGTCATGCAGAATCCCGCCCTGGCGCCGCCTTCGCCCACCGCTTCGCGAGCGTAGAAGACGGCCAGCGCCCGGGCCTCCTTCAGGCTCAGCGGCCCATGATCGGCGAGGATCGCCCCGCCGACAGCGTGGAAAGGGGCCCCGGTCACGGGCCGGCCAGGTTTTCGGCCAAGGCGGCGGCGAGCACCCGCCACGGCGCCGCCGGCAAAAGATCGTCGAACACGCTTTCCAGCAGCAGCGCGCCGGCCCGCCGGCGATCGAAGCGCCCGCAAAGCTCCAGCCCGCCGGCGAGGCTTTCCCATTGCCGGACGTGGGCCGCGAGCATGCCCGCCAGGCTCAGCAGCGCCTCGCCCTCGCGCGCCGCCACGGCCCCGCCGGCCTCGAACCGCTCGCGGCATTCCGCGCCGAGATCGTCCATGGCGTCGGCCAGATCCATGGCAAATGATCTCATATTGCAATCACCCTGTCAAGAGCGTCGGATCAAACTGCAATGCACCCGGCGAGGGCGGCCATGACGGATGTGCGATTCGTTTCGGCGCGCCGCGCCGCGCCGCCGGCTCCCGCCCCCCGTCCCGGCGAGCTCTTCGCCGCCTTCCTGTGGGTCGGGCTCTCCGGCTTCGGCGGCGTCCTGCCTTTCGCCCGCCGGATGCTGGTGGAGAAGCGCGCCTGGCTGGGCGAGGCCGAGTTCGCCGAGAGCCTCGCCCTCTGCCAGACCCTGCCCGGGCCCAACATCGTCAACCTGACCATCGTCGTCGGCGCGCGCTTCGCCGGCCCGGCCGGGGCCTTCGCCGCCCTCATGGGCCTCGTCGCCGCCCCGGTGGCCATCGTCCTGGTGCTCGCGGCGCTTTACGGCCGTTACGGCGGGGTCGGGCGCATCCCGGCGATGATCGCCGCCCTGGGCGCGGCCGCCGCCGGCCTGGTGGCGGCCACGGCGGCCAGGATGGCCTGGCCGATCGTCCGCCGCGCGCCGGTCTCGGCCGCGCCGTTCATGCTCCTGGCTTTCGCCGGCGTGGGGGTGATGCGCTGGCCGCTCGCCTGGGTGCTCCTGGCCCTGGCGCCGCTCGCCATCGCCGTGGCCTGGCGGTGGCGGCGATGAAGGGCCTTGGCGAAACCCTCGGCGCCCTCGCGATCCAGTTCTGCGGCCTCTCCCTGGTCGCGTTCGGCGGCGCCAACGCGGTGATCCCCGAGATCCAGCGCCAGTCGGTGGGGCTGCATCACTGGATGAGCGACCGCGAGTTCGCCGCCCTCTTCGCCATCGCCCAGGCCGCCCCCGGGCCCAATTTCATGATCTCGACCCTGGTCGGCTGGAAGGCCGCCGGCCTCGCCGGAGCCCTCGTCGCCACCGCCGCCATGTGCGCCCCCTCGTGCCTCCTCACCTTCTGGGTGGTGAAGCTGTGGGACCGCTACCGCGACGCGCCGCTGCGCCATGCCGTGGGCGCCGGCCTCGCCCCCGTGGCCGTGGGCCTAGTGGCCTCCAGCGCCTGGCTCCTCAGCCGCGCCGCCGACCTCCAGTGGCGCCTGGCCGCGGTGACCGTCGTCACCGCCCTCGCCGCCTACCTCTCCAAACTCAACCCCCTGTGGTGGCTGGCCGCCGCCGCCGCCCTCGGCCTGAGCGGCGTGCTCGGCTAGGCCGCGCGCTCTCTGAATCCTCCTCCGCAAAGCGGGGGAGGGGGACCGCGAAGCGGTGGAGGGGGCGCGGGAAAGGGCTCCGCCCTAAGCGTCGGTGGCTTTCACCCGGAACGCCTTGAGCACTTCGCGGGCCTGGTCGCGGCGATCCTCGGGGATGTCGGTCCAGATCTCGAGGATGTCGCTGTCCAACGCCGAGGGGTCGGTGTCGAACAGGAAACCGGCCCGGGTCTTCAGCACCGGGGCGATCCGGTGCGCCCACTTGTCGGACAGCCGCCGCTCCCCGGCCTCGATCAGGCTGATCACCGCCCCCGTGGTGCCGATGGCTTCGGCGAGGCGGGCCTGGGTGAAACCGCGATGCTCACGCCACGCCCTGACGAAATTGCGCTCTTTATCCTTAGGCATGGCCCGCATTATGCAAATGCTTCGCGGTCGCGTCGTTAGACGAAACGCAAACTTCTCGCTTGACTCCGTTCTTTGCGATATGGGAGAATTGCAACATGCAATTCGCGCGTCGCCATCGCCGCCACCGCGGACCGTGGAGCTCGAGGATCTGATCATGGCCCGCCGCCGCCCCGCCGATCCCCTGACCCTCGCCCGCCGCCGGGCCGCCGAGCGCGAGGCGGCGCGCGATCCGGCCAACTGGGGTCTGGGTCGCGCCGCCCTCGATCTCCCCCGCAACGCCGATGTTCTGACCCGGCCCGACCCGGCCGGGCGCCCGGCGCGGGCCCACCGTCAGGACGTCTTCGATCTGCTCCTCGCCCGCGGCCGCCTCGGCGCGGCGGCGTTCGACGCCGTCCGCCGCCTGCAGGACGACATCGCCCTTCTCCACCGCTTCGCCGGCGGGGTGGCGAGCTACGCCCCGCGCATCGACGCCTCGCCCGCCCCGGGCGGACCCTCCGAGGCCCGCCGCCGCGCCGGCCGGCAGATGGAATCCGCGCTCGGCCTCTGCGGCCCGGCCAGCGCTCGCCTCCTCGCCGCCCTCCTCGAACCGGCCGCCCTCGGTCGGGGCCCCGATTGGCGCGCCGTCGTCACGCGGGAGTGCGCCGAACCCAACCCCGAGGCCCAAGGCGCCATCGTCCGCCAAGCCTGCGAAAACCTCGCCGGCGCCTACGCCCTCCTCGACCACCGCCCCCGCCCCTAGAATCCTCCTCCGCGCAGCGGGGGAGGGGGACCGCGAAGCGGCGGAGGGGGCGGGTGAAAGAGCGCCGGCGTAAACAGCTGGAAGGATCGCTGACACTTTAGCCCAGAGACATCCCTGACGCTCCGCGGCGCCGGCGCGCTGCAACCGCCCCCCTCCCGGCTTCGCCGTACTCCCCCCGTAAACGGAGGGAGATTCAAGAAAAAAAGCAGAATCCTCCCTGCGGAGCGGCAGGAGGGGGACCTCGAAGGGGTGGAGGGGGCGGGTAAAGGGGCGCCGGCCCCCTACCTCCCCCCCTTCCCCTTGGCCCGCGCCTCCCGCCAGGCGGCGATGGCGCGGGCGGGTTCGTCGGTGAGATAGGCGCGGCCGAAGACGTCGGCGCCGGCGATGATGGCGTCCTTCAGCGGCAGGCTTTCCCACCGCCGCATCAGGGCTTTCTGGAGCCGCACGGCGTTCTGCCCGGCCGCGAAGAGGGCGGCGATGCGCCGCTCCACCGCCGCGTTCAGCTCCCCGGCCGGCACGCTCTCGTCCACCAGGCCCATGGCCAGGGCGGCGGCGGCGTCGAAGGTCTCGCCCAGCAGCATCATCTCCCGGGCCCGGCTCCAGCCGACGATCCCCGGCAGGAGCGCCGCCTCGACCACCGAGGGCACGCCGAGCTTCACCTCCGGCATGCCGAACACCGCCGTATCCACCCCCACGCGCAGATCGCAGGAGATGGCCAGCTCCAGCCCGGCCCCCAGGGCCGGTCCGTTGATCCGGGCGATCACCGGGGCCGGCATCTCGCGCAACAGGAGGCAGCAGGCGTGGACCTTGCCGATGAAGGCGCGGGCCTCGGCGGGAAAGGCGATCTCGGCCAGCTCGTCGATGTCGGCCCCGCTGACGAACGATTTTCCCGCCCCGGTGAGAACCACGCAGCGCAGGTCGTCCTCGGCCGCCAGCGGGCTCACCGCGCGCACGAAGTCGTCCATCACCTCGCTGCTCAGGGCGTTGGCGCGGGCCGGGTTGTGGATGATCACGAAGGCGACGCGGCCGCCGCGGCGCTCCTGGAAACGCACCTCGACGCCGGTAGTCGGCGGCGCCCGGCTCGCCGGACCAGTATCGTCGGGACGCACGCCATACTCACTCATGACCCGCCTTAGTTCCCTATGATCCGCCGCTTGGCAAGGCTTGAGCGTGAGCCGTCCGCTCGCCATCGCCTTGCCGCCGCCGAGGCCGGCGACGTAGGGTCCCGGCAAGGTTCAAGGGGAAACGCCTCATGTCCGTCGCCGATACGCCGGCCTCCAACGCCTTGTGGAAGGATCCCACCCAGCCCCTCGAGGCCCGGGTCGAAGACCTCGTCTCCCGGCTCGACCTCTCCGAGCGGGTGGCCCTGATGGCCGGCTCGGCGGCCTTCACGCTCAACGGCGTGGCCCGGCTGGGCGTGCCGGAGGTGCGCGTGGCCGACGGTCCGACGGGGGTGCGCTCCAATGAGGGCGAGGCGGCGACGGTCTTTCCCGTCGGCGTGGCCATGGCCGCCACGTGGAATCCGGACGCGGTGCGCGACGTGGCCGCCGCCATCGCCCGCGAGGCCCTGGCGCTGAACAATCGGATCATCCTCGCCCCCACCATCAACATCGTCCGCACGCCCCTGTGGGGGCGCAATTTCGAGACCTGTTCGGAGGACCCCTATCTCAACGGGGCGCTGGGAACCGCTTTCGTCGAGGGGCTGCAGGGCGAGGGCGTCGGCGCCTCGCTCAAGCACTACGCGGTCAACAACCAGGAAGAGAACCGCATGACCGTCGACGCCATCGTCGACGAGCGCACGCTGCGGGAGATCTACCTCGCCGCCTTCGAGACGGTGGTGAAGGTCGCCGACCCGTGGACCGTCATGGCCTCCTACAACAGGATCAACGGGCCCTACGCCACCGAGAACCACCGCCTCCTCGAGGATATCCTGCGCGGCGAGTGGGGCTACGACGGGGTGGTGGTCTCCGACTGGGGCGCTGTCCACGCCACCGCCGCCGCCGCCAACGGCGGCAACGACCTGGAGATGCCCGGCCCGGCCCGCTGGTTCGGCGACAAGCTTCTGGCCGCGGTGGCGACCGGGGAGGTCACCGAGGCCCGCATCGAGGCCGCGGCCCGGCGCATGGCCCGCCTGATCCTGCGCACCGGCGTCATGGACGGCGCCGCCCCGCCGGCCGGCGAACTGCGTTCCAGGCGCCACCGCCAGATCGCCGCCCGCGCCGCCGAGGAAGCCCCGGTGCTGCTCAAGAACGACGGCGAACTCCTGCCCCTGAGGCCAGAGGCCCTCACGACCATCGCCGTCGTCGGCCCCAACGCGGCGGTGCGGCGCATCCAGGGCGGCGGCTCCTCGCACGTGCGGCCCGGGCGGCGGACCTCGATCCTGCAGTCCATCGAGGAGTTGCTGGAGGGCCAGGCGGAGGTCCGCTTCGCCGAGGGCGGCGACAACGAGCCCGCGCCCCCGGCGGCGCGGGCGGCGATGTTCAGTCCCGACCCGGCCCGCGGCCAGGGCGGCCTCATGGTCGAGTACTTCGCCGAACGAAGCTGCGAGGGAACGCCCTTCCGCACCCGCCCCGAGCGGGAGATCGGCAAGCTCATTTCGACCAACTCCAACATCGTCATGGGCGAGGGGCTGGGCGCTGTCAGATGGAGCGGCTGGTTCTGG
>DASZKO010000104.1:0-5749 GCA_035605655.1 Caulobacteraceae bacterium | reverse complement strand
GGCCGGCCCGGGAACCTTCTCGGCCAACGGCTACGAGGGCCAGTACATCGTGATCTGCCCCGACCGCGACCTCGTCATCGTCCGCAACGGCGTCACCCCCGAAGCGAACCAGCCCCTCGTCCAGGCCTGGCTCGCCGACCTGGCTGGCCTCTTTGCCTAGGCCGCCTCGCTGAGCGACAGGCGCTCGCGCAGTTCGCGTTTGAGGAACTTGCCGCTGGCGTTGCGCGGCAGGGGCTCGGAGAGGATCCAGATGTAGCGGGGAATCTTGTGGCGGGCCATGATCGCCGCGAGATGCTCGCGCAGAGCCGCCGCGGTCAGTTCGGCGGCGGCCAGGGCCGTCACCGCCAGGGCCACCTCCTCGCCCAGCCGGGGATCGGGCACCCCGAACACGCTGCATTCGGCGACGGCCGGATGGCGGTACACCGCCGCCTCGACCTCGGCGCAGTAGATGTTCTCCCCGCCGCGCAGCACCATGTCCTTCTTGCGGTCGACGATGAAGATGAAGCCGTCCTCGTCGGCGCGGGCGATGTCGCCGGTGTGCAGCCAGCCGTCGGTGATCGTCTCGGCGGTCGCCTCGGGCCGATTTAGATAGCCGCGGATCACCTGGGCCCCGCGCACCCACAGCTCGCCGATCTCCCCCTGCGCCACGGCCTTGCCGTCGTCGTCGACGCACTTGAACTCGAAGTCCGGCATCACCGGGCCGGCGCTGTCCGGCTTGGCGACGAAGAAGTCCGAGCCCACCGAGGTGATGATCCCGCAGGTCTCGGTCATCCCGTAGCCGGTGCCGGGTCGGGCGGTGGCCACCGCGGCGTCGATCTTGCCGACGAGGTCCGGAGGGACCTGGGCCCCGCCGCCGGCCAGGCTCAAGAGGCTCGAAAGATCGCGGCGGGCGAAATCGGGATGGTTGATGATCTCCCGGGCCATCACCGGCACCCCGCTCATGGCGCTGACCTTCTCGGCCTCGATGAGGCGAAGCGCCTCGCCGGCGTCCCAGCGGTACATCAGCACGATCTTGCCACCCGCGGCGGTCACCGCGTAGGCCCCGCAATTATTCGCGGTCACATGGAACATTGGGGTGGTCAGCAGGCCGACCGGAACGGGTGGCGGCGCGGTGGGATCGATCGGAACGCCGGTCTCGCGGCTGAGCGCCAGGGCCTGGGCCTGGGCCGAGAACATCATGCTGAAGAGGTTGTGGATGCAGCCGCGGTGGGTGAGCTGGGCGCCCTTGGGAACGCCGGTGGTGCCGGAGGTGTAGAAGATGCAGGCGTCGGCGTCGGGGTCGACCGCGACGTCGGGGAGCGCGCCGCCATGGGCGATGACCTCGCTCCACGCCGCCGCGCCGGCCGGGGCCGCGGCGCGCACGGCGACCACCTTCACGCCCTCGGCCATCGCCGGCCGCTCGGCCACGCGGGCCAGGCGCTCGGCGTCGCAGAAGATCACCTTGGGGGCCGAATCGCTCATGGCGTAGGCCAGCTCCTCGGCCACCCACCAGGCGTTCATCCCCACCACCGCCACGCCGCTGGCGACGCAGGCCCAGTAGATCAGCAGCCACTCGGGATAGTTGCGCATGGCGATGGCCACGCGGTCGCCGCTCGCCACGCCCTGGGCGGTGAGCCAGCCGGCGATGGCGTTCACCTGGGCGTGGGCCTGGCCATAGGTCAGGCGCTCGTTCTCGTAGACGAGGTATTCCCGCCCGCCATAGGCGGCCGTGGCCAGCCACAGGGCGCGGACATTCGGCGGGGCGTTCCTGTAGGTCAGGCACGGCGAACCGCGCAGTTCGATGAAGGCGGTCTCGAACGGGGCGCCGGGCGCCGTCAGCTCGGCCCACGCCGTCTTCAGTTCCTCATAGAGCATCACTCTCTCCCGCGGCTTCAGATCTCGAGCCGATAGACCCGCCGCGCGGTGTCGCTGAACAGATAGGTCTTTTCGTCGATGGAATAGTACTGGGCGATCAGTTTGAAGGCGTTCCACAAGGTCGCGTAATCGCAGCTGCCGATGTCGACCGGAAAGTTGCTCTCGAACATGCAGCGGGTGACGCCGAAGGCCTCGATGCAGGTCTCGACATAGGGGCGCCACTCGTCGGCCAGCGCCTTGGCGGAGGCCGAGGGCCGGGCCAGGAACGAGGCGAAGCCGGGGAAGGGCATGGCCAGGCCGCCGATCTTCACCGACACGTTGGCAAGGGCGCCCAGCGCGCGGATGTTGTCGCGCCACACCCCGAAGCGCTCCTCCCGCCGGCCGGAATAGCTGGCGATGCCGAGCGGCGTGCCGACGTGGTCGAGCACGATCGCCGTCTCCGGGAAAGCGCGGGCCAGGGCGATCAGGTCGGGAAGCTGGGGTTCGAGCATCCAGGCGTCGAACGAAAGGCCGAGCGGCGCCAGGCGCGCGAAGCCCTCGCGGAAGCTTTCCTGGGCGTAGAGCCCCGCCTTGTTGCGCGACAGGGGCCCCAGGACCTCGGCGTCGGCGTCCCACGAGGCGCTCTGGCGGATACCGCGGAACCGCCCGCCGCCGGCCGCGATGTGGGCCTCCAGCACCTCCTCGACCGCCGCGCCGAGGGTGAGATTGGCGTGTCCGACGATCCCGGCGCAGGCCCGCGCGTCGCCATAGACGCCGCTGGCGCTCATCGCCGCCACCCCATTGACGAACTCGGTCTCGCCGACCGGGCGCATCGCCTCGGGGCCGTCCTTCCGATACATGGCTCCGCATTCCATGTAGACCGTGGCGACGACATTGTGGCCGCTGCCGATGTCGGCGAGGAGCTCGTCGAGGAGATAGCGCGGCACCCGCTCGATGACCGCCGCGAAAGCGTGGACGGGCTCGGCCGGAGCGTTCTCATCGCGGCGCGCCAGGCTGCGCCGATCCCACAGATGATGATGCGGATCGATGATCGGCAGGCCGGGCTCGAGGATGGCCTCGTGGTGATGGCGCCCGGTCGTTTCGGTCATCGAAGCTCTCCCTGAGCTTGGCTGAAGTCCATGAACGGCTTGGCGCGCGCGTGCAAGGGGCCGGGCGCGGCGTTGCCGCTCGGCGCCTTTTCGGTGCATGTGGGGCAAGGATGCCTCGGCTCAACGATCTGCGCCCCGCCGTGCTGGCCGGCGCGCCCAATGTCCTGGCCGTGCTGACCGCGGCGGCCGGGGTGATGCTGCTGGCCTCGGGGGCGACGCCGTCCGATCCCGAGCGGTTCATGTGGCTGGCCGAACACGCCCCCGTCATCCTCATCGAGATCGCGAGCTTCGTCTCCTCGATTCTCGGCGTGGTCCTGCTGATGCTGGCGTTCGGCCTCGCCCGGCGGCTGGACGCGGCCTGGGCGGCGAGCGCGGCGGTTCTGCTGGCGGCCGCGGCGCTGGCCCTCTTCAAGGGCTCCAGCATCGAGGAATCCCTCATTCTCCTGGGCCTGCTGGCGGTCCTGGCCCCGCTGCACGCCGCATTTCCCCGCACCGCCCGCCTGTCGCGGCTCGACAAGACCCCCGGGTGGATGCTGTCGGCCCTGGCCGCCCTCGTCGGCGCCGGCCTCGTCGGCTGGTGGTCGTTCCAGAATCTCGACTACGCCAATGTCTCCCTCATCCGGGTGATCGGCGACCAGGACGCCGGGCGGGCGATCCGCTCCTCGGCCGGGGCCGCCGTCTTCCTGCTGGCGGTCGGCGTCTGGCGGCTGCTGGCGACCCCGGCGACCCCGGCGGTGGCCGGCGAGACCGATCCGGACCTCGGCCGGGTGCGGGCCATCCTCGCCACCGCCGAGGAGTCCGAGCCGGCCTCCAATCTCGCCTTGCGCGGCGACAAGCGGTTCCTGTTCTCCGCGAGCGGCAAGAGCTTCCTGATGTTCGGGGTGCGCGGACGCTCGTGGATCGCGCTCGGCTCGCCGGTGGGGGTCCGGGCCGAGCAGCTCGATCTCCTGTGGCGGTTCCGCGAACTGGCCGACGCCCACGCCGCCCGGCCGGGCATCTACGGGGTCGGCCCCGAGGGCCTGCCCGACCTCGTCGAGCTCGGCTTTTCGATCCAGAAGGTCGGGGAAACCGCCGCGGTGCCCCTGGAGAGCTTCTCGGTCGAGGGCCGGCGCCTGGGAAACATTCGCCGCAGCTGGCGGCGCACGGGAGAGGAAGGCGGCTGCTTCGAAGTGGTTCCGGCCGGAGGGGCGCGGGCCCTCATGGGCGAGCTGAAGGCGGTTTCCGACGCCTGGCTGGCCCACCACACCGGCGGCGAGAAAAGCTTCTCCCTGGGTGGCTTCGAGCCGGCCTACGTCGCCGAGTTCCCGATCGCCATCGTCCGTTCGGGCGGGCGCATCGTCGCCTTCGCCACCCTGTGGACGACGGGCCTGGGCGAGTGCTTCTCCATGGACCTGATGCGCTATGCCGACGACGCCCCCAAGAACGTCATGGATTTCCTGTTCGTCGAGCTGATGCGCTGGGGCCAGGAGCAGGGCTACCGGAGCTTCGAGTTCGGCATGGCGCCGCTGGCCGGGCTGGAGGTTCGCCGCCTCGCCCCGATCATGTCGCGGGTCGGGGCGCTGATGTTCGAACGCGGCGAGGAGATCTACAATTTCCGCGGCGTGCGGCGGTTCAAGGACAAGTACGATCCGGTCTGGCGACCGCGATACATCGCCGCCCCGCACAAGTGGGCGATCCCGATCCTGCTGGCCGATGTCGGGCTGCTGTCGTCCGGCGGCATGGCCGGCCTCGGCTTTGGCCAGCGCCCGAGCCTCGAACGCAAGGCGCGCGCCGAGGCGGCGTGAGCCAGCGTCCGTCCAGAAAGCCCTGATTTGGAAACCGTTTTTCCTCCCTCCCCTTCTCATGGGGAGGGTGGATCGCGCGCAGCGCGAGACGGGTGGGGTTCGCGCCGCCACCCCATCCGGCCCTTCGGGCCACCTTCCCCATCGAAGGGGAAGGAGGGGAGGGTGGATCGCGCGCAGCGCGCGCCCAGAGCGCCAGCGCCCCTTCACCCGCCCCCTCACCGCTTTGCGGAGGAGGATCAGTGGGCCTGGATCAGCAGCTGTGGCGGCCGACTTCGTGGCCGGCGACGGCGCCGGCGCCGGCGCCGAGGGCGGTGCCGACGAAGCTGCCGTGGGTGACCACGTTGCCGATCACACCGCCGCCGACGGCGCCGACCACCGTGCCGGTCCGGCGGTGGTCGCGGCAGGCGTAGTGGCGGTAGTGACGATGGTGGTGGCGGGCCGACGCGACGCCGGGCGCCGCGGCGAGACCGAGGCTGGCGAGGGCCAGGGCCCCGAAAGCGGCTTTCATGAACATCGCGGGCAGTTCTCCTTCACGGCGACTCCGGGGCGATCGGATCGCGCCACATGCTCCATAGCATCGGCGAGTCGGGACGCGGACGATGTTCTGAAATGACGTCGAAGCCGTGGCGCCGGTAGAGGTGGAGATTGCGCTCGGTCTGGGTCTCCAGGTAGGCGGGCCGGCCGGCCGCGTCGAGGCGGTCGGTGGCGACTTTCAGGAGGCGCGAGCCGACGCCGTGGCCCTGGGCGGCGCGGGTGACGCCCAGGAACCACAGATAGGCGTGCGGCCGGTCCATGGGGTGATGGGCGTCCATGTCGGCGCGCAGGGCCATCATCCGGCCCATGCGCCGGAGGCCGGTGGCGAACAGCAGGACCGGCAAGGCGGTGAGCTCGTCGCGCAGGGGCATCGGCCCGACCGCCTCGAAGGGCATCCAGATCGCCACCCCGCCCCCCACGGCCGGCCGCTCGATGCGGGCCCCCTGCCTGACCGCCAGCTTGACGATCAGGCGGAAGAACCTCCGGTTG
>DASZKO010000099.1:0-20427 GCA_035605655.1 Caulobacteraceae bacterium | reverse complement strand
GGTCCGCCGATAGACTCCGTCGGCGACCTTCTCGACGCCGGGAATGGCCCGCGCGGCGAGAAATCCAAGCAGGGCGTCCCAGTCGTAGGGCGGGCGATAGCCAAGTGAGAGGGTGATGCCGGCGCCCGCCGGCTCGCTGCGTCCCAGCCCGCGGCGCAGCTCCAGCGGTCCGCGTCCGAAAAGGGCGCGAAAACACTCGTTGAATCGCCGAACGCTCCCGAACCCGGCGGCCAGCGCCACCTGCGCCATCGGCAGATCGGTCTCGTGGATGAGTTGCTTGGCGATCAGCACTCGGCGTGTCTGGGCGACGCTGATCGGCGAGGCGCCGAGGTGTTTCATGAACAACCGGCGCAGCTGCCGCTCGCCGACGCCGAGGCGCCCGGCCAGGGAATCGACATCGCACTCATCGAGCGCGCCCTGGTCAATGAGGCTCATCGCCCGCGAGACGGTGTTCGACGCGCCGCGCCAAGCGCCCAGCCCGGGCGCTGTCTCCGGCCGGCAGCGCAGGCAGGGGCGGAATCCGGCCGATTGGGCGGCCGCGGCGGAGGGGTAGTAGCGGCAGTTCTCCGCTTTCGGCGGCCGGGCCGGACACACCGGGCGGCAGTAGATTCCCGTCGTCAGCACGCCGACGAAAAATCGCCCATCGAAACGGGCGTCACGGGCGAGCAGGGCCTTGCGGCAGAGGTCAGGGTCGAGCTCCATTGGGCCACCATAGTCGGCTTTCGCGCTCTGTGTCTGGCGGTTTTCGGACTCTCATGGCCGGCCCGGCGCTTGCCATGTGGCCCGCGAAGCGCGACCAAGAAGCCGCGGTGACCGAAGGAGGCGCGCCATGCCTGATCCGGTGGAAGACCTGATGGCCGATCTCATCGCCTGGCTCGCCCCGACGCCCAGGCCCTACGACGAGGTCATGGAAGCCTGGCGCACGTCGTGCCCGCGCCTGACGGTTTGGGAGAACGTCCTCGACGCCCATCTCGTGGCCCGCCATGCCAGGCTCGTCGCGGTCACCGATGAGGGCCTCGCCTGGCTCGCCGCGCGCGAGCGTTGACTCGCGTCGTCGCCATCGAAGACGCGGACGATCCGCGCATCGCTCTATTTCGCGAGGTGCGCGAGCGCGATGTCATCGGCCGGCGCGGCGGCTTCATCGCCGAGGGCGAGGTGGTCTTGAGGGTCCTCGCCCGCAGCCGCTTGCACCGTCCGCGCTCGGTGCTGGTGGCCGCCAAGCGTGTGACCTCCCTTTCACCGATCCTGTCGGCTTTCTCGAAGGACGTGGACATCTTCGCGGCCGGTCAGGAGGTGATGGACGCCATCGCCGGCTTTCCGATCCATCGCGGCATCCTGGCATTCGCCGAGCGAGGGCCGCCGGCTTCAGCGGGCGACCTGCTGGCGGGGATCGAAGGGCCGGCCATCGTCGTCGCCCTGTTCGGCGTCTCAAATCACGACAACATCGGCGGCGTGTTCCGCAACGCGGCCGCGTTCGGCGCGGCGGCCGTGCTGCTCGATGGCGCCTGCTGCGATCCGCTCTATCGCAAGGCGATCCGGGTTTCGGTCGGCGGCTCGCTCGTCGTCCCGTTCGCCCGCCTGAGGCCGGAGGAGGACGCGCTCGAGCTCGTCGAACGCCACGGATTCAGCGTCCTGGCGCTTTCGCCCGGCGGCGCGAAACCCCTCGCCGAGCTGGCGGTCCCACCCCGCGCCGCGATCCTGCTGGGGTCCGAGGGCGCCGGCCTGTCGCCGGCCCTTCTGGCGCGGGCTCGGACCATCGCCATTCCCATGGCCGACCGCTTCGATTCCCTCAATCTCGCGACCACCAGCGGCATCGTCCTCAATCACCTCGCCGACTATGGCCGGGCCACCGGGCAAAGGAGAGATCGCCGATGACCAAGGCCTACGTCGCCGCCATCGACCAGGGGACGACCTCGTCGCGGTGCATGATCTTCGACGCCGCCGGGGCGGTGGCGGCCAACGCCCAGGTCGAGCACCGCCAGCACTTCCCCCAGCCGGGCTGGGTCGAGCACGACGCCGGCGAAATCTGGACCCATGTCGAACGCGTCGTGTCGGAGGCGCTGGCCAAGCTCGACCTCGTCGCCACCGATCTGGCGGCGGCGGGCATCACCAACCAGAGGGAAACCACCCTCGTCTGGGAGAAGGCGAGCGGGCGGCCGATCGCCAACGCCATCGTCTGGCAGGACACCCGCACGGCGGCCGCCGTCCAGGCCCTTGGCGGCGAAGCCGGGCAGGACCGGTTCCGCGAACTCAGCGGCCTGCCGCTGGCGACCTATTTCTCCGGCCCCAAGCTCGCCTGGCTGCTCGACAATATCGACGGCGCGCGGACTAGCGCCGAGCGCGGCGAGCTGCTGTTCGGCACCATGGATTCCTGGCTGATCTGGAACCTCACCGGCGTCCACGCCACCGATGTCACCAACGCCAGCCGCACCATGCTGATGAATCTCGCGACCCTGGATTGGGACGACACCCTCCTGGACGCCATGCGCGTGCCGCGGGCCATGCTGCCTACGATCGCCCCGTCCTCGGGTGTGTTCGGCATCGGCCGCGGCGTGCTCGAAGGGGTTCCAATCGCCTCCGCTCTCGGCGACCAGCAGGCGGCGCTCTTCGGCCAGACCTGCTTTTCGCCGGGCGAAGGCAAGTGCACCTACGGCACCGGCAACTTCCTGCTCGTCAACACCGGCGAGGCGCCCGTCGCTTCGAAAAATGGCCTCATCACCACGGTCGCCTACCGCATCGGCGAGGCGCCGGCCGCCTATGCCCTGGAAGGCTCGATCGCCGTCACCGGGGCTCTGGTCCAATGGCTGCGTGACAATCTCGGCCTGATCCGCAGCGCCCCGGAGATCGAGGCCCTGGCGCGCAGCGTCGAGACCAACGGCGGCTGCTACTTCGTGCCGGCCTTTTCCGGCCTCTTCGCGCCCTACTGGAGAGCCGACGCCCGCGGGGTGATCGTCGGCCTCACCGGCTACGTCAATCGCGGCCATATCGCCCGCGCCGCCCTCGAAGCCGTCGCCTGGCAGACCCGCGAAGTCGCCGACGCGATGGCGGCCGATTCCGGCCACGGGCTCAGCGTGCTCAAGGCCGACGGCGGCATGACCGCCAACGATCTCCTGATGCAGTTCCAGGCCGACGTCCTGGGCGCGCCCGTGGTCCGCCCGGCCGTGGCCGAGACCACCTGCCTCGGCGCCGCCTACGCCGCCGGCCTGGCCGTCGGGTTCTGGCCCGATCTAGAAAGCCTGCGCGGCCACTGGCGAGCGGACCGGGAATGGCGACCGGCCATGACGGCCCAGCAACGCGACTTCGAATACGCCCAGTGGAAGAAGGCGGTCGCCCGGACCCTCGACTGGGCGGTGTGAGCGCCTTGCCCGCACCTTGACCGCGCGCTAAGGCCACGCCTCTTCCCAACACGAGGACGGGCATGGCCGCGGCGGCGAACCTGATCGACACCCTGGCGCTCGAGCGCATCGAGGTGAACCTGTTTCGCGGCGTCGCCCCGAATGACCAGGGCCCGCGCATCTTCGGCGGCCTGGTGATCGGCCAGGCGCTGCTGGCCGCCTATCGCACCGTCGAAGAGCGCATCTGCCATTCCCTGCACTGCTATTTCATCCGCCCGGGCGACCCGGCCGTGCCGATCCTTTACGACGTCGACAGGTCTCGGGACGGCAAATCCTTCACCACGCGGCGGGTGACCGCCATCCAGCACGGGGCCCAGATCTTCAATCTGGCGGCCTCGTTCCAGATCGACATCCCGGGCTTCGAACATCAGGAGCCGATGCCCGATGTCCCGGCCCCTCAAAACATTGGCGACCAGACCGGCGAGAATGGCTGGCGGCGCGACATCGAGATGCGTTGGGTCGACGGCGAGCGGTGGAGCGAGGAGCCGGTTGTCGCCCCGCCCCGGCAGAACGTGTGGATGCGAGCGGTCTCGCCCCTTCCGGACGAGATCGCCATGCAGCAGGCCGCGCTCGCCTACGCCTCGGACATGTCACTGCTTTCCACGGCCATGCGTCCGCACGCCATGAACTGGCGCACGCCCGGGTTCCAGTCGGCGAGCCTCGACCACGCGATCTGGTTTCATCGGCCGTCGAACTTCAATCACTGGCACCTTTACGCCCAGAGAAGCCCGTCGGCCTCGGGATCGCGGGGCTTCAACCTGGGCGAGATCTTCACCGCCGGGGGCGAGCTCGTCGCCTCCACGGCCCAGGAAGGCCTGATGAGGCTGCATTCGGCCGAGGGACCACGATAGGTCCGGAGCGGCGATCAGGGGAGGGACGTGGGTTGAGACCGAGCTGGCTTCCCATCCTGACGGCCGTCGTCGCGATGTCCGCCCGCACAGCGGCCTTGGCGGGGCCTGAAATCACCCCGACGGGCCAGGCGATCACCCCGACGGCCGCGCCCGGCGCCATCTTCCAGTCTCTCAACCCCGACCTCCCCGGCGACCCCGCCTACACGGCCGGTCAGGCGTCGGCCCTCGCCCTGTCGCCCGATGGCCGGACGCTGCTGGTCCTGACCAGCGGCTTCAACCGCGTTTTCGGATCCGACGGCAAGATCGCCGCCGACCGCTCGAACGAATACGTCTTCGTCTACGATGTCTCCGGCCCGGCGCCGGTGAAGCGTCAGGTTCTCGCGGTTCCCGACACTTTTCTCGGTCTGGCCTGGGCTCCGGCGGGCGACCGCTTCTATGTCTCGGGCGGCGTCGACGATGATGTCCTGGAGTTTGTCGGAGCCGCCGGGGCCATGCGGCGCGGTCGCGTTTTCCCTCTCGGCCACAAGGCCGGCCTCGGCCTGGGGGTCAAGCCGGCCGCCGCCGGCCTGGCGGTCAGTCCCGATGGACGCCGCCTGCTGGCCGCCAATTTCCAGAACGATTCCGTGAGCCTGATCGATCTGACGAGCGGCGCCGTCACCGAGACGGATTTGCGCCCTGGCGCGGCCGACCCCGCCCGCAGAGGCGTCGCCGGCGGGTCATTTCCGCGCGCCGTGGTGTGGACGAGCTCCGGCAAGGCCTATGTGGCCAGCCAGCGCGACCGGGAAGTCATCGCCCTCACCCTCGGCCCGCGCGGCGTGAGGATCGGACGCCGGATTCCGACTCGCGGCCAGCCCACCGCCCTGGCCGTCGGCCGCGCCGGCCGCCTCTTCGTCGCCCTCGACAACACCGATGCGGCGGCGGTCGTCGACACCGCCTCCGAGCGGATCATCGAGACCATCCCGACCGCAGGTCTGCCGTCATGGGGCCATCGCGGTCTGGGCGGAGCCGGGTCGAACGCCCTGGCCCTCTCGCCCGACGGGGCGAGCCTGCTGGTGACCGACGGCGGCGAGAATGCCGTGGCCGTGATCCGTCTGGACGCCATGGCGCGAGGCGTGCTCGCCCGCGCGAGGCGGGGCGACGACGACGAGACCCCGCCGCGGCGACGCTCGGCGGTCGTCGGCATGATCCCGACCGGCTGGTACCCGACGGCCGTCGCCGTGCGCCCCGACGGGCGGCGGATCTTCGTCGTCAACGGCAAGAGCAACACGGGCCCCGTTCCGGCCAACTGTCGCAACACCCTCTCTATCGATCTGGCCGGCGCCGACGCCTGCCACAGGGCCAATCAGTATGTCTGGCAATTGGAGAAGGCTGGCTTCCTGACCTTGCCCGCGCCCGGCCCCGGGGCGCTCGGCGTCCTTACCCGTCAGGTGGCCGTGAACAACCGCGTCTATGCCGGGACTTCGCAAGCGGACAAAGCCAAGCTGGCTTTCCTGCGGGCCCACGTCCGCCACGTGATCTATGTGGTCAAGGAGAACCGCACCTACGACCAGTTCCTGGGCGATCTCGAAGTCGGCGACGGCGATCCGCGGCTGGCTCTGTTCCCCCAGCCCATGACCCCCAACCAGCATGCCCTGGCGCGCCGGTTCGTCGACCTCGACGCCTTTTACGACAGCGGCGAGAGCAGCAATACGGGCTGGAACTGGACGGTGGCGGCCAGGACCAACGACTTCACCGAACGCGAGGCGCCGGTGAACTACGCCAACCGTGGCCTGCAATACGATCAGGAGGGCGACAACCGAAATGTCAATGTCGGCTTCGCCACCTCCGCCGAGCGGGTTGAGGCCCAACCTCTGAGCCCGGCGGATCCCGATATTTTGCCTGGGCCGGCCGATGTCGCGGCGCTCGACGGCCCGAACGGCGCCAGGGAACGGGGCTATCTGTGGGATCAGGCGCTCGCCGCCCATTTGAGCGTGCGCAACTGGGGTTTCTATGGCGACCTGGCGCTCTACAGCCACTTTGCCGGTAAGGCGCGTACGCCGCGGCTGAGGGAGCCGTGGAAGGCGGGCGTACGCGTATTCACCCCGACCAAGGCTTCGCTGACGGCGATCAGCGACCCCTATTTCCGGGGCTTCGACCAGGGATTTCCCGACTATTGGCGCTTCGAGGAATGGGCGCGCGAGTTCGACGGCTTCGTCGCCGCCGACCGTGCGCCGCAGCTCATGCTGGTCCGCCTTCCCCACGACCACACCGGCGATTTCGCCGAAGCCATCGATGGAGTGAATACGGTCGAGACGGAACTGGCCGACAACGACTACGCCGTCGGTCTGCTCGTCGAGAAGGTGGCGCACAGCCCCTTCGCCAAGGATACCCTGATCTTCATTGTCGAGGACGACGCCCAGGATGGGCCCGATCACGTCGACGCCCATCGCTCGATCGCCCTGATCGCCGGGCCCTACGTGAAACAGGGCGCGGTGGTCTCGCATCGCTACGCCACCGTCAATCTGGTCCGGACCATGGAGGAGATTCTCGGCCTGGGGCCCATGGGTCTGACCGACGGCGAGGCCGAGCCGATGAGCGAGGTCTTTGATATCGGCCGCCCCGACTGGACCTTCGAAGCCGCCGTGCCCGCCGTCTTGCGAAGCACGGCCTTGCCCCTGCCGCCGGCGAAAGCGGCGAGGTTGGGTTGCGCGACGGCGTCGCGCTCGTCGGCCTACTGGACGAGGGTCATGGCCGGCCAGGACTTCACCCGGGAAGACCATCTGGCCACCCCAGCCTTCAACCTGGCGCTCTGGCGCGGATTGAAGGGTGAGGCGCCCTATCCGACCGTGCGCGACGGCAAGGACCTCAGGCAAGATCGCCGGCGCCTCCTCGCCGCGACCCCGCTGACCTGCGGCTGAGACCGTTCAGCGGCCAGGCGCAGTCGCCTCGACCATCACAGAGCCGATTTCTTCGTGCAGCACGAG
This sequence comes from Caulobacteraceae bacterium, assembly GCA_035605655.1. GTDB lineage: Bacteria > Pseudomonadota > Alphaproteobacteria > Caulobacterales > Caulobacteraceae > Acaudatibacter. The sequence goes on along the minus strand of DASZKO010000099.1, from coordinate 13,218 downwards.
GTCGGCGAAGCGGTCCTGGTCGGTCGGCTCGCGATTCACGATCGCGAGTCTCGCCCCGCTCCGCTTGGCGATCAGGGGAAAGCCGGCGGCCGGGAACACCACCAGGGACGATCCCAGGACGATGAAGAGATCGCAATCGCGGCTGGCGGCGTCGGCCCGGGCCATGGCGGCCTCGGGCATGGGCTGGCCGAAGGAGATCGTCGCCGTCTTGACGATCCCGCCGCAGTCTCGGCAGGCCGGGATCGCGCCGCTGTTCAGGAAGGGGCCCTTCAGGTCGGCCAGTTCGTGACGCAGGCCGCATTCGAGGCACGTGGCGTAGCTGGCGTTGCCGTGCAGTTCAATGACCTTGGCCGCCGGGACGCCGGAGGCCTGGTGCAGGTTGTCGACGTTCTGGGTGATCACCGCCGAAGCCTTGCCCGAGGCGACCAGTTCGGCGACCGCGAAGTGTCCCGCGTTCGGCTGGGCCCCGACCCACCCGGCCGCGCCGCTGAAGGCCCGTGTCCACGCCTCGCGCCGGCGCTCCTCGATGGCCACGAAATCCTTGTAATAGATGGGCTTCATCCGGCTCCAGACGCCGCCGGGGCTGCGGAAATCGGGAATGCCGGACTCGGTCGACATTCCCGCGCCCGTGAAGACCACCACCCGCCGGGCGGCGGCGATCATCTCGCCGAGCCGGCGCGCCCCGCTCACCTAGGCTTCAGGGCCGCGCCGGAGCGTCCGGCCCACCACAGGCCCGTCACCAGGGCCAGAAACGGCGCCAGGGCCAGCAAATCCGCGAAGGGCCCATTGTAGAAGGGATTGTGGGCGGTCATGAACGTATCCACCCGCTGATTGAAACCGGTGAGCGCGCCGGCGACGAAGGCGACGCCGATCCCCGCGATGGCCCCGCCAGCGATATAGCCCGAGGCCACCAGGACGCCGGGGCTCTTGTCGGTCTCGGCCACCAGTTCGGCCTCGCTGAGCTTGCGATGGGCGAGCCCCGCCCGCAGCCGGCGATCGACCAGCCAGCGCACCGCCCCGCCGATGAACACCGGCATGGACGAGGAGAGGGGCAGATAGACCCCCACCGCGAAGGCCAGGGAGGCGATGCCGCACATCTCCAGCACGATGGCGATCATCCCGCCGAGGATGACCAGCGTCCACGGCAGCTCGCGGTTCAATATACCCTTGATGATGTAGCTCATCAGGGTCGCCTTGGGGGCCGCGAACTTGTTGACCGTCGTCCCGTCCGGCCGGGTTCGATGGGCCCCGTTGATGCCCGGATCGACGAGGTAGCGCGGGATTCCCGAAGCGTCGACGAGGTAGCGACCGGGCGGCCCGCCGGCGGTGTCGGTCTTCTGCCATACGCGGTAGGTCGCCGGATCGGCGCCGGCCTGCTCGCCCTTGATCTTCTCGCTGGGGAGGGCGGCGAGCTTGGCGGCCGGAACGCGCCAGGCGGGGACCGGCAGGCTGGTCGCCGCGGTCCCGGCGGCGGGCGCCGGCGCGCTCGCCGAAATCGGCACATAGACCGTGGAGGCGTCGTTGAGGGCGAGCAGGATCGGGCCGAGCGCCAGGGCCGAGGCCAAGGCTCCGAAGAGGATGGCGATCTGCTGGTTGCGCGGCGTCGAGCCGATCAGAAAGCCGGTCTTCAGATCCTGGGAGGTGGTCCCGCCGTTGGAGGCCGCAATGCATACGATCCCGCCCACGGAAAGGGCGGTGACGTAGTAGCTCGGGCCCGTCCAGCCCAGCGCCAGAAAGATCAGGCAGGTGAGGAGCAGGGTCGCCACCGTCATGCCCGAGATGGGATTAGACGAGGAGCCGATCTGGCCGGTGAGCCGCGAGGAGACGGTGACGAAGAGGAATCCGAAAAGAACGATCAGCAGGGCGCCCAGAATGTTCATTCTCAGGGAATGAGCCATGAGGATTCCGGCCACCAGAACGACGAGGCCGATGGCGACGAAGCGCGGCGACAGGTCGAGGTCGGTGCGCGCGGTGACCCGCGCGGCCGTCTCGGTCCGCCGCAACCGCCAGTCGGCGAGGCCGCCGGCGATGCCGCGCCAGATCACCGGCAGGGAGCGGAGGAGGCTGATCACCCCGCCGGTCGCCACCGCCCCGGCCCCGATATAGAGCACATAGGCCGCGCGGATGTCGTCCGGCCCCATCTGGGCGATGGGCGTCACGCCGGGCGCGATCGGCCCTGGGGCCGCCGACCCGAAGAAGTGGATCGCCGGGATCAGGACCAGATAGGCCAGCACCCCGCCGGCGGCCATGGTCGAGGCGATCTTGGGGCCGATGATGTAGCCCACCCCCAGCAGTTCGGGGGAGATCTCCGCCGACAGAGAGCCGGCGGCGAGGGGAGCGGGGAACACCTTCTCGGGGATGTCCTTCCACAGCTTGAACGCCTCCATGGCCAGCTTGTAGACGACCCCGATCCCGAAGCCGCCGAAGATGGCCGCCGCCCCCGAGCGGGCCGCCGCCTGACCCTCGGCCGGAGCCTCGTCGAGCCCCATCGCCCGTTCCTCAGGCGTCGCGCCGGCCTTGAGGACTTCCGCGCAGGCCGTCCCTTCGGGATATTTCAGGATCCCGTGTTCCTGGACGATGAGGGCCCGGCGCAGGGGGATCATCATCAGTATGCCCAGGAGGCCGCCCAGCACGGCGACGGTGATCACCCGTCCCACCTCGAGGTCGAAGCCGAGGATCATGATCGCCGGCATGGTCACGCCGATGCCGAAGGCGATCGATTCCCCCGCCGAACCCGCGGTCTGGACGATGTTGTGCTCGAGCACGGTGGCTGAGCGCAGGCCAAGCTTTCCCAGCACGCGGAACAAGGTGAGGGAGATCACCGCCACGGGAATCGAGGCGCTCACCGTCAGCCCGACCTTGAGGACCAGATAGAGCGACGAGGCCCCGAAGATCACGCCCAGGAACACGCCCATGATGAGGGGCAGGGCGGTCAGCTCGCGCAGGCTGGCCGCGGCCGGGATCAGGGGGCGGAACAGGGTCGGCGGGGCGGGAGCTTCGATGGCCGTCACTTGAAGGAAGCTCCTCGTCCCGCCTTTATCGTTCACGGGGCCACTTCAGCACGGCGTCGGCGCCCGTGCCAAGGCGGTTAGAGGGCGAGGACGGGGACCGGCCGCCAGGCTTCCGGAAACAGGCCCTTCAGGTCGCGGAGCTTGGGCAGGTCGTAGGTGGAGATGTAGAGCTGGTCGGGGTGGTGGACCAGAAAGTCCTGGTGGTGGGCCTCGGCGCGGTAGAAGCCGCTTTCCGGGTCGAGGCGTGTGGCGATCCGGGCATGCATCAGCTTGGCGGTGTTGAGCTGGGCGATGTAGCGCTGGGCGACCAGGCGCTGGGCCTCGCTCGAATAGAAAATCTCCGAGCGATATTGCGTCCCGACATCGGGAAACTGCCGGTTGACCTGCGTGGGATCGGTGGCCACCGAGAAGAAGATGCGCAGGATCTCGCCGTAGGAAATCTGAGCCGGATCAAATTGGATTTCGACCGACTCGGCGTGGCCTGTCGTGCCGGTGCTGACCAGCTCGTAGCTGGCGGTCTCGCGCTTGCCCCCGGCATAGCCGGCCCACACGCGCTTGACGCCCTTGACGTGCTCGAACACCCCCTGGACGCCCCAGAAGCAGCCTCCGGAGAGCACGGCGGTCTGCAGCCCCTTGGCCGGCGGATCATAGGCCGGAGCGGGAAGGCGCGCCGCAGCCGCGCCCGGGCCGGCGGCCAGGCATCCGCCGAGGCCGGCGGTGGCGATCAGAAAGGCTGCGAGAGCGGTGCGGGGAATGGACATCAAAGACCTCGATCGGCTGGGGACGGGTGGGTTGCTTTGAAGTTCGTGAGCCGCGCGGCGAAGGTTACGCCTCTCCGCGAAGCGATGTAACGCTTCTGGGACCGAAGGCGAACTAAGGGATCGGGACACCAGCAATCTTGGAGGCGAGACTCAAGGCCCTGATGATCGCCACCCAGGCGGGGGACGCCGGCGCGCAGAGCCGCCTGCTCACCCTGCTGGCCGGTCATCTGCGCGGCTATTTCGGCCGCCGCCTCGCCGGTCGGCCCGCCGACGTGGAGGATCTGGTGCAGGAGGCCCTGCTCGCCATTCATATGAAGCGCGCCACCTTCGATCCGCGACTGGCCTTCACGCCCTGGGCCCTGGCCATTGCCAGGTACAAGTTGATCGACCATTTCCGCCGTCGCGGCGCACGCCTCACCCTGCCGCTCGATGATGCCGGCGAGCTTCTGGCCGAGGACAATCCCGAAGAAGGTGCGGTGAGGCGCGACATCGCCGCGCTCCTGGGCCGCCTGCCGGCGCGCCAGCGCGCGCTGATGGCGGACGTCAAGCTGACCGGCCATTCCATGGAGGAAGCGGCGGCCCGGGCCGGAATGAGCGTCACCGCCGCCAAGGTCGCCATCCACCGGGCCATGAAGCGCCTGATGAAGGAGGTCGCCGATGAAGACCTCTGAGCTCATCGCCCTGATGACCGCCGTCGACTCGTCGCCGGTGAGTCCGATCTCGCCGGGACGCCGGCTCGCCATGGCTGGCCTGTTGGGCGTGATCGTCGCCTTGGCCGCGCTGGCCCTCACCCTAGGTCTACAGCCCCTGGCGGCGGCGGCCCACGCCTCGTGGTTCTGGATGAAGGCCGGCTACAGCCTCTCCATGGCCGTTTGCGGCCTGCTGCTCCTGCGGCGGCTGGCGCGGCCCGGCGCCGCGCCTGGATGGGCCGCGATCATCATCGGCGTTCTCGCCCTGGCGGCGATGGCGATGATGGCCGCCCACGCCTCGATGCGCGCGCCGGCCGACCACCGCGGCGCCCTGTGGCTCGGCCAGACCTGGCGGATGTGCTCCTGGCGCATCGTGCTTTTGGCCATTCCGACATTCGCCGCTCTCATCTTCGCCTTGCGCCGCCTGGCGCCGACCCGCCTCGCCTTGGCCGGGGCGGCGGCCGGATTGTTGGCCGGCGGCTTGTCGGCGGCGGTCTACGGCCTCTATTGTCGGGAAAGCGCGGCTCCCTTCGTCGTCGCCTGGTACAGCCTGGGTATGGCGGCCTGCGCCTTCGTGGGCGCTCTGCTCGGCCCCAGGCTCCTGCGCTGGTGAGTTGAATGACCCTGATCCTCAACATCCTCTGGTTCGTGCTGGGCGGTTTCGTCTCTGGCCTCGCCTGGATGATCGGCGGCTGTGTGATGGCTCTCACCATCATCGGCCTGCCGTGGGCCCCGGCGGCCTTTCGCATCGGCCTGTTCGCCTTCGCGCCGTTCGGCCGTCACGCCGTGCCGCGCGCCCTGGTGACCGGGCGCGAGGATCTCGGCGCCGGCTGCATGGGTCTGGCGCTCAACATCGTCTGGTTCATCTTCGCCGGCTGGTACATCGCGCTGGCCCACCTGGCGATCGGGATCGCCCAGGCCTTGACCCTGATCGGCATTCCTTTCGCCATCCAGCACTTCAAGCTGGCGATGTTGTCCCTGGCCCCGGTGGGCATGACCATCCGGCCATGACTAAAGCCGCATCCGGCGCGGCCGGTGCGGCTTTAGCTTTCTTCATTGGAAACAAAGCCCTTAACGGCTCCCCCAGCGCGGAAGAAGCCTCAGCGGGCGAGCCGGCCGCGAAACCGGCTCGCCGCCGCAGGTGCTACATCGAAGGCGGCGGGGCCGGGGCGGGCGCCTCGGGGGCGGGCTCGGCCGGGGCCGGTCCGGTGCCCATGTGGTGATGCCGATGCATGTGATGATGATGCATGTGGTGGTGCATGTGGTGATGGCGCCCATGATGCCGCATGTGGTGGTGTCCCCCCATCGGGGTGGTCGCCGGGCCCGGCGGATTAGGAACGGGCTGCATGGTGGCCTGCGCGGCCGCCGTTCCCCCCACCAAGGCGGTGATCGCGATGGCCGTGACGGCGATGGCTGGAAGCTTCATGGCATTTTCCCTTATGAAGTGAATTCAGTCTCCCGACTCGTATGGCTTTTAGACCGGTTCTGAAGCCGCGAAAAGGGCCGCCGCCAGGACCGCCCGGCGCGGGGTTGACAGGCCTGGGGATCGGGACCATTGCCACCCGCGCGGCTCCCTGGCGGGGCCGCTTTTGCCGGAAATTCGAAACCCCAATGCCTAGCGACAGTACTGGCCCAGATAGCGGGCCGCCGAGGTTGTCGAAGCGGATCTGAGTTTTATCGGGTCCTCGTGACGGCCGACGCGGCGTTCACGAGGCGAGCCCATGGTCTTCCTCACCACCGACCGGATGAACGCCGGCCTGCTGGCCCGCTTCGCGCGGCGACGCCTCACGCCCAATCGTTTCGATCTGGTGGCTTTCCTGCTGCTCGGTGGCGTGGCCGTCGTTGTGCTCCACGGGGCGCGGCAGATGAACCTGCCGATCTCGCACCTGCCCAACGCCGGGGTGACGCTGGATCCCTCCCGACTGCCCGAATACGCCCTCAGGTCGACGCTGCGGATGTTCGCGGCGATCACCGCCTCGCTCCTCTTCACTTTCGTGGTCGCCACCCTGGCCGCCAAGAGCCGCAAGGCCGAGCTGATCATCCTCCCGGCCCTCGACATCCTGCAGTCGATCCCGGTGCTGGGCTTCATGACCTTCACCCTGACCTTCTTCATGGGCCTCTTCCCCGGCAACGAGCTCGGCGAGGAGCTGGCCTCGATCTTCATGGTGTTCACCGCCCAGGCGTGGAACATGGCCTTCAGCTTCTACCAGTCGCTGCGCACGCTGCCGGACGACCTGCAGGACGTGAGCCGGCAGTTCGGCCTGTCGCCGTGGCAGCGGTTCATCCGTCTGGAACTCCCCTTCGCCACCCCGGCGCTGGTGTGGAACACCATGATGTCGATGTCCGGGGGATGGTTCTTCGTCGTCGCCTCCGAGGCCATGGCGGTGGGGAACAACAATGTCGTCGTCCCCGGCATCGGCTCATGGCTGGCGCTCGCCACCCGGCGGTCGGACGTCATGGCGGTGGCCTGGGCGGTGCTGGCCATGGCGGTGGTCATCCTGCTCTACGACCAGCTGCTGTTCCGCCCCGTCGTCGCCTGGGCCGACAAGTTCCGATTCGAGCAGACGGCGTCCGAGGATGTCCCGGAATCGTGGTTCTACGACCTGCTGCGCCGCACCCGCCTGCTGCGCCGGATGACCGCGCCCGTGGCCCGGCTCGCCAGGCTGATGCCGCGCCGGCTGCTGCCGAACCTCGCGGCGCCCGTGCCCGGCGGGGCGGTGACCGCCCGCTGGATCGACCGGATCTGGATCGTCCTGGTGGCCGTGGGCGTCGCCTGGTCGGCCCTGACCGTCGTCCGCTACCTGGCGGCCAACATCAGCCTCAGGGATACGCTCACCGTCTTCGGCCTCGGGTTCATCACCTTGGCGCGGGTGCTGGTGCTGATCGCCATCGCCACGGTGATCTGGGTGCCGATCGGGGTGTGGATCGGCCTGAGGCCCGCCTGGTCGCAGCGCATTCAGCCGCTCGCCCAGTTCCTGGCCGCCTTTCCGGTCAATCTGCTTTATCCGTTCGCGGTATCGGCGATCGTCGCCTTCAGCCTCGATCCCAACATCTGGCTGTCGCCGCTGATCATCCTGGGCACCCAGTGGTACATCGTCTTCAACGTCATCGCGGGCGCCTCGGCCCTCCCCAACGACCTCAAGGAGGCGGCGGACATGTTCCGTCTGCGCTCCTGGCAGAAGTGGCGCGACTTCATCCTGCCGGGAATCTTCCCCTACTACGTCACCGGCGCCCTCACCGCTTCGGGCGGGTCGTGGAACGCCAGCGTCGTCGTCGAGGTGGTAACCTGGGGCAAGACGACCTTGCACGCCGCCGGCCTCGGGGCGTTCATCCAGGAAGCCACGACGGCCGGCAACTTCCCGCGCGTGGCCCTCGGCATGACGGTGATGAGCATCTTCGTGATCCTGCTGAACCGAACCCTCTGGCGGCCGCTCTATGGCTACGCCGCCGACAACCTGCGCCTCAGTTGAAGGGAGACGAGCGATGACCATGGTGATGGACCGCCCCACGCCCCTCGTGGAGGTCGACAGCCTCAAGCACGTCTACGGCAAGTCGGCCGGCCCCGGCCTGGTGGTGCTGGAGGATGTCAACCTCACGCTCAATTCCGGCGAGATCGTCGGCCTCCTGGGACGTTCCGGGTCGGGCAAGTCGACTCTGCTGCGCTCCATCGCCGGACTGATCACCCCCACCGCTGGCCGGGTGGAGATCAAGGACGCCGCCGCCGGCGACACCGCCCAGGGCGTGGCCATGGTCTTCCAGACCTTCGCCCTCTTCCCGTGGCTGACCGTCCAGAAAAACGTCGAGCTCGGCCTCGAGGCCAGGGGCGTTCACCCCGACGAGCGCCGCAAGCGCTCGCTGGCGGCGATCGACCTGATCGGCCTCGACGGTTTCGAGAACGCCTATCCCAAGGAGCTCTCCGGCGGCATGCGCCAGCGCGTCGGCCTGGCCCGCGCCCTCGTCGTCCAGCCCTCGATCCTTTTGATGGACGAGCCCTTCTCGGCCCTCGATGTGCTCACCGCCGAGACCCTGCGCACCGACCTGCTGGACCTGTGGCTGGAAGGACGGATGCCGATCCGCTCGATCCTCCTCGTCACTCACAACATCGAGGAGGCGGTGCTGATGTGTGACCGCATCCTGGTGTTCTCGTCCAACCCGGGCCGGGTGATCGCCGAGATCAAGGTCGAGCTGCCCCAGCCGCGCAAGCGTCTCGACCCCGCTTTCCGGGCCTTGGTGGACGACATCTATGCCCGCATGACCGCCCGGCCCAAGGGTCCGCCCGCGGCGGTGGCCGCGGGCCTGCCCGGCACCGGCCTCGGCATGGCGCTCACGCACATCTCGACGAACGAGCTTTCCGGCATGATCGAGAGCCTCAGCAACCCGCCCAACAACGGCTCGGCCGATTTGGCCGACATGGCCCGCGAGCTGCAGCTCGAGGCCGATGAGTTGATCCCGCTGGCCGACACCCTGCAGTTGTTGCGGTTCGCCGAGATCGACGGCGACACGGTGCGGCTGACGGCGGTGGCCCGCCGCTATGCCGACTCCGACGTCGACGAGCGCAAGCAGATCTTCGCTCGCCAGCTACTCGCCTACGTGCCGCTGGCGGCGCACATCCGCCGCGTCCTCGACGATCGCGCCTCCCACCAGGCCCCGGCCAGCCGGTTCCGCGACGAGCTCGAGGACTTCATGAGCGAGCCGCGCGCCGAGGAGACGCTCGACGCCATCGTCTCCTGGGGCCGCTATGCCGAGGTCTTCGCCTTCCACGACGACGAGGACCGCTTCAGCCTCGACGACCCGACCTGATCGCGGTCGCATGTCTGGCGAGACGAATCTGACCCGAAACCGCTAAGCCAAGATACCAGGCGAGGGGAGAAGACAGCCATGTCCGGCTTGCAGGCCATCATCCTGGCCATCGTCCAGGGGATCACCGAGCTCTTTCCGATTTCCAGTCTCGGCCACGCGGTGATCCTGCCGGCCGTGCTGCGCTGGCCGGTGGACGAGAACGCGGAAGGGTTCCTGCCCTTCCTGGCAGTCATGCATCTGGGCACGGCCATCGCTCTGCTGGCCTACTTCTGGCGCGACTGGGCCGCCTTCGCCGGCGGCGTGCTGCGCTTTGGCGACCCCGGTGGGGCGGCCGACCGGCGGCTCTTCTGGCGGGTCGTGGTGGCGACTCTGCCGGCGGTCGTCATCGGCTTCGTCTTCGAGAAGACCCTCAGGGCCGGGTTCGGAGCCCCGCTCCTGGCGGCCGCATTCCTGATCGTCAACGGGATCATGCTGTTCGCCGCCGAACGGCTGAGGCGATCCCAGGTCCGCGCCCTTTCCCAGCTCACCTGGCTGCAAGCGGTGATCATTGGTTTCTGGCAATGCCTGGCCCTCATCCCGGGGCTGTCGCGGTCGGGGGCGACCATGGCCGGCGGCTACCTCTGCGGCCTCAACCACGAGGATTCGGCGAGGTTCTCCTTCCTGACCGCCACCCCGATCATCCTCGGGGCGGTGGTCCTGGAGGCGCCCAAGCTGATCCGCCATCACAGCGCCTTCGGCGCCACGGCGATCCTCGCCGGGGTCGTCGCCGGGGTCACCGCCCTGGTCAGCGTCATCGTCCTCATGCGATGGTTCAAGACCCATGAAGTGAAAGGGTTCGATCCCTTCGCCGCCTACTGCGTCCTGGCCGGCGCGGCCTCGCTGGCGTGGCTCCTCATCGCCGGGTAGGACGCGCTCAGAACTGGGCGTGCAGGCGGGCGGCGAAGACCGACACCGGCCCGCGGTCGGCGTTGTAGGCCGGGTGGTCGACGAACTGATAGTCGATGGAGAGATGCACCGCCTCGGCCAGGGCGATGTCGTAGTAGGTCTCCAGGATGTTCTCGCTGGCCGGGTGCGGCAGGCGGCCGTCGCCGACCAGGATGCCCAGGCCGCCGGCCGCCAGGTAGGCCTGGTGCTCCTTGGAGATCTGATTGACCACGCCGGCCAGGGCCACCGTATCGTTCGGGCGGCCCCACCGCTTGCCGCCGAGCGAAACGCCCCCAGAGATGGTCTCGTCGATGTCGGCGTATTCGTAAGGCTCGACGGCGCCGTTGGCCCAGCCGGCCCTGGCGAAGACCCCCAGGCCGTCGGCGACCTCCTGCTCCAGGTTCAGACTGACGCCCGGCCGCGAGCGATAGCGTCGCACCAGGGCCGTGCTGGGGGCCTCGCCAAGGTCCTGGCCGAGCGCGATCGCATCGGTGAAGAGGCCCATGCGGCCGCGGCTCAGAAAACCGGTAAGCTTGATGGCCCCGTCCCTGCCCGCCAGGGCGTAGCGCCGCTCCACCTCGCCAACGAGCTGGAACTGATCGAAATGGGCGTCAAGCTTTTCGCTGTTGGGTACGTCGGAGAGATCGAAGACGCCGGCGCGAAAGGTCCAGCGCCCCGTGGACCACTCGGCGCTGGCTCCGATCGTATAGCCCCAGGCATCGGCGGCGTAGTCGAAGGTCCCGGCGTCGATCAGCGCCCAGTTGAGGAAATCGTGCTTGGGATCGTGGGCGTATTTGTTGTTGTCGAAGACGTCGGTGACGTTGAACTTGCCCACTGTCAGCACCAGGCGATCCTCGCTCTGACTTCTGCCCAGCTGGTTGAGGTCCGGATCGACCTTGGAGCTCTTGCCGCCCAGATCGATGGTCTGCCGCAGGAACAGCCGGGGCAGGCGGAAATAGGGGATGGACTGCCCCACCTTGGCCCCTTCGCCGTTCAGGAATCCGGCCACGCCGGTGGTGTTGTGAAGGCCGAAGCCCTGGTCGAACTCCGGGTCGGCCCAGATCTCCGCGCCCGACCATGGCGCAAAGCCGACATAGAGCGTGACATCCGCCGTCTCCCGCCCCTCGGCGATGGGGGGCAGGCTGTTGATCCCGCTGTAGGGGGCCGAAAACGCCAGGTTGCCCTGGTCGATGACGGTGGCCTGGCCGTGGATGGCGAAATCCTCCGGCCCGGGGGCCGTCGGCGCTCCGTCGGCCAGGGCGATGGCGGGGGCCAGCACGAGCAGGGCGATTAGACGCAGCATCGATTTCCCTGCCCGAAACGAGACCGCCGCCGGCCGGTCGCGCGTAACGATCCCACGATTACGCCGGTCCCTGGGCCGCCTTTTTTGCCGCGCCAGATCCTTGATCGTAGGATGGCGCCCATGAACCCCCTGGAGCCTCTCCTCAATCCGGTGGCGATCGAGCGGCTGAAACCGACCCAGATCACCGTGGGCATGCACGATGTGGCCCAGAAACGGGCGCATTGGCGCAAACTCTCGAAGGAGGGAAGCGGGGAAGCCTATCTCGGCCGCCACATGATCCCCTCGGTGCTGGGGCCGGGCGGGCGCCACTACATCGTCGACAACCATCACCTGGCCCGGGCCATGTTGGACGAAGGCGTGAAGCACGTGCTGGTGACGGTCCAGGCCGATCTGACGGCGCTCACCAAGGTCTCCTTCTGGCGCTATCTCGACAATCGGGCCCTTTGCCATCCGTACAACGCCGAGGGCCACCGCGTCGCCTTCGACGAGATTCCCGGCTCAATCGCCAAGCTGGTCGACGACCCCTATCGCAGCCTGGCCGGCAATCTTCGCCATCTCGGCGGCTATTCCAAGGACCTGACGCCCTTCAGCGAATTCCTGTGGGCCGATTTCCTCCGTGGCCGGATCAAGCGCAAGGCGGTCGAGAAGGATTTCGGCGCGGCCCTGAAGACATCGTTGAAGCTCGCCAAGTCGGACGACGCCGCCTACCTGCCCGGCTGGTGTGGGGTCGACCCCATCGGGTAGCCGCGCGATCTCGCCGGGCGCGCCCGAACCGCACTCCCGCCGGGAGGAATGCGCCCTCGGCGCCGACAAGCCGTTTCGCTCCAGCGCGTGGCCGGGGCCTCCCGGTTTCTGGAGGAGTGACTTCTGGCTCCCCGGGCAGGACTCGAACCTGCGACCCGCCGGTTAACAGCCGGCTGCTCTACCAACTGAGCTACCGAGGAAAAGGGCGCCGTTGAAGGCGTGCGCTAATAGTCTGATCGCCTGACCGGCGCAAGCGCGACGGGGGAGGGGATTGCGCCTCGCCGCCGGCGGGTCATAGTAGCGTCAGAAACATACCTCGGGAGGATGGTCATGGGCGTGCGACGGCTTCTGCTCGGGCTGGCGGCCAGTGCGATGATTGCCCCGGCGGCCCTGGCTTCGGGCGGCGGCGGCATGGGCGGGGGCGGCATGCCGAGCGTCTCGGCTCCGCGCTACGACCCGGTCCAGGAATACCAGCAGGGCATGGCCGACTATCAGGCCGGCAAATACAAATCGGCGGCCAGCCATTTCGAGAACGTCACCGACAGCCAGCCCAAGAGCGCCAACTCCTGGTACATGCTCGGCATGGCCCGCTCGTCGAACGGCGACCTCAAGGGGGCTGAGAAGGCGCTGGGGCACTCGGTAAAGCTCGACGCCGCGGCGGTCGGCCCGATGCGCGAACTGGCGGTCACCCAGGCCAAGCTCAAGGAGAACGACAAGGCCAATGCGCAGCTCATCGCGCTCAAGGGGCGGGCGGCGAGTTGCAACGACACCTGCCCCGACTCGGCCGATCTGAAGGCCGCGGTCGCCGCCGTCGAGCAGGCCCTGGGCGTGGTGGCCCCCACCGCCTCGACCAAGCCGCTTCCGGACGGGGTCAAGCTCGCCTCCATCGACGGCGGAGATCTCGCCTATACCCGGGCGGTGAGCCTGATCAACGAGCACCGCTTCGGCGAGGCTCTGGCGGCGCTGGACAAGGCCGAGGAGGCATT
>DASZKO010000098.1:0-4070 GCA_035605655.1 Caulobacteraceae bacterium | reverse complement strand
GGACTTGGCCTGGCCGTTGACGTCCGGCCGGGCGATGGCGATCACCCGGGTGTCGACGCCGGCGGCGCGCAGCTTGGGAAACTCGCGGGCCTGGAAGGCGACGCAATCGGGACAGTCGCGCCAGGCGACCATGTAGAGCTTGGGTCCGGGGAGATGCGGCGACACCCAGCCGGCGCTTTCCAGCACCTTGACGATCGCGCTCTGGTTCTTGGCGAGGATCTTCGGCCGCGCGCCGGCCCCCATCTCCCACCACACCCATAGCCCGCCCGCCGCGACCAGCAGGACGAGGATGACGGCCAGCCCGGCCCGCAACTGTCTCATGGCTCTTCGCTCCCTCCCCCTGGGCGCCCTGCATCGCCCCGCGCCCGCGCCGGGTCAACCTCGCCCGCCTTGCCTCTTGCCGCGACGGGCCCGGGGAGATCATGCTGTCGGCGATGACAGCCGAATCCTTTTTGCGGTCGCGGCGATGATCGTTCCGGCCATGGGCGATTTCCGCCTCGACGGCGAGGCGCGCACGACCCGCTTCGGGGCCGCCATCGCCGGGGCCCTGAAGAAGGGCGAGGCCGTGTGCCTCAGCGGGCCGCTGGGGGCCGGCAAGTCGGTGCTCGCCCGCGGCCTGGTCCGCGCCCTTTCGCCGGACGAGGAGGACGTGCCCAGCCCCACCTTCACCCTGGTCCAGTTCTACGAGGGGGGGCGGTTTCCCATCGCCCACTTCGATCTCTATCGCCTGGAGCGGGCCGACGAGGCGTTCGAACTGGGCCTCGACGAGGCTCTCGAGCGCGGGGCGGCGGTGATCGAATGGGCCGAGCGCCTCGGCCGCCACCTGCCGCGCAACCGCCTCGACATCGAACTGGCGGCCGAAGGCGAGACCCGCCACGCCCGCCTTTCGCCGCATGGCGCCTGGGAAGGCCGCGCCCTTGCCCTCTGAGCGCGAGGCGGCGCGGCGCGCCTTTCTCGACGAGGCTGGTCTCGGCGGGGCGCGCCGAGAGATCCTGGCGGGCGACGCCTCCACCCGGCGCTACGAGCGCCTGCATCGCGCGGAAGGGACCAGCCTGATCTTCATGGACCAGCCGCCGGCGGCCGAGACCCGGCCGTGCCCGCCGGACGCCTCGCCGAGCGAGCGGGCCGCGCTCGGCTACAACGCCCTGGCGCGCCTGGCGGCCGGACGGGTCGAGGCCTTCGTCGCCTGCGCCGCCTGGCTGAACGGCCAGGGGCTCTCGGCCCCGGCGGTGATCCACGCCCGGCCGTCCGACGGGTTCGCCGTGCTGGAAGACCTCGGCGATGATCTCTTCGCCCGTCTCGCCGAAAGCGGGGCTGACGAGGCCCAGCTCTATGACGCCGCCATCGACGCCCTGGTCGATCTGCATCGCGCCGCGCCGCCCGCTGTCCTGCGCGCGGACGGTGTGGACTGGCCCCTTCTCACCTACGACGACCTGGCGCTGAAGACCGGCGGCGATCTGCTGCCGCAGTGGCTTCCGAAATTCGCCCCCGGGATGGTGGTGGACGAGGCGGCCTTGGCCCGGTGGGAGGCGGTCTGGGCGCCGGTGCGGGCCCGCGGCGAGGCCGGGGCGAGCGTCTTCTGCCATCGCGACTACCATGCCGAGAACCTCATCTGGCTGCCTCGTCGCTCCGGCCCGGCCCGGGTCGGCATGCTCGATTTCCAGGACGCCCTCAAAGCCCATCCGGCCTGGGATCTTTCCATGCTGCTGCACGACGCCCGCTATGACGTCTCCGCCGAGCGCGAGAAGGCGGCGCTCGAGCGCTATTTCGCCCTGCATCCGGAGGTCGACCGCGACGAATTCCTCGCCGACTTCCATGCCCTGGGGGCGCTCAACGTCGCCCGGATCATCGGCCTTTTCGCCCGCTTGGTGGTGCGCGATTCCAAGCCGCGCTACGGCGCCTTCATGCCCCGCCTGTGGCGCTACCTGGACCGCTGCCTGGAGGCCCCGGCGCCGGCCGGTCTCGGGGAGTGGCTGGAGGCTTACGTGCCGGCGAGCGTGCGGCGGGGATGAGTCGCCGCAAGACGCCGGACACGGCCATGGTCCTGGCGGCGGGCCTCGGCACCCGTCTGCGGCCCCTGACCGACCACGGCCCCAAGGCCCTCGTCGAGGTCGGCGGCAAGGCGCTCATCGACCACGTGCTGGATCGCCTGGCGGCGGCGGGGATCGCCCGGGCAGTGATCAACGTCCACGCCTTCGCCGACCGGCTCGAGGCCCACGTGCGGGGCCGCCCCGACCTCGAGGTGATCATCTCCGATGAGCGGGGCGCCCTGCTGGAGACCGGCGGGGGCCTGCGCAAGGCCCGATCCCTGCTGGGCGCCGGCCCCATCCTGGTCAGCAACATCGACACCCTGTGGACGGAGGAGGGGCTGCTCGATCGACTGATCGCGGCCTGGGACCCGAAGCGGATGGACGATCTCCTGGCGGTGATCCCGATGGCCGACACCCTGGGCTTCGGCGGGCCGGGCGACTTCTTCATGGGCCCCGACGGCCGGCTCTCCCATCGCGGCGAGGAGTCCACGGCGCCGCTCGCCTACATGGGCGTCCACATGCTCGATCCGGCCCTCATCGAGGCCTGGCCGGATGGGCGCCATGGCGTCTTCGAACACTGGATGGGCTACGCCGCCGCCGGCCGCCTGCACGGTCTGGCGGCGCGGGGATTGTGGATGCACGTCGGCGATCCGGCGGCACTGGCCGCCGCCGAAGCCCGCCTGGCCGGCCGGCGATGAGCGGCCTTTTCGAGGCGGCCGCGCCGCGCTGGTTCACCATCGCCGCCCACCGGCCGTTCCTCGACGATCTCGCCGCCCATCTCTGGCGCGAGCTTTCGCCGCTGGGACCAGAGGCGCTGTCGGAGGCGGTGATTCTGGTTCCCAATCGCCGCGCCGCGCGGGCGCTCGGCGCGGCCTTTCTCGAGGCGGCGGGGACGCGGGCTCTGTTGCCGCCGCAGATCCGCGCCATCGGCGATCTCGACGAGGCCGAGCCGCCGTTCGAGCCGGCCGACGCCGCCCTCGACCTGCCGGCGGCGATCACTCCGGAGCGACGGCGGTTCGAGCTGGCGGGGCTGGTGGCGGCCCATGGTCATCTGCTCGACCGGAACATCGACGCCGCCGCCGCCCTCGATCTCGCCGACGCCCTGGCCCGATTCCTCGACTCCTGCCAAATCGAGGAACTGGACGGCCCCCCGGACCTCGCCGCCTTGGCCCCTGGCGAACTCGCTCGCCACTGGGAAGCCTCCGTGAGGTTTCTCGACATCGCCCTCACCGCGTGGCCGGCGCGGCTCGCCGAACTGGGCCTGATGGATGTCGCCGCGCGTCGCGCGACCCTCCTGCGCCGCCTGGCCGATCGCTGGCGCCGCGCGCCGCCGGACGAGGTGCTGATCGCCGCCGGCTCGACCGGCTCGACCCGAGCCACGGCCGACCTTCTGGCCGCCGTGGCGGCGGCTCCGCGCGGCCTCGTGGTGCTTCCGGGCCTCGATCATTCCCTGGCCGAGAGCGCCTGGCGCCAGGTCGGCGACCAGCATCCCCAGGGCGCCCTGCGCCGCCTGCTCGCCGAGGCCGGCATCGCGCGGGCGGCGGTGATCCCATGGCCCGGCTCGGAGGAGTCGCCCGGGCCCGGCCGCTGGCGGCGCCGGCTGATCAGCGAGTCCCTGCGGCCGCCGGACTCCACCGCCGACTGGTTGACCGAGATCGAGGCGATGAAGGCGCAAGACGCGCAGGCGATCGAAAAGGGCGTGGCCGGCCTTTCCGTGATCTCGGCGCGGGGCGAGGAAGAGGGGGCGGTCGCGGCCGCCCTGCTGATGCGCGAGGCGCTCCATACGCCGGGCCGCACCGCGCTGCTGGTTTCGCCGGACGCCGGGTTCGCCCGCCGGGTGGCCGCTCAGCTCGGACGATGGAACATCACCGCCGATTCCTCGGTGGGGACGTCCCTGGCCACCGCCCCGGCGGCGGTTCTCGCCGATCTCGCCGCTCGCGCCTCGGACTTCGATCCGGTCAATCTCCTGGCCATCGTCAAGCATCCCCTGGTCCGGCTGGGGCTGGCGCCGGCGGCGCTGGCGCGCGCCCGCGTCACCTT
>DASZKO010000014.1:0-1919 GCA_035605655.1 Caulobacteraceae bacterium | reverse complement strand
CGACCTGGGCTTGCCGCGGGCGTGGACGACGCCGTCGTGATGGGCCACGCGCAGGGCCAGCTGGTCGGCGAGGCCGCGGATGCGGCTGGCCTCGGGGCCCGAAAGCTCGCGCGGCGGATGGGGCAGGATGGCGCGGTGGCCGGTGAGCGCCGGGCCGTCGCCCGAGAACACCACTTCCAGATCCGGCTGTTCGGCCAGCGACCGCGCGGCGTGGGCCAGCGCGCGCTTGAAGACCTCCGAAGGGGTTTCCCTCTGCGACATGGCCGGCAGTCTTAGGCGGGGCGGGGAGGCTTAGGAAGGGGCCGTTCAGGCGAGGCGGGCCAGATCCAGCGTGATGGCGCCGAACAGCCAGCCGGCGTTGTCGGGATTGCGCCGAACGGCGTCGAGTCCGGAGGGCGAGGGCACGTCTCCGCCAGCGTCCAGGGTGGCGTCGATCCAGGCGGCCGCGGCCTCCTCGACCCCCGCCAGCGCCTCATCGAGCGTGTCGCCGGCGGAGAAACAGCCGGGGAGGTCGGGCGCCACCGCGCCGAACGCGGTGGTCTCGTCTCCGGGTTCGATGGCGATGGGATAGCGAAGGCTCATGGCGGGACCGATCGCGGGGCCATAACACCTGTCATCCTATCGCGTCATCCCGGCCGAGGCGCATCAGCGCCGCAGAGCCGGGACCCAGGAGATGAAAAAACGTTTGCGCATTCCGCCACTGGGTCCCGGATCGGCCTGACGGCCGCCCGGGATGACGATCCAAGGCCGAGGGGTTGCGCCTTACGGGTGGGTGGATTTCCATGCCCGACCCTCGTCGCGGACGAGGTTGACGAGGTTACCCATGGCGAGGTTGGCGTCGATCAGATGCAGGCCCCAGTCCGGCATGACGTGGCCGCCGAAAACCACGTCCCCGTTGATGTCGCGGGTCCGGCCGCCGGTCTCGTCGGGCCTGATGGCGATCCCCAGGTAGTTGAACCCATCCTTTGACTCGCATTTCGACCACAGCATGCCAGGCAGGCTGACGAACGGCGTGGTGATCGTCACGCCTTTGGACCAGTCCGGCGCCGGCGCGGCACCGGCGGCGATGGCGTGGGTTCCGGAGGTCAGGTAGGCGTGCAGCTCGCCCTCGCCGCCGGAAAGGTTCGCCGGATTGACGCAGGCCGCGACCATTCCCGGCATGATCACCTTGCCGAAGCGGGATTTGGCCGGCGGCGGGCTGGTCTCGCGGAACGAGGCATAGGCGATCGCGCAGCCGGTCTCAGTGTCCGAATGGCAAAGCGGAATGGACTTGAAGTCGCCGCCGACGTTCTTGCCGTCAGGCACGGCGAGCCGGGTCCCCATCAGGATGGCTGAAATCAGCAGCTTCTGAGCCGGCTTGCCGTCGATCTCGCGCTTGATCAGCTCGGTCAGCACGCCCGAGCCCTGCGAATGGCCAATCAGCACCACGCCGCGGCCATGGTTCTCGTGCGCCAGGTAATAGTTCCAGGCGTCGCGCACGTCGTCATAAGGCGTGGTCGGCCGCTGGCCGGTCGATCCCGGCAGGGGATGTCCGGTCATGAAGCCCACCAGCGCGGTGAGCGTGAATTGCCGATAGAGCGGCGCGAACTGGCGGCAGGAGGCCCCGAAGCGGGCGAACTGCTGCTCCACCACGCGGGTCTCGGCCGTCTCCCGGTTCATGGTCGCCAGGACGCCCGGATCGGTGGAGACGGTGCGATAGACGTAGAAGCAGTCGATCGCCGGATGCGGGTCGGGCTTGTAGGTTTCGACGCGCGTCGCGCCGCCCTTGGCGACGACCGTGGCGGTGAGGTCGACGTCACAGGCGTTGGGCGTCGCGCCGGGCCAACACAGCCAGTCGGCCTTGTCGGCGTAGTCGTTGGGCGCGAGAGGCGGCGCCGGCTGCGCCGCCGCCGCCGGGGTCTGGGCGGTGGCCGGGGTCT
>DASZKO010000009.1:0-2042 GCA_035605655.1 Caulobacteraceae bacterium | reverse complement strand
GCGATCGACCGGGCGAAGGCCTGCGCGGCGGCGGCGGCCAGGCGCGCCCTGCCCTCGCTCGATCTTCAGCTCATCCGCTGCGGCCCGCTTCCCGGCGCCTCGGCCGAGGCGCGCCACAGCGCGCTGAGCGTCGCCAACTGGAGAACCCAGGAATCGGAAGCAGAGACACTTTGGGGCGCGACCTCCGACGAGATCGACGAGGACGGCGCCTCGCTGGGCGCCATGCCCCTCGTGGTGCTCACGGCCGCCAGGAACAGCACTGGCGCAAGCGGCGCCCTGTGGGCCGAGCTTCACCGCGAGATGGCCGCCCAGTCGACGAGAGGCAGCGCCCAGATGGTCGCAGGCAGCGGACACATGATGATGTTCGACCGGCCCGACGCCATCGTGGCGGCCATCAACGAGGTCATCGCCGCGGCGGACCGGAAGCCTTAAGTCGTTTCGTCCTGGTTCCGACGGCTATGGGTCCGCGCGTAGCGCCGGCGTCCCGCCGGAAAAGAAGCAAAACGGGGACAGGAGCACCTGTCCCATGCATCGCAACGTCGCTCGCCCATGCCCATTTGGGCGAGTCCGGCCTAAAGGTGGGCGGGTGATGCGCATTCTCGCCATGTTGCTCTTGATCGCCTGTTGCGCGGCGGCCCAGCCGGCCGCAAGTCCCCCCGGCCCCACAAAGGCGCCAACGTCCCGGCTCCACATGGTCAGCCACGGCGAGGTGGCCGTCAGGGCCCCAAAGGAATCCTACGTCGGGTTACCCGCGTTCCCCGGCTTCGCCGGCGCCTCTGCGGCTGGCCTGACGGACCCTGCAACGGCGCAAATCCCGGGCTGTGCGTATGAGGCAAAATCGAAGTATCGTCCGGGCCCCGCGATGGTTTGCCGGGTCTGCGGGGGCGAGACGGTCATCCGCGGCCTCGACTTCACCCGACACGGTTCGGTGTGGCTGTTCGTCAGTGTCCCAGCCGCGTGCCCCACATCCATCGTCACGCGGCTGGTCGTGGCCGACAGCCGTTTCGCCGGCGGCCCGACGGTGGATGTCCCCAATGGCGATCTCGTACACATCGTGGCCACGGGGCGCATCCTCGATCGGACGTTCGCTGACGACACCTTCGACGGCCGTTTCGCCCCCAGCAAGCCAGGCACTATGGAAGCACTCCAAGTCGACGCCTACAATGGCAATGAAACCTGGTTGCGAGACGCCTTTATCAACATACCTGGCCGGCCGGTTAGCGACGGGTTCGGCCAAGCGGCGAGCCTTGGCCACAATGTCTTTCTGGCCGAAGCCCTCTATCTTTCGGGCATGACCCTGGCGGCGAGCGGCGATCATGGCGAACTGTTCGAGTTCGGCAAGAGCCGGCCTGGCGCTGTCCCAGTCCAGATGACCTATCGTCACAATGTCCTGATCGCACCCGCCGCGCCGGCCAGTAACACCGCGCTTTTGTGGCTAGGCAGCGGCGATCATTCCGGACCGCTGGACATCGAGACCCTGACGCTGGACGGCAATGTCCTTATCGCGGAACCCTATGGCAAGAAGGGAACGACCAGCCGGATCATCGGCATGGCTTATGCGAAAATCGCCCGACTTGTCGCAGTCCATAACGCCATCTGGCCCCGCGGCGCCTCCTACTGCATCCTCAACGAAAAAGGGGACGTCATGCGCGCCTCATTCAAGGACAATATCAACCTCTTCAATGGCTCCAAGATTTCCGGCTTCGACGGCTATGCCGGCACATGTCCGGGCACCCGGCGCTAAGCTTCGGCCGTCGCTGCTCGCGCCTTCAGTCTCGGTCGGCCGGCGGGCAAACCGGAACCTCTGGTCGTTCCGCCGACGTTGAGGGGTCAACTCGGAGCGCCGGCGTCTCGCCGGCTTGGGGACGCCGCTCGAAAAGCTCCGGGATTGCCTATTGCGTGTGAGCTCGATGTCCACGCAGAACAAACCAAGAATTTCTTTGCACTCCGCTTGACATGCAGACTTGCAGTATGCGATAATGCGGCCATGATGATCGAGAGCCTCACTCCGACCGATGCGGACCCCGACGCGGCGGTCCAGC
>DASZKO010000050.1:0-3310 GCA_035605655.1 Caulobacteraceae bacterium | reverse complement strand
CTGATATTCCGAAAGGGTGTCGGGCACCGGCGTGACCGCCGCCAGGATGGTCCCCGGATCGGCCCCGATCACGGCGCAGGCCGGCAGGGCATCGGGCTTGCCCGCCGCTTTCCAGCGCCGGTGATGCTGAGCCCCGCCGCGATGGGCCAGCCAGCGCATGATCGTCCGGTCACGCCCGATCACTTGCATGCGATAGATGCCGAGGTTGAAGTCGTCCTCGGCGGCGCCGGTCGGACCCTTGGTGACCACCAGCGGCCAGGTGATCAGGGGGGCGGGCTCACCCGGCCAGCAGGTCTGGACGGGAAGGCGGGCGAGATCGATGTCGGGGCCCGTCAACACCACCTCCTGGACAGGGGCGCGGCTGACAACCTTCGGGCGCATGTCCATGACCCTCTTGGCCAGCGGCAGCATGTCCCAGGCGTCCTTGAGCCCCTTGGGCGGGGTCGGCTGGCGCAGATAGGCGAGGAGTTCGCCGACCTCGCGCAGCTCCTTGGCCGTGGTCCGCGGGCGGCCCTCGAGGGTGACGGCCCGAGCCACCCGGCCCACCGTGCCGAAGAGATTGGCGAGGCACGGCATGGCGGCCGGCCGGCCGGCGGCGTCGACGGGATGCTCGAACAGGACCGCCGGGCCGCCCTGGGCCAGGAGGCGGGTGCAGATCTCGGTCATCTCGAGGACAGTGGAGACCGGGGCGGCCACGCGCACCAGCTCGCCGTCGGCTTCCAGGGCGGCGATGAAGTCGCGGAGGGACCGGTAGGCCATGGCGTTCCTTAAAGGGGCTACCCTGGCCGTGTCACGCCGCGCTAAGCTCACCGGCCATGAAGCAGATCGATCTGGATGACCTGCCGCCGCGCATTGCGGAGATTCTCACCGGCCTGACCGACGATGAGGAACTGGTTGTGGTGAGAGGCGGCCTGGTGGCGGCGCGGTTGCGCGCGGCGCCGGCGCCGGTCGACGAGGCCCCGACCAGCGGGGACGCCATGAAGGAGGTCATGGAGCACTTCAACGCCATGATCCACGATGAGTTCTAGCCGTCCGGGCGGGCGTCCCACTCCTGGCCGCGGCGGGGCGGCGGCCGGGCCAAAGCCTCGACGATCTCGACCTGCCGCCGCCCCGTCAACCACTTCGTGGTCCCGTCACCCGCTTCGCGGAAAAGGATTCTCGAGGCCTACGCGGGCCGTTCCGCATCGCGCGCCTTGACGGCGGCCTTGGGGGCGATCTTGCGCCAGCGGCGCTCCAGGAAGTTGCGGAGGGAGCCGGGGTGGAGGGTGGCGATGCGGGCGAGGACCGTGGGATAGTCCTTGTAGTGGGCGGTGATGTGGAAGGTCCGAGGCTCCGCCTCCATGAGCATCTCGCGCTCGTC
The DNA here is from genome assembly GCA_035605655.1 of Caulobacteraceae bacterium. GTDB lineage: Bacteria > Pseudomonadota > Alphaproteobacteria > Caulobacterales > Caulobacteraceae > Acaudatibacter. Next base: position 1,950 of record DASZKO010000050.1, on the reverse strand, counting down.
GAAATTCACCCCCATCAGGACGAGGCTTTCATCCTCGGCGCGCAGGCGGGTGAAGAACTTCTTGTTCACCAGGAAGGCGGGCCGGCCGTAGCTCGTCCCCAGCTCCGCGCCGGGGAACGACAGGCAGATTTCACGCACCTCCTCGCGGGTCATTTCAGGCGGGCTCCAGATCAAAAGGCCAGGGCGACGCCATCCTTGCGCATTTCGGTGGCCGCCGCATAGCGGCCGGGCCAGCGCTGGATGGCCTGGTAGCCGCCGAAGCCGCCGTCCGATGGGCCGAACTTCCAGCCGAGGGCGGCGAGGGCCTGGCGGGTGGCGGCCGGAACGCCGGCTTCGAGGCGCAGGGTTCCCACGCCTTCCTGCGGCGCGCCGGTGGGCTCGCTCGAGCCCTCGTGATGCCAGCGCGGGGAATCGCCGGCCTCCTGCAGGGCCAGGCCATGGTCGACGAGATTGACGATCATCTGGGCCTGGCCCTGGGGCTGCATGTCGCCGCCCATGACCCCGAAGGCTAGCCACGGCTCGCCGCCGCGTGTCGCGAACCCCGGGATGATGGTCTGGAACGGCCGCTTGCCCGGCGCATAGAGGTTGGCGTCGCCGTCGCGCAGAGAGAAGAGCTCGCCGCGATCCTGGAACATGAAGCCCAGGCCATCGGGCGAGAGGCCGGAGCCCATGCCCCGGTAGTTGGACTGGATAAGGGAAACCATCATCCCCTGGGCGTCGGCGGCGCACAGATAGGTGGTGTCGCCATGGCTGGGGGCCTGGCCGGCGAAGACGGGCGTGAGGATGCGGTCCGGGCGGATGAGGGCGGCGCGCTGGGCGGCGTAGTCCCTGGAGATCAGCCAGTCGATGGGGGCCTTGGCGAAGTCGGGATCGGCGAAGTAGCGGGCCCGGTCCTCGAAGGCCAGGCGCTTGGCCTCGATCTGGATGTGCAGGCCGGCCGGCGACTGGAAGCCCAGGCCGGCGAGGTCGAAATGTTCGAGGATGCCCAGGATCTGCAGGGTCGAGAGGCCCTGGCTGTTCGGCGGCAGGGCCCAGACGTCGACGCCGCGGTAGTTCATCGAGCGCGGCTCGACCCACTGCGAGTGGTGGGCCGCGAGGTCGGCCGCCGACAGCCAGCCGCCGATCCGCTTGAAATAGGCGTCGATCGTGGCGGCCACCTCGCCGCCGTAGAAGCCCTCGCGGCCGCCGGCGGCGATCAGGCGATAGGTGTGGGCCAGGGCCGGATTGGCGAAGACCTCGCCTTCGGCCGGGGTGACGCCGTTCGGGGCCCAGACCTTCCGGTAGTTCTCCACCTCCTCGATGCCGGTGTCCGGCCGGGTGAAGAAGCGATGCGAGGCGGCCAGATAGTAGGCGATGGTCTGGGGAATCGGCGTGCCGGCCTCGGCCATCTCGATGGCCGGCGCGAAGAGATCGGCCCAGGGAAGCCGGCCATGGCGCTGGTGCAGAGTCCACCAGGCGTCGACCGCGCCGGGCGTCGAGACCGAGGTCGCCCCGTGCGAGGCGATGAAGCCGTTCTTCGCCCGCGCCCGCTGGATCGCGAGGGTCAGGGCGCGCGGCGAGCGGCCGGAGCCGTTCAGCCCGGCGAGCTTTGCGGCCTTGGGGTCCCAGACCATGGCGAAGCAGTCGCCGCCGACGCCGCAGGAGATCGGCTCCAGCAGGCCGAGGGCGGCGTTGGCGGCAATGGCCGCATCGACCGCCGAGCCGCCGGCTTTCAGGATGGAGATGGCGGTCTGGGTGGCCAGGGGATGGGCGGTGGCGGCGGCGCCGTGGCAGCCCCAGACGGTGGAGCGGGAGGCGAAGCCGGCCCCGGCAATGCGGTCGCCGCCGTGAATGTCGGGCCGGGCGAGGGCGGCGTCGCGCCTGGGCGGCGCCCCGCCCGCCCCGGTCGACGCCGCCGCGGCCATGGGCAGGGTGGCGAGAAAGGTGCGGCGGCGCATGGCGGTGATCCCC
>DASZKO010000041.1:0-6766 GCA_035605655.1 Caulobacteraceae bacterium | reverse complement strand
GCGGCGACCTCGTCGGGCGTGAGCTTGTGGATGGCGCTGACCGGGCAGCGCTGGTTCATGCCGATCTTGCGGTTGATCACCGTCGCTTCCAGCGGCGAGCAGATCCACGATCGCCCGGGCGAGGACTCCAGGGCCAGATTGTTGCCGAACGTGATCCCCACGCAGCTATGCATCAGCTCGAGGCGATAGAAGTCCTTCACCCCGACCCGCAGATAAACGGTGCTGTCGTTGGGGGCGTTGAAGCTGTTGATATTGCGGACCAGGAAGCACTGGCTCTGGCCGGCCGGTTGGGCCGGCGCGGCGCCGGCGGCGAGGGTGGCGGCAAGACCGAAACTGGCCAAGAGCTTGGCTTTGGACATGACCGGACGCTCCTCTTGTCTGGCCCCTAAAATAGGGGCGCCGAGGGGGTCTGTGAACCCGGGCGGGAGAGCCAAACGCGCGGTTCGTGCGTTGTACCTTCGCCAAAAGGGGGAATCACCGGAGGAAACCCGATGACCACCACCGACGTGCCTACCCCGGAGAGTCGCTTCGACACTCCCGAGACGCAGATCGAAACGCCCGCCGGCCAATCGCCTGAGGCCTTCGGCGCGGGCGCCAACATCTATCGCCGCCTCGACCGCGGCGGCCGCCAGCCCAAGGGGGTCAAGTTCGCCCCCGCCGTGGCGCTCGGCGTCCTGGCCCTGGGCGGCGCCGCCGCCTACGTGGCGCTGAGCCACCCCGGCCACCATGCCGCCCCGCCGACGCAGGTGGCCCAGGCCGCTCCGCCCCCGGCCGCGCCAGCGCCGCTGGCCGATACCAGCGCGCCCGCGCCGGTCACCCCCGCGAGCGCCGCCCCGGCGACTCCACCGTCGGGGCTGAAGGTCACCCACGGCGCGCCCGCTGCGCCGAGGCGCTACGCCAGCGCCGCCCCGCGCCATGCCGCCCGCAGCCACGCGGCCGCGTCGAGCGCCAGCGATTCAGGCGTGAACACCAGCGCCACGGTCGCGACGCCAACGCCGCCTGCTCCGGCCGCCAGCGCCCCCAGCACACCGAGCACGGCCGCCCCGCCGGTGGTCGCCGCCCCGCCGGCTCCGGCCATCGCCACCCCGCCCAGCCAGACCTAGGGCGGACTCGAGCGACGTTCACGTAAGGGGTCCGCCTTGACGGGCGGGCCCCTCTTCCCCTATATCGCCCGGCCTTCGCGCGAGGCTGATGGCGGCCTCCATTCCCAGGCCAATTTTGGTTAGAAAGCGAATAGAGAGGCCTCATGTCCCGCCGCTGCGAACTCACCGGTGTCGGCCCCATGACCGGCCATCGCGTCAGCCACTCCAACATCAAGTCCAAGCGGCGCTTCCTGCCGGCGCTCAATCCGGCCAGCGTCCATTCCGAGGCGCTCGGCCAGACCTTCCGCCTGCGCATCACCAACGCGGCCCTGAGGACCCTCGACTTCCGCGGCGGCCTCGATCCCTTCCTGCTGAAGGCGTCCGACGAGGATCTGTCGCCGCGCGCCCTGAAGATCAAGCGCCAGGTCAAGGCCAAGGCCGCGGTCTAGCCGCGACCTTCTCTCTCCTGATCTGAAATCAGAGAAACTCGAGGGGGCGCTTTGTGGGGGGATCAGCGCCCCCTCGAGGGCCCGGCGCGGGGGGCGAATCGCGGCCGGGGAACGGAGGCCAGGTCGGCCTACACGGTGATGACCGATCGAGTGGCCGTTTTATTCCCGGCCCTGTGGCGACCGGCCCGGCGCCATCGAGCGCAGCACCCCGTCCCTCCGCACGAAATGATGGAAGAGAGCGGCGCTGGCGTGCATGCCGATCAGGGCCAGCAGCGCCCAGGCGGTGATCTCGTGGATGTTGTGGAAGAGCCGGGTGAGGCCCTTGTCGCGCGCCAGCATCGCCGGGAGGGTGAATCCCAGCAGGGGGAACGGCCTTCCGCGCAGAACGCTCTGCGCGAATCCGGTGATCGGCTGCGCCGCCAGGAGGGCGTAGAGGGCCCACTCGACAGTCCGCGCCGCCACCCGCTGCACAGGATTGGTTTCGGCCGGCAGGACCGCGGCCTGGGCGTAGGTCGATTTCCAGACGAGCCGGATCACGGTCAGACCCCAGATCAGGGCGCCGGTGGATCGGTGAATGAGCAGGGCGGCATCGGCGCTCGGCTCACTGGTCGCCTGGGTCACGCTCCAGGCGGCGGCATAGGCGACGATGAGCAGCGCCAGCGTCGTCCAGTGCATGGCGATGGTGAGGGGATCGAAGCGGTCCGGCCGGCGAAGGCTCGCGGCCGCTCCCACCATGAGCCCCGAATCGGGCGTGGTCATTTCACGGTGACGGTGGCCACCATCTTGGGATGGATGGTGCACAGGTATCTGTAGACGCCCGGCTTGGTGAACTTGAAGCTGAAGCTGTCGTCCTCGTCGAGCGCCTCGGATCGAAAGGCGCCGCCGGTGCTGGTGACGGTGTGGGGCTCGCCGTCCATGTTCTTCCAGGTCACCGTGCCGCCGACGGGCACGCTGACCGCCATGGGATGAAAATCGAAATTCTTGATCGTCACGAGGGCGGCGCCGGGTTGGGCGAAGGCGGCGCCGGCGACGGTGAGGCCGGCGATCGCCAGGGCGGCGAAGTTGGCCGTCCAGAGGACGCGGCCGGGGGCGGGAAGTCTCATGGGGAAGGGTCCGTTCTCGAAAAGGGGGGTTCAGGCCAGGGTGGTGTCGGTCAGAGCCAACGGCCGGTGGAGGGGCGCGCGCGCCACGGTGGTGACACCCAGCATGTGGGCGAGCTCGTCGTGGGGGACCGCAAGGGGTCCGGGTCCCGGCCCCACCCCGGCCATCGGCTGAGGATAGGCGGTCGCCCGGGCGGTGTGGAAGGCGACGTTGCCTTCCACCTTGCTGACGATCTGGTGGATGTGGCCGTTGAGGACGGTCACCGAGCCGAAGCGCTTGACGATGTCCATGACCTCGGGGGCGTCGCTCGATCCCCAGCCCCACGGCTCGTAGATGTTCCACATCGGCATGTGGGCGAAGAGGACGATCGGCTGGCTGGACGACCGCCCGGCGAGATCGGCCTTCAGCCACGCCAGTTGCTCGGCCCCGAGAGAGGCCAGGCCCCCCGGCTTGAATTGCATGACATTCACCAGGGCGACCATGTGCACGCCGGCGTGGTCGAAGCTGTAGTAGCCCTTTCCCTTCGAAGGCGCGCCGAAGCGGGCGAAGTATTCGGTTCCCACGCCGTCGGTGACGTCGTGCTCGCCGGGGACGACATGCAGCTCGCTGACCTTCAGGCGCTTCATCAGCTGGGCCGCCTGATCGAACTCCGCCGCCTTAGAGAGATGGGTGATATCGCCGGTGTGCAGGGCGAAGGCCGGCTGATGCGGCAGGCCGTTCACCAGGTCGATGGTCCGGTTGAGGGTGCCGACAACGTCGGGATTGGCCGCCTTGTTGAAGCCGATGTGGCTGTCGCTGATCTGGACGAAGAGGGGCGCGCCGATCTTGCGGGCCGCGCCCGGCTCGGCGGCCGCGGCGAGGTCGAAGCCGCTCAGGACACCAGCCTGCAGGGCGAATAGGGTTCCAGCCCCCACGCCCAGGCATTTGAGGGCGCCGCGGCGCGTCGGGTCATGATCCATGGGATGTCCTCGAAATGAATTCTGAGGACAAGACCAGCCAGGGCCCCGGTTTATTCCGGCTCGGCCCGCACGAGGCTCGCAAAGCGCGCCAGTTCCGGCTCCGCCGTGTCCGAAACCGCCGCGAAATCAAGGTCCTGATTGCGCCAGAAGATCGCGTGGTAGCCGTGGCTCAGACCGGTCGCGGGCAGGGCTCCGCCACGCGCCGCCCACACGAAGAGGTCGATCTCGTGCTTGCCGTGGCCATAGACCACCACCGCGGCCGGGGCGCCGGCGATCTTGTCCAGCCGGCCGCCGACCAGGGGGTAGCCCTCGGCCCTGAAATCGGCCACTGGCGGGGAAAGGGCCACGCGGCCGGCGAACCATGGCTTGACCGTGTGATGGTCGCTGGAAACGACGGCGATCTCGCGGTGGGCGATCAGGGCCCGGGTGTGGGCCGTCGTCACCTGGTCGACGAGGGTGCTCGCCGATGGCGGCAGGATGGCCAGGGCCGCGAAACCGGCGGCCAGGGCGGTGATCACCGTCCCGCTGGCCGCCCCGCCCCAGAACGTGGGCCGGGAAAGCGATCGCAGCGGCGAGGACGGCCGCGCGGCCTCCTCCTTCCTGAGCATCGCCTCCACCCGCCGGCGCAGGAGAGGCGGCGCGACATGGCGCGGCGCCTGGGCGCGGATGGCGTCACTCAAGGCGGCCGCGTCGGCGCAGAAGGCCCGGCACTCGGGGCAGCCTTCGATATGGCGTTCGGCCGCCTCGGCCGCCGATCCGCTGATCTCGCCGTCGATGAAGGCCTGGGTGGTGAGGGTTTCAGCGCACGGCATGGTTCTGCTCCGCCAGCCATTGGTCTTTCAGCAAGGCGCGGGCGCGGGCCAGCCGCGACATCACCGTGCCGATCGGCGCCCCCGTCGCCGCCGCGATCTCCCGGTAGCTCATGTCTTCCATCTCGCGCAGGATCAGGGCCGTGCGGAAATCTTCCGGCAGGGCGGCGATCATGGTCTCCAGGCGCCGCCCCTCGCTAGCGCGCACCGCTTCGGTCTCCGGATCGGGCCCCTCGAAGGCCAGGGGCCGTTCGTCCTCCTCCGGCAGGGGGACATGGCCGCGCCGGCGGACGTCGCCGACCCGATTGCGCCAGCAGTTGCGCACGATGGTCAGCAGCCAGGGGCGGATGTTCTCGCCGCGGAACTGCTCGAAGGCGCGAAAGGCGCGCAGCATGGCGTCCTGCACGATGTCCTCCGCATCGGTGGGCGAATGCGAAAGCCATCGGGCCAGGTTGTAGGCCGCATCCATGTGCGGCAGGGCGAGAGCCTCGAACCTCTGGCGGTGATCGAGCATGTGATGATCAGGACCGATGGAACGCCGGGCTTATTCCCGGATCCATGGATTTGTCAGGCGTCCAGGAGATCGCGCCCGGCGGCGGCGACGTCCGTGCAGCCGGTCAGCGACATGGCCACCCGCAGCTCGGCCCGCAGGATCTGCAGCGCATGAGCGACCCCGGCCTCGCCGCGGGCGGCGAGGGCGAAGGCCCAGACCCGGCCGATCAGGCAGGCCTTGGCCCCGCTGGCCAGCGCCCGCAGCACATCCAGGCCCGAGCGCACGCCGCCGTCCATCAGCACCGTCAATTCGTCTCCCACCGCGTCCGCGATCCGGGGCAAGGCGGCGATCCCCGAGGCGACGCCGTCGAGCTGGCGCCCGCCATGGTTTGAAACCACCACCCCATCGACTCCGCAACGCACGGCCTCGCGGGCGTCGTCGGCGTCAAGCACGCCCTTGAGAACGAGCGGGCCCGGCCAGCGCTCGCGGACCCAGGCGATGTCGTCCCAGGTGACGGACTGGTCGAAATTGGCCCCGATCCAGGCCCAGAACTGGCCCAGGGATTTCAAGTTCGGAGCCAGGCTGGCGATGTTGCCGGGCACGAGCGGGCCGCCGCGCATCTGGACGTCCCACAGCCAGTCGGGATGGGCGAGGCCGTCCACACCCCGGCGAATCCGCCCCCCCAGCGTTCCGTCGTTGAGCGTGCCGCGGTGCTCGCGATAGCGGGAGCCGGGCAGCGGCAGGTCGACGGTGAAGAGCAGAACCGGCGAGCCGACGGCCCGGACGCGGGCCAGCATGTCGTCCATGAAGCCGCGGTCGCGGATCATGTAGAGCTGGAACCACGGCGGGGCGGCGGCCGCGGCCACCTCCTCGACGGAGCAGATGCCGACCGTGGAAAGCGAGAACGGCACCCCCGCCGCCTTCGCCGCCCTGGCCGCCGCGGCCTCGCCGCGCCTGGCGTACATCCCGGCGATGCCGATGGGCGCAAGGACCACCGGCATGGCCAGCTTCTGGCCGAACACCTCGGTCTCCATCTTCAACTTCGAGACATCGCGCAGCACGCGCTGGCGCAGCCTGACCACCTGGAAGTCGGCGAGGTTGGCCGCCATGGTGGTCTCGCCGTAGGCCCCGCCGTCGATGTAGTTGAAGAGGACATCGGGCAGGCGCTCCCGCGCCGCGGCCCGGTAGTCGGTGACGCAGACCGGCTTCATGCGATCTGCCGCGCGCGCCGGCCCGGGGCGGCCCGGACCGGCGTCCCCTGGACGCTGGGCAGGGGGTCCATCAGGGAGGCGGGGGCGCGGCCGGCGGTGGTCCGCGGCTCCTCCTCGAAGAGCGCGGCGAGCTGCTCGGTGATCGCCCCGCCCAGCTGCTCGACATCGACGATGGTCACCGCTCGCCGGTAATAGCGGGTGACGTCATGGCCGATGCCGATGGCGATCAGCTCCACCGGACTCCTGGCCTCGATCTCGGCGATCACCCGCCGCAGATGGCGCTCGAGGTAATGCCCCGAGTTCACCGACAGGGTGGAATCGTCCACCGGCGCGCCGTCGGAGATGACCATCAGGATGCGCCGCTGCTCGCTGCGCCAGACGAGGCGCTGGTGGGCCCACATCAGGGCCTCGCCGTCGATGTTCTCTTTCAGCAGCCCCTCGCGCATCATCAGGCCGAGATTCTTGCGGGCCCGCCGCCACGGCGCGTCGGCCGATTTGTAGATGATATGGCGCAGGTCGTTGAGGCGGCCGGGCGAGGCCGGCTTGCCGGCTTTGAGCCAATCGTCCCGCGAGGCGCCGCCCTTCCACGCCCGGGTGGTGAAACCGAGGATCTCCACCTTCACGGCGCAGCGCTCGAGGGTGCGGGCGAGGATGTCGGCGCA
>DASZKO010000037.1:0-6491 GCA_035605655.1 Caulobacteraceae bacterium | reverse complement strand
GGCGGCGACCTGCCCGACCTCTGCCAGATCGGCAACACCTGGCTGCCCGAGTTCGTCGCCTTGGGCGCTTTCGAGCGCCTGGACGGCCGGCTGCGTTCGTCGCGCTCGATCGATCCGCGCGACGGGTTCGAGGGGATCTGGGCGACAAACGTCATCGCCGGCAGCGTCTATGGCGTCCCCTGGTACGTCGACACTCGCCTCGTCTTCTATCGCCGCGATCTGCTCGCCCGGGCGGGCTATCCGGCGCCGCCGGCGACCTGGGAGGCGTGGCTGGGCGCCATGGAGGCGGTCAAGCGGGCGGCGGGGCGTGGAAACTACGCCGTGTTGCTGCCGCTGAACGAATACGAACCCTTGCTGACGCTGGGCCTGCAGCAGGACGAACCGCTGCTCGCCGACGGAGGGGGGAGGGGCAATTTCCAGAGCCGCGGCTTCAAGGCCGCGCTCGCCTTCTATAGCGAGATCTTCGCCAGAGGCCTGGCGCCGCTGGCCGCCGATACCGAGATCGGCAATCTCTACGACGAGTTCGCCCGCGGCTATTTCTCCTTCCTCGTCACCGGACCGTGGAATCTCGGGGAATTCGCCCGCCGGTTGCCGGCTGCCGACCAGGGCTTGTGGGCGACCGCACCCATGCCTGGACCGCGCGGGCCAGGAGCTGGGATCGCCGGCGGCTCGAGCTTGGCGGTGCGGGCGCTCTCGCCCCGGGCCGAGGCTGCCTGGCGGCTGATCGAATATTTGACCGCGCCGCACATTCAGAGCCAGTTCTGGACTCTCACCGGTGATCTGCCGGCGAACCGGGCCGCATGGGCGGCGCCGTCTCTGGCTGGGGACGACCGGGCGGCCGCGTTCAAAAGCCAGCTCGAACGGGTCAGGCCGACCCCGAAAATTCCAGAGTGGGAGCGGATCGCCACGGAAATGCAGCTGGTCGCCGAAGAAATGGTCCGTCGTGGACTGAGCGTCGACGCCGCCGCCGCCGAGATCGACCGGCGGGCCAACCGCCTGCTCGAGAAACGCCGCTGGATGTTGGCCCGCGGACTGGCGAAACCGGCGTGAAGCAACAGCGCGCCGGATGGGTCTTCGTCGCCCCCGCCCTGGCGATCATCGGCCTGTTCTTCTTCCTGCCCGCCGCCGCCGCCTTCGTTCTCAGCCTGACTGATTTCGACATCTACGCCCTGGCCGATCTGCGCAATCTGCGATTCGTCGGGCTTGGCGAGTACGCCGCCCTGTTGACCAATCCCCTGTTCTGGCAGGCGCTCGGCAACACCTTGTATTTCGTGGTTTTCGGGGTCCCCCTGTCGATCACCGCCTCGCTCGGCGCCGCCCTGCTGCTCGAATCCCGCCTGGCGCGGTTCAAGGGCTTCTTCCGCACCGCCCTCTTCGCCCCGGTGGTGACGACCCTCGTCGCCGTCGCGGTGATCTGGCGCTACCTGCTCCACGCCCGCTACGGGCTGATCAACTATGCCCTGGGCGGGCTTGGGATCGGGCCGATCGACTGGCTGGGCGACCCGCGCTGGGCCATGCCGGCGATCATCCTTTTCGCGGTGTGGAAGAACTTCGGCTACAACATGATCATCTTCGTGGCCGGGCTTCAGACCATCCCCGAGGATCTCTACGAGGCAGCGAGGATCGACGGCGCCTCGGCGACGCGCCGGTTCTGGCACGTCACCCTGCCGGGGCTGACGCCGATAATCCTGCTGGTCAGCCTGCTGACGGTGGCCGGCTACCTGCAGCTTTTCGCCGAACCCTATGTGATGACCCAGGGCGGTCCGGCCCAGTCCACGGTGAGCGTGCTCTACTTCATGTACGAGCAGGGCTTCAAATGGTGGAACCTGGGCGCCGCCTCGGCCGTCGCCTTCCTCCTGTTCATCCTGATGCTGGTGGTGACCCTCGCCCAGCTGGCCGTTGCCCACCGGCGAGGGGCGTTGTGAAGCGCCTGATGCCCGCCTTTGCCGTCAACGGGGCCCTCGCCGTGGCCGCCGCGCTGGCTCTCGCACCCCTGCTGTGGATGGTCTCGGTCTCGTTCATGGCCCCGGGCGAGGCCGACAGCTTCCCCCCGCCGCTTCTTCCCCGTGCCCCGAACCTTGCCGCCTATCGCGAGCTCTTCGCCCGTCACGGCATGGGACGATATTTTCTCAACAGCCTTTTCCTCGCCTCGGCGGCGACCCTGCTTTCCCTCACCTTCAATGTCATGGCCGGCTACGCCTTTGCCAAGCTGCGCTTTGCCGGTCGCGACAGGGTCTTCCAGCTCCTGATGGGGGCCCTGGTGATTCCCGGCCAGGTGGCCATGATCCCCCTTTTTCTGATGCTCAAGCCGCTGGGCCTCATCGACAATTTCGGCGGCGTCCTTCTCCCGACAGCGGCTGGGGTGTTCGGCGTCTTCCTCGTCCGCCAGTACGCTCTCACCATTCCCGACGAACTGCTGGAAGCGGCCAGGGTGGATGGGGCCGGCGAGTTTCGCCTGTTCCGCTCTATCGTCCTGCCGATGCTGGGCCCGATCATGGTGACGCTGGCCACCTTCACGTTTTTGGGCGCATGGAACGACTTCATGTGGCCGCTGATCGTGCTCAACGACGAGCATCTCTTCACCCTGCCGCTCGCCCTGGCCTCCTTGTCTCGCGAACACGTGCAGGACAGCGAGCTGATGATGGCCGGCGCCGTGGTCACGGTCGCCCCGGTCCTCCTCCTCTTTGTGGTCCTGCAGCGCTATTATATCCGCGGCCTGCTCGCCGGCGCCGTCAAAGGATGAGGTCTCGCAATCGCCTGCATTGTCCGAGGGCGGTCGAAAATAAGCCCTCGGTGGCGTTCAACAGCCGCGCGGGAGCGTGTGCGATGAGGCGGCCCATGGCGGCGAAGAACAGAAGCCTCGACGGCGGCACGACCTTGATCGAGAGCCTCGTCGTGCTGGCGATCATCGGCCTGACGGCGGCCATCGGCTTTCCCAAGCTCCAGCAGGCCCTGGCCGCGGTGAGCCGCCGCGAGACCGTGTCCGCCGTGGCCGCCGAACTTCGCCAGGCGCGCGCCTATGCCCTGCGCGCCGACAGGCCCACGCAGTTCGTCATCGCCCGCGACGGCCGCGCCTACCAGGGGCCAGGTTCGCGCGAGGCGCGGACCGCCTGGGGGGTCGAGCTGAGGCCGGTGACGGGTCGTGCGATCGGCTTTTTCGGCGATGGTTCCTCCACCGGCGGCGCCCTGTGGGTCAGCGCTCGGGGCAGGAGCACCCTCATCCGCGTCGCGCCGGCGACAGGGGCGATCTTGGTGGGCGGCCGGTGAGCGGCTGGGTCCATCCATCTGATGACCGGGGCTCGATGTTCGTCGAGGCGATCATGGCCGCCACCATCGCGGCCATGGCCCTCGGGGCCACCTTCAAGGTGATCGGCGACAGCGCCGCGCGCGAACGGGCGGTCGAGGCGCGGCTGGCCGCCGTCGAGGTCGCCCAGTCCGAACTCGCCGACATCGGGGCCGAGATTCCCCTGACGCCCGGCGATACCGACGGGGTCGCCGGAACCCTGGCGTGGCGGGTCGAGATCGAACCCTATGCCGACGCTAGCGAAGACAGCGACGCCGGTCGGCTGTTGCAGGTCTTCGTGAGCGTGCGGCCCAGGGCCGGAGGCGCGAAACTCGTCGAGCTCACCACTCTGCGCGTGGCTTCGAACTCGTGAGCCCGTCCCGCCGTGTTCGGGATGACGCCAGCAGCGGCTTCGCTCTCGTCGAGGCGCTGGCGAGCCTCGTCGTGATCGCCATGATCTCGTTGATGTTGTTCGAGGGGATCGGAACGGGGGCGAGGGTCTGGGAAGTCGTCGACGCTCGCCAGTCCGGCCGTGACGGCGTGGACGGCGCCCAGACCGCCTTGCGCGATCGTCTCGAAGAAATATATCCGGCGACGCTCTATGACACGACACCGCCCTCCACCGATTTCGCGGGGGCCCGAGGCATGATCGTCTTCATCTCCAGTCCGCCTCTGGCCGACCGGCCGGGTCCCTTGCGCCGCTACACCCTCAGGCTCGATGCGAGCGGCCAGCTCATCCTCAGCTCGGTGAGCGATGTGGCGCCCCTGACGGATACCGTGATCGATCAGGTCCTTTTGAGCGGGGTGCGCGGCGTGGACGTGGCCTATTTCGGCGTCGCCGGGTCCGATCCGACAGCGGGCTGGCGGCCCGACTGGGCTGATCAGGCCTTGCTTCCGCAGGCCATTCGGATTCGGCTGCGCTTCCAGGTTGGAGACCGCCGCTCCTGGCCGGACCTGATTGTCCATCCGCGAGCAACCGTCGACACCGCCTGCTCCCTCGATCCGATCTCACACGACTGCAAGGGGCGCTGATGACCGTCTCGCAGGTTCATCCGAGGCCGGCGGCCGGTGATGGCGGATGGGCCCTCGTCGCCGCCGTGGCCGGAATCGCTGTCCTGGCCATGATCGCCTACCAGGTCCTGGCCGCCGATATCGGCGGGATCGCCACGGCCCGGGCGCGCATCGAGCAGGCCGAGCTGATGGCGGCAGCCGACGCCGGCATCGCCACGGCGATTCACGGGCTGGGGGCGCAGGACCGCGACGCCCGCTGGCCGATCGACGGCAGCCACCGGACCTTCGACTTCGCCGGCGTCGCCTTGGACGTGACGATCGAGGACGAGCGCGGCAAGGCGCCCCTCGCCGGCCTCAACGAATCCCAGGCCCGGGCCCTCTTCCAGGGGGCGGGGGCCGAAGGCGATCAGCTCGACAACCTGGTAGCCGAATTCATCGACTGGCAAAACGAGCAGCCGCTCGCCCCTCAGGCGCCCCCTCCGGCCCTCCAGGTCCGCCATGGGGCCATGCGCAGCCTCGGCGAGCTGGCGGCCCTGCCGGGTATGGATAAGGAGATCCTCGCCCGCGCCGCCCCTGCGGTGACCGTTTTTCCCGAGCTCACCAGCGGCTTCGATCCCACCTACGCCTCGCCGCTCGCCATAGCCACCGTCCAGTCGCTGGGCGGGCAGAGCGCCAACGGCGTGGACGGCGAGCAGACCTTCCTCCGCCCGGACGAGATCGCCGCCCCCGACGACCACCTGTTCGGCCGCACCCTGACGGTCCGGGTCGTGGCCCAGGCTCGCGATGGGGCGCGGACGCGACGGATGGCCATCGTCGAACTCACCGGCGGCAAGGCCACGCCCTTCTGGATTCGCTACGTGGAGTGATAGGGAACGGCATGCGCGAAGATTTCTACACGCGGGTCGCCGGTGAGCTGGCCGATATCGATCGCCAGGGCCTGACCAAGCCGGAGCGAGTGATCGCCTCGCGGCAGGGTCCGCTGGTCGAGGTGCGCCTGGAGGGCGGCCGCACTGTCGAGGCGCTCAATTTCTGCGCCAACAACTACCTGGGTCTGGCCGGCGATCCTCGGGTGGCGGACGCCGCCGCCAAGGCCGCGCGCGACGCCGGGGCCGGCATGGCTTCGGTGCGGTTCATCTGCGGCACCCAGGCGATCCACAAGGCTCTGGAAAAGGCTACCGCCGATTACCTGGGCTATGAGGACGCCATCCTCTTCGCCGCCGCCTTCGACGCCAACGGCGGGGTCTTCGAACCGCTCCTGGGCGAGGGCGACGCCATCATCTCCGATAGCCTCAACCACGCCTCGGTCATCGACGGGGTGAGGCTGTGCAAGGCCGAGCGCCGGCGGTTCCCAAATGGCGACATGGACGCCCTGGAAAGCGAACTCAAAGGCGCCCGGGCGGGCGGGGCGCGCACGGTGTTGATCGCCACCGACGGCGTCTTCTCCATGGACGGCCACATCGCCAAGCTGGACCAGATCACGGTCCTGGCCGACCGCTACGACGCCCTGGTGCTGGTCGACGACTGCCACGCCACGGGATTCCTCGGCGACGGCGGGCGAGGCTCGGCGGCCTATCGGAAAGTGGAAGGGCGCATCGACATTCTCACCAGCACCTACGGCAAGGCGCTCGGCGGGGCGATGGGGGGGTTCGTGGCGGCTCGGGCGCCGGTGGTCGAGATGCTGCGCCAGCGGGCGCGGCCCTACCTGTTCTCCAACGCGCTCGCCCCGGCGGTCTGCGGCGCGGCGCTGGCGGCCATCGACATCGCGCGTGGCCCGGAAGGCGAAGAACGCCGCGCCCGGCTGTCGGCCAACGCCAAGGGCTGGCGCGGTGCGCTCGATGACGCGGGCTTTGACCTCGTCCCCGGCGAGCACCCCATCGTGCCGGTCATGCTGGGTGAGGCGCGGCTGGCCCAGGCTCTCGCCGCCGAACTCCTCACGCGAGGGGTTTTCGTCACCGGCTTTTCATTCCCGGTGGTGCCGCGCGGCCAGGCGCGCATTCGCACTCAGCTCAGCGCCGCCCATTCGCCGCAGCACCTGGAGACCGCCGCCCGCGCTTTCGCCGAGGCGCGCGACGCGGTCCTCGAACGAATGGACCGAAGCGGAGCCGCCTAGATGACCAAACACATGCTGGGCTTGGCGAAACTTCAACCCGTAGAGGGCCTGTGGAGCACGGAGGCGGACGTTCCCGCCTGCGGGCCG
>DASZKO010000032.1:0-8288 GCA_035605655.1 Caulobacteraceae bacterium | reverse complement strand
GAGCTGTTCCGCCAGTGGTGGGCGCCAAAGGGCGGCGGCATTACGCTCCTGTCCTGCGAGATGGACGTGCGCACCGGAGGCACATACCGGCTGGAGTTCGCCGCCGGCGGGACCGACACCATGGCCTTCCACGGCAAGTATCTGGCCGTGACGCCGGACGAGCGCATCGTCTGGACGAACGAAGAAGAGGATGAAGGCGCGGTGACCACCGTCACGTTCGAGGACCGGGGCGGAAAGACGCTGCTGACGATCCACGAGCTTTATCCTTCGAAGGAAGCGCTCGACGAAGCGATGGCCGGGTCGGCGGCCGGACTGCCCGCGCAGCTGGATCAGCTGGACGAACTGCTTCCGACGATCGCACCGTAGCCGACCGGCTGGGCGCCCAGCCGATCCGGCCGTCTGTTTCGCTACCCTTTAGGCCGCGTCCGCCACTTCGGATGTTCGTGTCTCAGATGCGCCTCGAGCTCGTGGATTTCCCACAGCTCGCCGCGGCTGAAATGCATGTGCCGGCTCAGCGCCAGAACCCCTGTCCGGCCGATCTTCTTCTCGAGGTCATGCAATTCCTGCAGATTCGCGCGCACGCTCTCGCCGAGGTCCTCCGGGCGGCCCTCGTGCAGATCGATGAGATCCTCTTCGGCCTTGGTCACCAGCCAGGTGTGAACCTGGATATAGCGGAACATGGCGGCGCCGATGTCCGGGGGAAACTGCTCCGCGAGCTGCCGCACGAACCGGCCCTGCGGGCTGCCCGCCAGGCGTCCCTCGCGGATGTCGTCCAGCATGTGCTGGTGGCTCTCGTGGTCGGTCAGCAGCCATTTGTGCGCGCTGTCCTCGCTGCGCATCAGGATCATGAACAGCAGCATCGGGACGAGGAAGACCGTCAGCGCCATGGCGATGATCGGCTGGGCCGCGAACTGGTTGAAAATGCTGTGAGCCAGGATCGCCAGCCCAAGGCCCGGCAGGAAGTACAGGCACTCAAACCGGTGCCGCTCAGCCTCGGCCCGCGTGAAGCGCTCGGTGAAATGCTGCCCGAGCGTGGCGAACAGGGCCCCTGCGCCGGCGTGCATGATGGCCGTGCCGAAGCCGCGCACCACCCAGACGCCCAGGTTCGCATGGGTGAAGGCGCCGATGTAGATGAGGTTTTCCGCCACCGAGAATCCGGCGCCGACGGAGACGCCGACGATCGCCGCGTCGATCACGAAGCCGATCCGGTTGGTCTGGAAGAGCGCAAAGATCAGTGCGCACTTGAGGCCTTCCTCGATCGGCGGAGAGATGAAGCGGCTGAATGGCGAAAAGCCCATCGGCATTGCGTCGATGAACCGGCCGTTGACGGCGTAGCTCACGATCGCCAGCAGACCGCCGCCGATCAGCAGCAGGACGATCTCCCGGCGCGAGACGAGCTTGAACGCGTCCAGCCAGTCGAACACCGCCAGGAAAATCAGGACCGGCCCCAGCGCGATCAGGATTTTGACGAGGATCAGCTCCAACCGAACCGCCCCGTGGTCACATGATCTTGAGGGAAATCAGGCCCTCGCTCCCTGTCTTCTGCCCCGACTCCACGCCAGCGGCGTAGCCCACCGACAGCACCATGGGAAGGCGCAGCGCGGCCGTCAGATTGAAGTCGATCTGGCCGCCGATGCTTTCCAGGGTGCGCCGGGGTCCGGTCGGCGGGCTGACGATCATGGCGCCCGCGAAAAGGGCGGTTCGCGCCGAGCTCAGGTAGAAGTTGGATTCGCCGACGCCGCCGAACCACACCGGCGGCAGGTTCAGCTCGACAAGGCCCTTGGCGAAACGGCGCGCGCTGATGGCGTCGATGCCGAAGCCTGGAAAGCTGTCGTACTCACGATAGCGCTTCACCTCGCGGATATCGACATAGTTGTTGCCGAACGCGCCCAGGTAGAACGGCGACAGAGGGTTCTTCGGGTCTCCGCCGGCGTCGCCGAAGGCGGTGTAGAGCCACAGCGAGGCGTGGTTGATCGGCAGCGGCCGGCCGATATCGAAGGTGGCCCAGGCCTTGGGGAAAGTCTGTCCGTTGGCGTAGTCGTCGCCGACCGCGACCATGGACCTCACGCCCTTTTCATAGTCGAGCGCGCCCAGCGACTTGTCGGTGTTCTCATAGGTGAGGGTGGCCTTGGCGGAGGCGATGTCGTGGATCTGGCCCGTGGCGACGTTCTGGGCTCCCGGAACGGTGTCGAGCCCCACGTAGCCGGCCACCTGGGCGTCAAAGGTCAGCTGCCTGGGCAGGTCGTAGATCAGCGGATCCTTGTAGCCGACGATGAAGGCATCGCCCTTGAGGCTGCGGTCCACGGGGCCGAACAGGTCGTAGAAGTCGGCCAGGTTGTGCCAATAGGTGAAGCGCCACTTGAGGTTGTGGATGTCGATCCTGGCGTGCCAGCGCTCGGCCGGGGAAAGGTCGCCGGCGGGCGAGTAGGCGAGGCTGACGTTCACCTGGTCGAACTGGAGCGGGTCTTCGAACAGCAGGTTCCAGCCGTAGGCCACGTGGCCCTTGTAGCCCTCGACCATCGGATAGCTGGAATCGAGTTTGATCTCATGCAGCGGATCGTATTTGCCGCGATATCTAATCATCGATTCCAGCGGGACCTTGGACGGCGGACCCACGGCCCAGGATTTGACGATGGGATGGTCCTCGGCGACCCGCGCGCCCAGGAATTTGATCGACCCCAGGTCGGAAACGGGCTTGGGGTCGAAGCTCACCGGAACGAAGCCCCGGCCGGTGTATTCGAAGGCGATCATCGATCCGTCGGCTTGCGGGATCGGACGGAAAAGGCCGGTCACCGCGTTGCTGACCGCCTCGATCTTCTGGTTGGCGATCTCGAAACGATAGATGTTCGACACGCCAGTGTAGTAGGCGCTGCCGTAGAGATAACGGCCGTCCGGCGAGAACACGAAGCCCTCCGGCGTCGCCTGGCCGAGGTGCAACTCGGCGACGCTCTGGGGCTCGTCCGGTCCGAGCTCGGCCAGGTTCCACACCTTGACCGACTGGTCGCCGTTCACCTCGCCCACCGAGGCCGAAAGCTGGCGACCGTCCGGTGAGATGTCGAGGTCGAACAGCACCTCGCCGTACTTGAAGGTGTGGACCTGGCTCCAGCTGGTGTAGGGCGCCGGGATCCGGACCAGGCTCACCAGGCCGTCATCGACGCGCAGCCCCCATAGGGACCGGTCGGCGGCATTGAAGACGATGTCGCCGATCCGCTCATGGGTCAGCACGGTCTTGGCGCGGCCGGTGGCGACGTCGAGCTCGACGAGATCGCGGCGGGCGGAGGAATTGTCCGTCGCGTACCAGGCGGTGCGGGTCTTGGGATCGAAGGCCACCGAGGTGACGCGATAGGTCACCGGCCCGGTGATGTCGGCCAGGTGGCGGATCTTGCCGTTGGCCAGCGAAAGTTCGCCCATGTCGGCGATCACGCCGGGGGTGCGGAATCCGCCCAGCAGGCTGTTGCTTTTCTCATCGAAAAAGCTGCGTGAAATCGAGCCCAGGCCCACGGGGGCCAGGCGCCGGGTCTGGGTGACCGGCCAGGCCTGGACCGAGGCCAGGTTCGCGCGCTGGAAGTCGTGCTCCCAGACGATCCATTCGCTCCACGCCCTATCGAGCGGCTCGCCGAACACCTTCTGGAACTGGGCCGCGTAATTGGCCTTGCTCCCCTCATCCCGCCGCCACCAGGCGATCAGTTTCTCCGGCGAGCGGGTCTCGGCCAGGTAGCTCATGAACCGCGTGCCGTAGAGGTAGTCGTTGACCCCCGTCTGGAAGTCGATCTGGTCGCCGACCGCCTCGAGCTTCAGCGGTGAATAGAAGGGGGTGTTGTCCCGGACCATGGCGCGGAACACCATCTCGTCATAGGCCCCCTGGGCGCGGCCATAGCCGCCGGCCATCCAGGTTTCCATGAACACGGCGCTGCCTTCCAGGTACCAGCGGGGCGAGGTCACCCGGGGCGCCGCGAGATAGTTGTAGAGGATCGTCTCCGGGTGCTCGGCGATGGGGAAGGGCTTGCCGTGGAAGATCCGCCGCCACCGGGCGTCGGCGCCATCCCAGGCGTCCATCGTCACCAGGTGGGTCGTCTCGTGGTTCGACAGGGTGAAGAACCGCTCGCCCGCGCTCAAGGTTTCGTAGATCTGGCTGAGCGGTGAGACCTCGAACAGCAGGGTGTTGTTGGGGGTCACCCGAGCGCCGGCGTTGCCGTAGTCGGTGAAGTCCTTCAGCAGAACCGTGGCCCGCTCCCACGGGGTCCAGCCGAAGATCCGCTTCTGGGAGCCGATCGCGTTCTCGAGGCTCGCACCGACATAGGGCGTCAGATAGGTCTCCGCCGGCGCGAAGTAGAGCAGGTTGATGTCGCCCGTGCGGATCTGATCGATATCGATCTCGGGCTTGAAGAGGCCGTGGCGCTTGGGGCTTTCCGTTTTCGCCGGCTGGCCGGGAGTCTCGCCGGGTTTTTCAGGCGCCTGGCCGGGCGGCTGGCGGATCTGCACGGGGCCCTGGGGCTCGAGTTGGGCGAGGACGATAGGCTTCGCCTGCGCCGCCGAGACCGGCGCAGGCGCCACGATGGCCGGCGGCTCCGCCGGCAGATCCAGATCCATTAAAACCCCCCGTCCAGCCCCAAGTCGGGAGGGCCGCCCCTTCTTTAGTTCAAGTTCAGTCCCGGGCGACAGCGGCCTGGAAGTTGGCGTTGCCCCCCAGGGCCGCGAACGCTGCATTCGAGGTCAGAGCCGAGAACGCCTTCGAATTCGATTGCATGGCCGCGAACGCGGGGGAATTGGCCGAAGACAGCGCCGCCATCGCCGAACTGTTGGCGGCGAGCGCCTGGAACGCCTGGGCGTTGTTCGCCATGGCCGCGAATGCCTGGGCGTTGGCTGCGAGCGCCGCCGCATTCTGGGCGCTGGCCAGGCTGGCGTGCGACGCCGCCGAGGCGGCGGAGAGCGCCTGGAACGCTTCGGCCGCATGAGTGAGGGCGGCGAACGACTGGGCGTTGGCGGCCATGGCGGCGAAGGCCCGGCTGTTGGCCGCCATGGCGGCGAAGGCCTGGCTATTGGCGGCCATGGCCGCGAAGGCCGCTCTGTTGGCGGCCATCGCGGCGAACGCCTTGCTGTTGGCGGCCATGGCGGCGAAGGCCTGGGAATCCGCCGACAGGGCGGCCATGGCCTTGGAGTCGGCGGCCAGGGCCGCGAAGGCCGAGGCGTGGCTCGCCATCGCCGAATTGCTCGACGCGTTGGCGGCGGCCTTTGCGAACGCCGGGAAGTTGTTGGCGTAGCTCGCGAAGGCCTGGCTGTTGGCCGCCATGGCGGCGAAGGCCTGGGCGTGACTGGCCATCGCCGCGAAGGCCTGCGCGTGACTGGCCATGGCGGCGAAGGCGTCGGCGTTGTTGGCCATGGCCGCAAACGCCTGCGAGTTGTTCGCCATGGCGGCGAAGGCTTCGCTATTGGCGGCAATCGCCGAGTTCGCGGATCTGGCGGCGGCCATCTGGCTGGCGAGCGCCGAGAACGCCCGGCTGTTGGCGGCCATGGCGGCGAAGGCCTGGGAATCCGCCGACAGCGCGGCCATGGCCTTGGAGTCGGCCGCCAGAGCCGCGAAGGCGCTGGCGTGGCTGGCCATCGCCGAATTGCTCGACGCATTGGCCGCGGCCTTTGCGAACGCCGGGAAGTTGTTGGCGTAGCTGGCGAACGCCTGGGCGTTGTTGGCCATCGCCGCGAAGGCCTGGGCGTGGCTCGCCATGGCCGTGAAGGCCTGGGCGTGACTGGCCATGGCTGCGAAAGCCTGCGAGTTCGACGCGAAATTGGCGAAGGCGCTGGCGTTGGCCGAGGACAGGGCGGCGAAAGCCTGGGAATTGTTTCGCACCGCGGCGGCCGACTGGGCGGACATCGCCGAGGACATGGCGACGAGGGCCTGGAACTGCTGCCGGTTTCCGGCGAGGGCCTGGAACGCCTGGGCGTTCGAGGACATGGCCGCCAGCGCCGCCGAGTTCTGCGCCAGGGCGCTGAACGACGGATCGCGGGCCATGGCCCGGAAAGACGCGTCCTTGACCATCAGCTGGAAGACGTCGGTCTGCATGAGTTGCGGCACGCTGGAATCGCCGAGCTGAACATCGGCGTCACTCACCTGGGCCGAGCGATACCGCTCCGCCGGGGTGATCGTTCCGGCCACCATCCCGCCCATGGGCGGAGCATAGTGGGAATACAACAGGGCGCCGCCGCCAAGCACGGCAAAGGCCGACGCGGCCATGGCGATCTTGTTGTTGTTGGAAAGTTTGGTAGCCATCGGGCTCTGAGCTCCAGGGATTTGGGTTAAGGTTGGGCTTGATGCGGCCGGCGGTCAATGGATCGCCGCATTACTGACAAATTTCCGCGGCGGTGATGCGCCGCGCGCCGGTAGAGTTCCGCCGGCCGAAACGCGCCGGGGATTTCGCGCTCGCCGGTGGATTCGAGATATCCGCGATCGAGCATTTTCCGGCGGAAGGCCGGCTTGGTGAGCGGGCGCCCGAGGATGGCCTCATGCACGACCTGGAGCGCGCGGAGCGGAAAGCGATCCGGCAACAACTCCAGGCCAACCGCCGTATAGTCGAGCTTTCCGCGCAGGCGCTGGACCGCCACGCCGAGCACCTTGCCGTGGTCGAAGGGAAGGGACAGCGTCTCGCCGCTCGTCAAACGGATGGCGGACGGCCCGCCTTCTTCGCCGGCCCACGGCGTGATCACCTGCGCGAGCGCCAGAGTCTCGGAGGCGGCCAGCGCCGCCGCCAGACGCTCATGCGCGACCAGGGCATAGTGGGCGACCGAAATCACCCGCCCGCGCGGGTCGCGGTCCACCGCGCCGAAGGTGTAGAGCTGCTCGACAAAGGCGTTCGGCAGCCGCGCCTTGTCGCGCAGGATCCGCTGAACCGTCTGATCGATGGATTCGTCGATTTGCACGAAGCCGCCCGGCAAGGACCAGTCGCCCATCGACGGCGGGTCGTCGCGGCGGATGACCATCACCGACAGGGCGCCATCGGCCACCGTGAGCAGCACCAGATCGACCGCCAGACTCGGCCGCTCAAAGTCTCTCAAGGATGGGGCCGGATCGGACATTCCACATTCCAATTCTTATATTCTCGGTGGTTATATCCATAATGCGCTCTAGTCAAGCAAAATTATTCGTGTGTTGGTTATAACATCGTCGATTATATCTCGTTCGCTCGACGATCCCTTTCCAAGGCGGCCCAGGAACGGACCATTCACATCGCCACCGGCTCTCGACCCGGAAGCGGACCTTCCCAGTGTCGGCAACGAGTCAGATCCGACGTTCATTCCGGTCCGGCAGGTTGTCGCCGAGAACCGCCTGCCGCCCGACCTCGTCAACCGCATCGCCGGCGGCGACGTGGTCGAGCGTCCGGCGAGCGCGGTCAAGGAGTTGATCGAACGCCCTCGACGCCGGGGCCCGGCGGGTTTCTACTGCTGCGGCACCGTCGCAATTCGTTCGTCAAGGAAACGAGGCGCGTTCGTGTCCTGACCGCGAGGTCGCCGCAAGGCGCGAAGGCGGCGCCGATGGAAGAGAAGTCCTGCATTTGGGTGGGGAGAAGGTAGCCATGCCACATTTGTCCTTTCCGAACGAAAGCGCCGACTACCGGGCCGCTCGCAACGCTTTGCTCGAAGCCGAGGTCGGCCTGCGTCGGCAGCTCGAGGTGGTCGCCGCTCAGCGTCGCGCGCTGCCGCCCGGCGGGATCGTGCCCGAGGACTTCGTGTTCGAGCGGATCGGCGCGAACCAGCGGCCAGAGTGCGTGAAACTCTCCGAGCTGTTCGGCGGCCACCCGAGCATCCTGCTCTACAGCTTCATGTACGGACCAGAGCGGGACCAGCCATGCCCAGGCTGCACGCACACGCTCGATGGGCTCGACGGCAGCGTTTTCCACGCCGATCAGCGCTTTCCCACCTACATCGTCGCCAAGTCTTCCATCGCCCGGCTGGAGGCGCTGGCCCGCCACCGCGGGTGGCGGAATCTGCGGCTGCTCTCGACGGCCGGCAACGACTACGACCACCACTACTTCGGCGACACCTCGAAGTTCGGCGCGGAGATGCGCACCGCGCGCGGCTACGAGGCCGGCAAGAACTGGGATGAGCCGATGTACAACGTGTTCCGCAGGGATTCCGACGGCGCGGTCCGCCATGTCTGGGGCAGCGAGTTACTCTACGTGCAGGAAGAGCCCGGCCAGCATCACCGCGCCGGCGACCTCGTCGATCCGGTCTGGGGCCTGCTCGACATGAGCCCGGAGGGCCGCGGCGATTTCTTCCCGAAGCTGGACTACGGTTGA
>DASZKO010000019.1:0-10862 GCA_035605655.1 Caulobacteraceae bacterium | reverse complement strand
GAGATGAACTCGGCCGCCAACATGGCCTTTTCGATGTATCCGGGCCTCACGCACGGCGCCTACTCGGCCATCGCCCACGGCGGATCGGACGCGCAGAAAGCCCTCTACCTGCCCAAGCTGGCGTCCGGCGATTGGTGCGGGACCATGAATCTCACCGAGCCGCAGTGCGGCACCGATCTGGGCCTCCTGCGCACCAAGGCGGCCCTGGCGGCCGACGGTTCCTACAGGATCAGCGGCCAGAAGATCTGGATCAGCGGCGGCGAGCACGACCTGGCCGCAAACATCGTCCATCTGGTCCTGGCCAGGATCGAGGGCGCGCCGGCCGGAACCCGCGGCATCAGCCTCTTCATAGTCCCCAAATTCCTGCCTGACAGCGAGGGCCGCCTAGGCGCGCGCAACAAGCTCGTCTGCGCCGGCCTGGAAGAGAAGATGGGCATCCACGGCAACGCCACCTGTGTGATGGCCTACGACGAGGCGACCGGCTGGCTGATCGGCGAGGAAAACCGCGGCCTCGCCCTGATGTTCGTGATGATGAACGAGGCGCGCCTGGGCGTCGCCTTGCAGGGGCTAGCCCAGGGCGATGCCGCCTATCAGGCCGCCGCCGATTTCGCCCGCGAGCGCCTGCAGGGCCGGGCCCTCACCGGTCCGGTCAACGCCGCCGGCCCGGCCGATCCGATCCTCGTCCACCCCGACGTCCGCCGCATGCTGATGGATGCCCGGGCGGTGCTGGAGGGCGGGCGGGCCCTCTTGCTATGGACCGGCCTGCACGGCGATCTCGCCCGCGTTCATCCGGACGAGGATCAGCGCCAGAAGAGCGCCGATTTCATGGGCCTGATGACCCCGGTGCTCAAAGGATTCCTCACCGAGCGGGGTTTCGCCATCTGCTCGGACGCCGTCCAGGTCCACGGCGGGGCCGGCTTCACCGAGGCGATGAGCGTCAGCCAGCGCCTGCGCGATTGCCGGATCGCCATGATCTACGAGGGGACCAACGGCATCCAGGCCCTCGACCTCGTGGGCCGCAAACTCGCCGCCAATGGGGGGCGGGCCGTCACCGCGTTTTTCGCAGAGATCGACGCCTGGCTGGGCGAGCACGGCGGCGAGACCGAGCTCGAGGACTTCGCGGACGCGCTCAGGGCCGCCAAGAGCAACCTGCAGGACGCCACCTTGTGGCTGATGCAGAACGGCCTGGCCAACCCCGACAATGCCGCCGCCGCCTCGGCCGACTACCTGCGCCTCTTCGCCCTGACGGGCCTTGCCTACATGTGGGCGATGATGGCGCGGGCGGCCAAGAAGCGCATCGCCGCCGGCGGGACCGACCGGTTCTTCGCCGACAAGCTCGCGGTCGGCCGCTACTTCATCGCCCGCGTCCTGCCGGACGCCGACGCCTCCCTCGCCAAGCTGAAGAGCGGCGCGGCGGTGGTCATGGCCCTGCCGGCCGAGGCCTTCGAACCATGAGCGCCCACCGCGCCACGGTCGGCTGGCGGCTGGGCGACGGGGAGGATTTCCTGAAGCGCCGATACAGCCGGGTGCATACGCTAGGCTTCGAAGGCGGCGCGGAGGTGAAGGGATCGCCGGCGACGGCCATTGTGCCGGCCCCCTGGTCGGCCGTTGACGGCGTCGATCCGGAGAGCGCCTTCACCGCCGCGCTGAGCGCCTGCCACATGTTGTGGTTCCTCGACCACGCCGCCCGCGCCGGCTTCGTCGTGGCAAGCTATGTCGACGAGGCCGAGGGGACCTTGGGCCGCAACGGCGCCGGCAAGCTCGCCATGACCCGCGTTGTCCTGAGGCCGGCGATCGAATTTTCCGGCGACAAGCGCCCGACCCCAGAGGATCTCGACCGCCTCCACCACGCCGCCCACGCCGACTGCTTCATCGCCAATTCCGTCACGACCGAGGTGGTGGTGGAGGATAGGTGACGTTGCCCGGCGGTTGCGGCGACCTCCAACTCCGCTCATCCCCGCGAAAGTGGGAGCCGTTCTGTCCAGCTTGATCCTCTTCCGAGGGGAATCGATGCGCGTAGCAAATCCAAAAAAATCCTGGGTCCCTGCTTTCGCAGGGAAGAGCGGGAGGCGGGACGATGAGGTGAAAGGACGCTAAACGGAGACTTGGCGCTCCAGCCAGGCGGCGACGCGCCCGGTCAGGGCCGCGGTGTCGGCGAGTTGGCATTCCCAGACCGTCTCGACGCGCCAGCCGAAGGCCTCCAGCGCCGTGCGCGCCGCGGCATCCCTGGTCCGGTTGGCGGCGATCTTGCCGATCCAGTAGGCGCGGTTGGTCTTTGGGACCCGGGCCCCGCGGGGGCAGTCGTGGCCGTGCCAGAAGCAGCCGTGGACGAAGACCGCCAGGCGCCGGCCGGCCAGGACGATGTCCGGCTTGCCGGGCAGGTCGGCGCGGTTCAGCCGATAGCGGCCGCCCAGCGACCAGATGAGCGCCCGCACCCGCCGCTCGGGGCCGGTCCCGGCGCCCTTGACGGCGCGCATGACGGAGGCGCGCTTTTCCGGCCCATAGACGTCGGTCAGGCGCTTACAGGCCGTCGAAGAGGGCGGTGGAGAGATAGCGCTCGGCGAAGCTGGGGATGATGGTAACGATCAGCTTGCCGGTCATCTCCTCGCGGGCGGCCACGTCGAAGGCCGCGGTCAGGGCGGCGCCGGAGGAAATCCCCACCGGAATGCCCTCCAGGCGGGCGCACAGCCGGGCCATGTCGAAGGCGTCCTCGTTGCTTACCTGGACGACCTCGTCCATCACCGTGCGGTCGAGGATGGCCGGCACGAAGCCGCCGCCGATACCCTGAATCTTGTGCGGTCCCGGCGCTCCTCCCGAGAGCACCGGCGAGCCGGTGGGCTCGACCGCCACCATCCGCACCGAGGGCTTGCGCTTCTTGAGCACCTGGCCGACGCCGGTGAGCGTGCCGCCGGTGCCGACCCCGGAGATCACCACGTCGACAGCCCCGCCGGTGTCGTTCCAGATCTCCTCGGCGGTGGTGACCCGGTGGATGGCCGGATTGGCCGGATTCTCGAACTGCTGGGGCATGACCGAGCCGGGGATTTCGGCGAGCAGGTCCTTGGCCCGCGCGACCGCCCCGGCCATCCCGCGCTCGGCCGGGGTCAACTCGAGCTTGGCGCCCAGCAGGAGCAGCATCTTGCGCCGTTCGATGGACATGCTCTCGGGCATGACCAGCAGGAGCTTGTAGCCCTTGGCGGCGGCCACGAAGGCCAGGGCGATACCGGTGTTGCCGCTGGTGGGCTCGATGATCGTCGATCCCTCCGTGATGAGCCCCTTGGCTTCCAGGGCCTCGATCATGGCCACCCCGATGCGGTCCTTCACCGAGGCGATGGGATTGAAGAACTCCAGCTTGGCGACCACCTCGCCCTTGGGTTTCAGGCGCTCGGAAAGGCGCGGCAGGCGCACGAGCGGAGTGTCGCCGATGGTGTCGATGATGGAGTCATAGATCTTTCCCCGCCCTTCACGGCGGTGGCGAACGGTGGCGCTGTCGTTGGCGGCTGTGTCCATACGGGTCCTCCGGCGCTTTCATCGAAAAGGCGGCCCTGGCGCGACCTTAGGCCCGGGGCGGTGGATTTAGAAGCGCTGTCCCCTTGACTGCGCGCACCGCGCGGCGCGCAATTGTAACCGGCGATAATCTGTAGGGACCAGGCCATGGACTTCGATCTCATCATCCGCGGCGGCGAGGTGTTCGACGGCTCCGGCGCGGCCGGCTTTTCCGCCGACGTGGCGGTCAAGGATGGGCGCATCGCCGCGGTCGGCAGGATCGCGGGTTCGGGCGCCGAGGAGATCGACGCCCGTGGCCGGATCGTCACGCCGGGCTTCGTCGATATCCACACCCATTATGACGGCCAGGCGACCTGGGACGGGCGCATGCAGCCCTCTTCGTGGCACGGCGTGACCACGGTGGCGATGGGCAATTGCGGGGTCGGATTCGCCCCCTGCCGGCGGGCCGATCACGACACCCTGGTGCGGCTGATGGAGGGGGTCGAGGACATTCCGTTCCCGGTGCTCTCCGAGGGCCTGCCGTGGAACTGGGAGACCTATCCGGACTACCTGGACGCCCTGGGGTCACGCGCCTTCGACGTCGACATCGCCAGCCAGTTGCCGCACGCCGCTCTGCGCGTCTTCGTCATGGGCGAGCGGGGGGCGCGCCGTGAGCCGGCCACCGCCGCCGACATCGCCGCCATGGGCGCCATCGCCAAGGCCGCCGCCGAGGCCGGGGCGCTCGGCTTCACCACCTCGCGGACCCTCAATCACCGGACCAGCGACGGCTCGCCGACCCCGACGCTGACCGCCGGCGAGGACGAGCTGACCGGCATCGCCATGGGCCTGGCCGCCGCCGGGGCGGGCGTGCTGCAGGTGGTCTCGGACTTCACCGACCCCGCGCTCGAATTCGCCATGTTGCGGCGGATCGTGGAGCGGTCGGGACGGCCGCTTTCCTTCACCCTCGTCCAGAGCCCGCTCGATCCGCAGGCCTACAAGACCCTGCTCGCCGCCCTCGAGGACGCCGTCGCCGCCGGCCTGCCGATGAGCGCCCAGGTCGCCGCCCGGGCGGTGGGGGTGCTGCTGGGCCTGGAATTGACGGTCAATCCGTTCAGCCAGGTCCCGACTTATCGCGAGATCGCCGCCCTCTCCCACGCCGAGCGGGTGGCGCGGCTGAACGATCCCCGGTTCCGCGAACGCATGCTCGCCGACGAGCCTCGCGAGGGCGCCCGGCGCATGCCGACCAACTGGGGCCGCATGCACCTCATGGGCGCGCAGCCCGACTATGAGCCGGGACCGGAAACGACGGTGGCGGCGGTCGCCCAGGCGCGCGGCGCGTCGCCCCAGGCCGTGGCCCTCGACCACATGCTCACCGATGCCGGGCGCGGCATGCTCTATGTGCCATTCCTCAACTATGTGGAGGGTTCGCTCGACGCCGCCCATGCCATGATCGTCCATCCCGCCACGGTGCCCGGCCTTTCCGACGGCGGCGCCCACGTGGGCATGATCTGCGATGGCAGCTTCCCGACGACCCTGGTCACCCACTGGACGCGCGATCGCGTCCGGGGACCCAAGCTGGCGCTCGCCGACGTCATCCGCATGCAGACGCGGGATACGGCGCGCACGGTGGGCCTGAACGACCGTGGCGTGATCGCGCCGGGCTATCGGGCCGATCTCAACGTCATCGATTATGACGGCCTGACCCTCCACGCGCCGCAGGTCGCCTACGACCTGCCGGCCGGCGGCCGCCGTCTGATCCAGAAGGCCAGCGGCTACGTCGCCACCGTGGTCGGCGGCCAGATCACCTATCGCGACGGCGAGGCGACCGGGGCGCTCCCTGGCCGGCTTGTGCGCGGGGCCCGAGCCGGCCCCATGGCCCTGGCGGCCGAGTGAGGAGAGACACCATGCTCCAGCGTCTCGAGGCGGCCTGCGAATGGCGGGCGCCCGATGTGACCGATCCGGCGGAATGGACCGAAACCTTGACGCAAGGCGAGATCGTCGAACTCGAGGCGGCCATGGCCAATGCTCGCGCTGTTTCAGACGATTTCCTCGATATCGCCAAAGCCGATTTCCCGCTCCCGACGCTGGGACCCCGGCTCGCCGCCATCGAGGCCGAGCTGATGGACGGGCGCGGTTTCGTCCTCCTCCGCGGCCTGCCGCGTGAGCGCTGGACCAACGACGACATGTGCCTGGCCTATTGGGGGATCGGGGCCCATCTCGGCCGGCCCTGGCCGCAGAACCACCATGGCCACCTGCTGGGCGATGTCACCGACCAGGGCAAGACCTGGGACGATCCCACCGCCCGCGGCAATGAACTGGGCGGCATTGGCCTCGACTTCCACTGCGACGGCTCCGACCTCGTGGGCCTGCTATGCCTGGCGACGGGGGCCAGCGGCGGAGCCTCGGCCGTTTGCAACTCGGTGGCCCTGCACAACGACCTGGTGGCCGAGCGGCCCGACCTGGCGGCCGAGCTCTACGAGCCCCAGCCCTACGACATGCGCGGCGAGCATCGCCCGGGGGCCCGCGGCTGGTATCGGATGCCGGTGTTCACCGAGCATGGCGGGCGGCTGTTCGTGCGTCTGATCCGCGCCTACATCCTCGCCTCGCAGCGCCATGCCGATGCGCCGCGGCTCACCGATCTCGCGCGCGAAGGCGTGAACTGGCTCCAGGACCGGGCCGAGAGCGGGGCCTACAGCGTGATGATGGACTTCCGCCCCGGCGACATGCAGTTCATCAACAACTACCACGTGCTGCACGGCCGCGCTCCGTATACGGACGATCGCGATTCGGGGCGCGTGCGACACTTGAAACGCCTGTGGCTGGAAACCGACGTCCTCGCCGATCGCCCGAGCTGGTTTCGCAACAACGTCTCCGGCCACTGGGCCGAGAAGAAGGTGATCAGCCGCCTGGACGCGTAGGGGGCAATTGATAAATTCTTCCGCTCCCAGTGGTGTCCAGCTTGGCGCGCTTCCGATGGGACTAGGGGGCCCAGGCAAACACAAAAAACCTGGGTCCTCGCTTTCGCGAGGAAGAGCGGAATGGGGGGTTCAACTGCCGGTCGCAACCCCCGCCAGCTCCACCGGCTGGCCATGGGGCGTGTGCAGATAGGCGTGTTCCCACTCATCCTTGCGGTGAGAGAGCTCGGCGCGCGTGGCGAGGCGCTTTTCGCCGGTGAGGTGCTCCAGAGCCGCCAGCCACGCTTCGTAATAGGGCGCGTGCGGCCGCGCCGCGATCTCGGCCGCGAGGGCCGCCGCCCACTCGCTCCAGGTGAAGGCGCCGGCGCCGTGCAGATAGACGGCGAGCGCGAAAGCCTGGGCCTGCCACGGCTCGTCGAACGGCGCCTCAGGCGGGGTCAAGGTAGCTGTCCCAGAGGTCGAGGTGGACGCTGTCGGCGCCTTTGGCGGCGCCCCACAACTCGGCGGCGGTGAAGCGCACGCCATAGAGATGTTCGGGGTTCTCGCCGAGGAAATGGGCATTGCTGTCCGGCAGCACATGGACCCCGTGTTTGCGCTCGATCACCCCCACGTGGCCGCGCACATAGCGGGGCAGGCGGGTGTGGCCGGGCGGATTGAGGTTGCGGGTGCGGACCGTGTCGCCGACCTTGAATCGGCCGGGACCGGCGATGTCGCGGCTCGCCGGACCGCCGCGGGCGAGCACCGCCGGCACGTCGGCGGCGCGCAGGGCCGGGGTGCGCGCCTCGTCGCCGTCTGCGAGGCCGCTCTCCTCGATCAGGCGGGTCAGCCCGGCCAGCCACTTCTCGTAATAGGTCATGGCCAGGTAGTCGGGGCCGGGAATGCGCTCTCGGGCGTGGCGCGAGGCGTCGATGTTCCACCGTCGCCAGGCGCCGACGGCCAGGGTCAGGGCCAGGACCCTGGCCTCCCAGGGGGCGTGGAAGACCGGCTCGTCGGGCTCGATGTCGAGGGGCCCCAGGCCCTCCATGCCGCCCATGTCGTGGACGCCGTTCATCGGTCCGCCAGGATCGCGGTCCCGATCATCGAATCGCGGGTGACGAGGCTCGCCAGCTCGTCCTCGGAGAGGCCGTCGGTCCCCGCCGGACGCTGCGGGATGACGAGGTAGCGGACCTCGGCGGTGGAATCCCACACCCGGACCTCGACCTCGTCGCCCAGCTCCACCCCGAACCCGGCCAGGACACCGCGCGGATCGATCACCGCCGCCGAGCGGTAGGGCGAGGCCTTGTACCAGGTCGGCGGCAGGCCCAGCACCGACCACGGGTAGCAGGAGCACAGGGTGCAGACGACGAGGTTGTGGACGGCCGCGGTGTTCTCCACCGCCACCATGTGCTCGCCCTGGCGCCCGCCAAAGCCCAGCTCGGCGATGGCGGCGGTGGCGTCGGCGAGCAGCCGGTCGCGGTAGGCCGGATCGGTCCACGCCCTGCCGACGACCTTCGCGCCATTGCGCGGCCCGACCTTGTGCTCATAGGTCTCGATGATCGCGTCCAGCGCCGCCGGATCGACGAGGCCTTTGTCGACGAGCAGGGACTCCAGCGCCTTGACCCGCAAGGCCATGTCGCTGGGCGGATGCTGGCCGTGGTCGTGGTGGTGATCGTCCATGGCCCCACTCTAGCCTTCCGCGCGCCGAGCAGGGAGGGGGTGCGGTGACTACCGCTGCCGCGCCTTGCGGGCGGCGTATTTGGCGTCGCGGGCGGCCTTCTGCTCGGCCTTGGTGAGCGCCTTGCGCTCGCGGCGCTCGCCGCGTTTGGCTTCGAGCAGCTCGGCCTCGGTGGCCAGGGCGGCCTGGCGGGCGGCTTCCTTGGCCTCGGCCCTCGCCTGGCGGACGGCGGCCAGTTCGCGGGCCTTGACCTCCTCGCGGCTCTCGAATGCCGGGGCGGCGACCATCGGCTTGGGCTTGAGCTTGGCGATCAGGGCTTTCTTGGCATCCTGGGCCGCCGTCAGGCGCTCGGCGTAGCCGGTCTTCAAGGGGTCTTTCATGGAGCCTTTGCGCGTCTTTTCATGCGGCGCTCCTCAAAGCCCAGATCGGTGCGGCTGGCAACACCAGAAAGGCGATGCGCCGGCCTATTTGTCGAGCATCGGAGCGCCCTGATGGGCGACGAGGAGGTCGTGCATGTCCTCGGCGTGCTCTTCCTCCACCGAGAGGATCCACTCGAGCATGCGGGCGGTGGTGGGATCGTCGCCATGGAAATAGCGGATCAGTTCGCGGTAGTGGTCGACGGCGATACGCTCGGCGATCAGGTTTTCCTGGATCATGTCGATGAGATTGCCGCCCACCTTGTATTCCGAGGCCGAGCGGGAAAGCAGGCCCTCTGGGTTGAAGTCGGGTTCGCCGCCGAGCTGGGTGATGCGCTCGGCCACCGCCATCATGTGCTCCTGCTCCTCCTTGGCGTGCTGGGCGAACTCCTCCTTGGGGCCCTCGCTGTGGATGCCCTGGGCCATCAGCGAATGGTTGGTGTAGCGCAGGACGCAGACAAGCTCGGTGGCCAGGACGGCCTGGAGGATGTCGATGGTCTTGGTCGGATCACCGACATAGGTCGAGCCGAGCGCCCCGGTCTCCAGGTGCTCGCGGGCCCGCTGGCGCAAGGTTCTCACGTCCGAAAGGAACGGTTTGTCGACGGCCTGGTCCATGGGAATCTCCTGCCCGGGCGGTGAATGCCTGGGCGAGCGGGCCGGTTCCCCTCTCATTCGCCGAATCCGGCTCCGGGCGTGAGCGGGCTCAGGCGGATCAGGCGGCTGTCGGCGACCCCGGCGGTGCGGTGTTTGACGTGCTCGCGGTAGGCCGGATCGGTGACCATGGCCAGAAAAGCGGCGGCGCTGGGATATTCGGCGATGAAGGCCAGATCCCAGGCCTCTTCGGCCGGGCCGGTCACCACGACTTCCGGCCGCCCCGCCCAGACCTGGCGCCCGCCGACCTGGGCGAAGATCGCCGCGCTGTCGGCCCCGTAGGCACGGTAGGCGTCCAGCCCGCTCATCGCCTTGCCGTGGTTGGGGTGATCGGCCGGGTACTCGGCCCGGGGCTTCAGCCGGATCAGGTTGAGCATGTGGATCGGCGCACTGCGCGGCAGGGCCTTGAAGGCATCGAACTGGGCGCGGCTGGGGTCGATGCTGGCCATGGCGGCTTCTCCGGCGATCGGATGGCCCTTTTCATGCGCCGTCATCCGCCCCAAAGGAAAGAGCAATGACCGCCGCCGACTGGCCGCCGCTCGACTACGCGGAGTGGCGGAACACGCTGGAGACCCTGCACCTGATGACCCAGGTCGTCGGCAAGGTGCGGCTGGCCTTGACGCCGTGGCTCAACCATTCCTGGCAGGCGCCGCTCTACGTCACGGCCCGCGGCCTTTCGACCGGGCCGATCGCCCGTGGCGGTGATCTCTTCGACATGGAATTCGACTTCGTCGACCAGGCCCTGCGCATCCGCACCGACGGCCCCGGCGCGGACGTGGCCTTGGCTCCGACCAGCATCGCCCATTTTCACGCCGCGGTCCTCGGGGCCCTCGCCGATTTGGGACTGCCGGTGAAGATCCACGGCGCGCCCAACGAAATGGCCGAGGCTATTGCCTTTGACGAAGACCGCGCCCCCAGAGACTATGACGGGGCCGCGGCCCGACGCTTCTGGCGCGTCCTCGTTCAGGCCGATCGGGTGCTGAAGCTGTTCCGCACCGGGTTTCTCGGCAAGGCGAGCCCGACCCACTTTTTCTGGGGGAGCTTCGATCTGGCGGTGACGCGGTTTTCCGGCCGCCGGGCCCCGGAGCACCCCGGCGGGGTCCCGCATCTCCCCGTCACCGTGGTCCGCGAGGCCTATTCCCACGAGGTGTCGAGCGCCGGTTTCTGGCCGGGTGGGCCAGGCGCGGAGGAGGCGGTGTTCTATTCCTACGCCTGGCCGGAGCCGGCCGGTTTCCGCGAGGCGCCGGTCGCCCCCGCGGCGGCCCGATACGACGTCAATGCAGGCGAGTTCATCCTGCCCTATGCGACGGCGCGCGCCGCGTCCGACCCCGACGCCGTGCTGCTGGCGTTCCTCGGCTCGACCTACGCCGCAGCCGCCGATCTCGCCCATTGGGACCGGGCCAGCCTCGAATGTGACCTCGGCGCGCCGGGCCGGCCCCGGGCGGTCTAGAGGGCGGTCACTTGCCGGCGCGCGTGGCGCGGGTGGGTCCCGTCCAGGTCCAGGCGGCGATCTTCCAGCCGGCCTTGCCGCGCGCGAGCACGAACGTCATGTGGCCCGCCTCGCGCAGGGCCACGCCCTTCTCGGTGAAACTGTAGACCGCCGGGAAGACCACATAGGCGCGGGAGCCCGTGACTTCTTGGCGGGCCACATTGCCCAAGGTGACGCCGGCGTTGGTGTCGCCATGCGCCTTGGCGTCCTTCATCAGGTCGGCGGCCCAGCTTTCGAAGCCCTTTGGGCCCTGC
>DASZKO010000013.1:0-18604 GCA_035605655.1 Caulobacteraceae bacterium | reverse complement strand
TAATTCCCACCTGTCGGGTTCCATGCTTTCACAACGCGGTCGCTATGCTCTCAAGGCCCTGCTGAATCTGGCCCGAAGCGAGGGCGGTCCGCGCGACGTGGGGACGATCAGCGCCGAGGAGAACATCCCGCGCAAGTTCCTGGAAGCGATCATGAGCGACCTGCGCCGGGCGCGGCTGGTGGAGAGCACGCGCGGCAAGCTTGGCGGCTATCGCCTGGCCCGGCCCGCCGACCTGATCACCTTCGGGGAGATCATGCGGGTGACCAACGGCCCCCTGGCCCTCGTCACCTGCGCCAGCCGGGCCTTTTACCGGCGGTGCGCCGATTGCCCCGACGAGGCCGCCTGCATCCTGCGCAAGGTGCTGGGCCAGGTGCGCGACGAGGTTTCGGAGATTCTCGACCGGACCACCCTGGCCGACGCCCTGACCTCGCCCGCCGAGGCCCACGACACGCTGGAAGGAACGCCCGCATGAGGCTCAGAACCCCCCGCATCGCCCCGGTCGCCGACGGCCAGCTGACCGACGACCAGAAGGCGGCGCTCGAAGGCCTGCCGCCGCTCAACATCTTCCGGGTCCTGGTGAGGGCGCCAAAGGCCCTCGCCGGCTTCCTGGCCTGGGGCAATTATGTGCTCTCGCGGCGCAACAGCCTGCCGGCCCGCGAGCGCGAGATCGTCATCCTGCGCACCGGCTATCTGTGCCGCTCCGGCTATGAATTCACCCAGCACACCCGGATCGGCCTGCGCGATGGCCTCACCGGCGAAGAGATCGCGGCGATCAAGGCCGGCGCGCAGGCGGGGAACTGGAGCGCCGCCGACCAGGCTCTGATCCGCGCCGCCGACGAGCTGCATTCCGACCAGTTCATCGGCGAGGGCACGTGGGCCGCGCTCGGCGAGCACTTCGACGACAAGCAGCGTATGGACGTGGTCTTCACCGTCGGCCAGTACACCCAGGTGTCGATGCTGCTGAACACCTTCGGGGTCCAGCTCGAGCCCGGCGAGAGCCTCGATCCGGACCTGGCCGCCTACTGAGAATGGCCGGCCGCCTGGAGGGCAAGTTCGCGATCGTCGTCGGGGCCGGCCAGACGCCAGGCGAGACGATCGGCAACGGCCACGCCGCCGCCCTGCTTTTCGCCCGCGAGGGGGCCGCCGTCCTCTGCGTCGACCGGCTGGCCGAGCGCGCCGCCCTCACGGCGGGGGAGATCGCGGGCGAGGGTGGGGAAGCCTTCGGCTTCGCCGCCGACATCGCCCGGCCGGCCGATTGCGCGGCCCTCGTCGAGGCGGCGCTCGAGCGCTGGTCGCGGATCGACGTGCTGCTCAACAACGCCGGCATCGGTGGCGGCGACGGGCCGGCCCACAAGATCGAGGCGGCGGCCTGGGAGAGGATCCTGTCGGTCAACCTCGGCGGCATGCTGTGGACGATCAAGGCGGCGCTGCCGGCCATGCGGGCCCAGAAGAACGGGGCGATCGTCAACATCTCGTCCCTCGCTTCCATCGCCGGCGGGAACCAGATCGCCTATGAGGTGTCCAAGGCCGGGGTCAACCGCCTGACCACCAGCGTCGCCCAGTCGAACGCCCGCTACGGCATCCGCTGCAACGCCATCGCCCCCGGCCTGATGGATACGCCCATGGCGGTGTCGGGTATCGCCCAGGCGAGCGGCCGGACGACCGCCGAGGTGAGGGCCGAGCGCGACGCCCGCGTGCCGCTGCTGGGCAAGATGGGCACGGCCTGGGACACCGCCCACGCGGCCCTCTTCCTCGCCTCCGACGAGGCCCGCTTCATCACCGGCGCCATCCTGCCGGTGGACGGCGGCATGGGCGTGCGGATCGGCTGAGCGGCAGCGCCCGGAAAGAAAGGGACGTGCGCGGAGAACCGCTATCGATAGCGCCAGCTTTTCAGGTCCGCTCCCGGTGGGGCGGTGGCGGCGATGCGGGCCATGATCTTCGGCAGGTACTGGAAATCGTAGTGCAGGCGCGAGTAGGCGTTCGGGAGGCTCGGATCGCCGTTCCAGCAGTGCTCGGCGCGATCGCCGTAAGCGATCTCCCCGCCCCACGGGGGTGAGAGACGGCTCAGGCGGCCTTCAGCGAAATAGACCGCGTCGTTGAGGAAGTAGGTGTCGGCGCTTCCGACATAGATGTGGATCTTGCCGGCGAGCTTGGGGGCGAGGCTCGCCCAGTCCCTCTCGATGATGTGAGACAGATCATAGTGCTCGCGCCAATAGGTCGCGACCGCCGGATCGATCTCGCCGGTGAGCTTGTCGAAGATCGGGGCCGGATAACCGTCCTTGCCCACCGGGCTGAAGACCGCCTGCCAGATGTCGTATTGGCCGGTCGAGCGGCCGTGATCGCCGGCGACGAGCTCCATGTAGTTCTCGTCGCGCTGGGTGGCGGCGATTTCACCCAGGTAGTTGCGCAACGCCGGCCGCTCGACGCCGAGAGCTTCGCCGTCCTGGCGATAGGCGTTCTTGTCGGCGTAGAGATCGATCACCGTGTAGGCGCGAAAATCGATGGGGTCGGGGCAGGCGACGAAGGCCCCGTTGTACATGTCGGGATAGAAGACCTGGGTGGCCAGCGCCTCCCAGCCGCCGGTCGAGCCGCCATAGGTGAACCGCGCCCAGCCCTGGCCCAGGCCCCGGAAGCGGCGCTCGATCTCGGGGATGAGCTCGGTGTTGATGGCGTCGCCCCACGGGCCCTGGTTGGCCGAGTTCACCGCATAGCTGTCGTCGTAGTAGGGCGTCGGATGCTCGATCTCGACGACCAGGAACCGTGGCAGATCGGGCGAGATCCACTTCAGGTAATTGGCGTAGCTCTCCTGCTGCTGGATGCGGTTGTAGCCGGCCAGGTGGAAGCGCTGGGAATAGTCGGGACGCAGGTCCGGATCGGGCAGATCGGTGCGGAAAGCGGAGATTCCGTCCGGGAAGTGGCCATGGAAGACCATCAGCGGATAGTGGGCCTCGGGGTGCTTGTCGAAGTCCTTGGGGACGAGGACCCAGGCCCCCAGGAACATGTCGCGGCCCCAGAAACCCGAGAGCAGCGCGCTCCTGATCCGCACGTGGCGGACGAAGGCGGTGTCGGGCTTGTCGGCGATCGCGGGGATTTCCTGGTCGAGGGTGACGGCGATCCTGGCCGGATGGGCCGGGTCGAGATGGATCCTGGTCGGCGCCGAGTAGAGATTGCCGGGCTTGCTCGCCCATTGCTGGCCCTCGCCGCGGTCGGGCGGCAGCTTCAGGACCCGGCCATCCGCGAGGTGGAAGGTCTCGTAGCGGTTGAGCACCGCCTGGACGAAATAGTCGCCGGCCGGCAGGGACGAGAGCCGCCGGGCCGGCCAGCCGAACGCCGCATCGTCGAAGATCGCCGGCGTTCCGGGGGCGAGGCGATCGACGGTCAGGCCGAACATGAACGGCGCGTCCAGCGGCTCGTCGGGGCTGACGTGGCTCTTCGGTTCGCGATTGAGATCGCGGCTGACGAGGAGAATGATCCTTCCGTCCAGGGGCTTGGCGGCGCGGGCGGCGGGGAAGGAGACGGCGAAGGTCGGACCCCGCGCCGCGGCGAGCGCCGCCGTCCCGGAGCCCAGGGCCAGGGCGGCCAGGACGAACGCTGCCAAGATACGCATGGGGCCCCACCGAATCCTCGAGGAGCCGCACCCAATCACCGGCCGCCGGATCGGGCAAGTTCCCGACCCCCACCGTCATGGCCGACCGTCAATGTCGGCCATCTATTGAGCGCCGACCTCGCCATGGCCGTGCGACCGCACGGCCACCCCGTTACCCGTGTTCATGGGTAGCCGGGACTAACGCCCGGCTATGACGGTAGAGGAGGGGAGGATCGCCTTGCCGACGTCAGATGTCGAGCGAGTAGCCCGCCGACCGGACGGTGCGGATGGGGTCGGCGCCCGGGGCGCCGCCGAGCGCCCGGCGCAGGCGGCCGATATGGACATCCACCGTGCGGGTCTCGACATAGACGTCCGATCCCCAGACCGCGTCGAGCAGCTGTTCGCGGGAGAAGACCCGGCCCGGATGGCGCATGAAGTGGTCCAGCAGGCGGAACTCGGTGGGACCCAGATGGACCTCGGCGGCGCCGCGCCTCACCCGGTGGGCGACCCGGTCGATGGTGATGTCGCCGTGGCGGACACTGTCCTCGGCGAGGCCGGGGCGGATCCGCCGCAGCACGGCGCGGATCCGGGCGGTGAGCTCGCTCATCGAGAACGGCTTGACCACGTAGTCGTCGGCCCCGGTGTCCAGGCCGCGGATGCGGTCGCTCTCCTCGCCGCGGGCGGTGAGCATGACGATGGGCAGGTTGCGGGTCTCGCCACGCTGGCGCAGGCGCCGGCAGACCTCGATGCCGGAGACCGTCGGCAGCATCCAGTCGAGGACGACGAGATCGGGCTGGCGCTCGTCGATGCGGATCAGCGCCTCCTCGCCGTCGGCGCATAGGGAGACGGCGTAGCCCTCCTTCTCCAGGTTGTAGTGGAGCAGGGTGGCCAGGGAATCCTCGTCCTCCACCACCAGGATGGCGGGGGCGAGGGGGCGGCGCGGTTCAGTGTTCATGCCGCTCCAGGGCGTCTGACTTGGGGCGATGGTCGCCGAGCGGCGCCCCGGTGATCTCGTAATAGAGGACCTCGGCGATGTTGGTGGCGTGATCGCCGATCCGCTCGAGGTTCTTGGCCACGAACAGCAGGTGGGCGCAGGAGGTGATCATCCGCGGATCGCCCATCATGTAGGTGAGAAGTTCGCGGAAAATGGCGTCATAGTGCTCGTCGACCTCATGGTCCTCCATCCACACGCTCACGGCGCGGGCGACATCGCGCGAGGCGAGGGCGTCGAGCACCTCCTTGAGCCGCTGGGCGACCAGCTCGCCCATCCGCTCGATCGAGCTGGTCACCGGCGTCAGGGGTTCGGACCGGGCGATCACCAGGGCCCGCTTGGCGATGTTCTTGGCCAGGTCTCCGCAGCGCTCGAGATTGTTGCTGATCTTGATCGCCGCGACGGTGCGGCGCAGGTCGTCGGCCACCGGCTGGCGCAGGGCGATGAGGCGGATGGCCTTCTGCTCGATGTCGGCCTC
Organism: Caulobacteraceae bacterium; assembly: GCA_035605655.1. Taxonomy (GTDB): domain Bacteria; phylum Pseudomonadota; class Alphaproteobacteria; order Caulobacterales; family Caulobacteraceae; genus Acaudatibacter. Next base: position 13,549 of record DASZKO010000013.1, on the reverse strand, counting down.
CAGGCTGTCGAGGCGGGCGTCGCGCTCGATCACCGCCTCGGCCAGGGCGATGTCGCGGCCGGCGATGGCGCGCAGGGAATCGGCGACCTCGGCCTCGGCGAGGCCCCCCATGCGGGCCAGCTCGGCGGTGATCGCGTCCAGTTCGGCGTCGTAGGCCCTGACGGTGTGTTCCATGGCGGCTAGGGATGCTCTGTCTTTAGGTTAAGTCGCTTGGGGTGAGTCGGTCAGATGCATGTGACAGTGCCCGTCTCATCCGAAACGGCCGGTGATGTAGTCCGAGGCGCGCCTCGTCGCCGGCTTGGTGAACATGCTGGCGGTCTCTCCGAATTCGACCAGTTCGCCCAGGTACATGAAGGCCGTGTAGTCGGAGAGGCGAGCGGCCTGGCCGAGATTGTGGGTGACGATGACGATCGTGTAGTCGCTTTTCAGCTGGGTGATGGTCTCCTCGAGCTTGGCCGACGAGATCGGATCGAGCGCCGAGGTCGGCTCGTCCAGGAGCAGCACCTCCGGACGCACGGCGATGCAGCGGGCCACGCACAGGCGCTGCTGCTGGCCGCCGGACAGGCCGAGACCGGACGCCCCGAGCTTGTCCTTGACCTCGTCCCACAGGGCCGCGCGGCGCAGGGACTCCTCGATCCGGTCGTTCATGTCGGCGCGCGACAGGCTCTCGTAGAGCTTCACGCCGAAGGCGACATTGTCGTGGATCGACATCGGGAAGGGTGTCGGCTTCTGGAACACCATGCCGATCCGCGCCCGGAGCATGGAAAGATCGACGCCGGGCCGCAGGATGTCCTCGCCATCGAACATGATCTTCCCGGTCGCCCTCTGGCCGGGATAGAGGCCGTACATGCGGTTGAAGGTGCGCAGCAGGGTGGACTTGCCGCAGCCCGAGGGACCGATCATCGCCGTGACCCCGTTGCGGGCCACCGACAGGGTGACGCCGCGCAGGGCCTGGGCCTTGCCGTAGAAGAAATCGAGGTTCTGGACGTCGATCTTCGTGGTCGCCGGATCCAGGCCGAGGACGGAGCTGTCCTCGCTCCCGGCGGCGGCCTGAGTATCCCCCGGGGCCATGATCGGCTGGGCGGGGTCCGGGATGAACGACGAGGGGGCGATGTCTTTCATGTGGGCTTCCGTTCCCGGGAGAGCAGGCGGGCGATGATCGTCACGCCGAGCACCGAAGCGGCGATGATCAGGGCGCCGGCCCAGGCGAGGCGGTTGAGGTCCGGATAGGGGGTCAGGGCGAACTGGAAGATCGCCACCGGCAGGTTGGCCATGGGCTTGGTCATGTTCCAGCTGAAGAACTGATTGTTGAGGGCGGTGAAGAGCAGGGGCGCCGTCTCGCCGCTGATCCGGGCGAAGGCCAGCAAGGCGCCGGTGAGGATGCCGCTGGTGGCGGCCCGCCACAGCACCTCGCGGACCACGCGCCAGAACGGCGATCCCAGGGCGACGGCCGACTCGCGAAGCGAGGTGGGCTGAAGCTCGAGCACATCCTCGGTGGTGCGGGTGATCACCGGCACGGCGAGGAGGGCGAGGGCGACGGCGCCGGCGAATCCCGAGAAGCCGCCGAACGGCGCCACCAGGACCACATAGACGAAGAGGCCGACGAGGATCGAGGGGGCCGAGAGCAGCACGTCGTTGAGGAAGCGGACGGCGTGGCCGTAGCGGCTCGCGCCGGCGTATTCCGACAGCCAGGTCCCGGCCATGACCCCGACGAGCAAGGCGATGCCCATGCCCAGCGCGCACATCATGATCGAGCCGACGATGGCGTTGACGAGGCCGCCCGGCGTGCCGGCCGCCGGCGTCGATCTGGTGAAGGTCTCGAGGTTCAGTCCGCCCACCCCCTGGCTCACCAGGGAATAGAGGATGAGCACCAGGGCCAGGAGCGCCAGGGCCGTGACGGCCCCGCAGAAGCCGACGAACGCCACGTTGGCGATCCTCCTGCGGCCGACGCGGAGAGTGGAGACGCTCACGGCTACAGCCTCGACTGTTCGCGCAGCAGAAGCCGCGCGAGCGCCAGGACGGTGAAGGTGATGAGGAAGAGGACGAGGCCGAGCGCGATCAGGGCCGAGGCCTGCAATCCGCTGGCCTCGTTGAACTCGTTGGCGATGGTCGAGGCGATGGTCGAGCCGGAGTCGAAAAGCCCCTTGGGAAAGCCGTGCGAGTTGCCGATGATGAAGGTGACGGCCATGGTCTCGCCGAGCGCCCGGCCGAGGCCCAGCATGACCGCCCCGATGGCCCCTCGGCGCACGTAGGGCAGGGTGACCGTCATCACCACTTCGCGGGTCGTCGCCCCCAGGCCATAGGCGCTCTCGCGGACCTGGGCCGGGACGGTCATCAGGAGTTCGCGCAGGGTGGCGGCCATGAACGGCAGGATCATCACCGCCAGGATGATCGAGGCCGCCAGAATGCCGGAACCGTTGGGGATGCCCTGGACCAGGTCGGCGAGAAAAGTCCCGGAGGGGGCGGCGGCCATCACCGGAATCTCCACCCATTTGGCGAAGACGGGAGCGAAGATGAACAGGCCCCACATGCCGTAGACGATCGAGGGAATGCCGGCGAGGAGCTCGACCGCCGTGCCGATCGGCCGGCGCAGCGCCTGCGGGCACAGCTCGACGAGGAAGAAGGCCACCCCGCCGGCGATCGGCAGGGAGAGGGCGAGCGCCAGGGCCGAGGTGATCAGGGTGCCGACGATCGGACCTGCGGCGCCGTAAGTGTCGTGGACCGGATCCCAGGTGACGTTGGTGAGAAAGCCGAAACCGAACTTCGAGATCGCCGGCCAGCCGCCGATGGCGAGGGCGACGAGCACGCCGCCAAGCGAGGCCAGGAGGGTTGTGGCGGCGGCGAAGCAGGCGGCGCGGAAAATGGACTCGAGGTGCGAGCCCCTGGCCGCCCGACGGCGGGATCGAACCCTCTCGCCGCCTGACATCTCGACTGTCGACATCGCGCCTATCGCCTCGAGGCTCGCCTACCGTAGAACCGGCTTGCCGTCCGGCCCGACGATCCTGCCCCACGACTTGCGCACCAGGGCTTTCACGGGCTCGGGAAGGGGCACGTAATCGAGGGACTCGGCGGCCGGGTCACCGTTCTTGTAGGCCCAGTCGAAGAAGGTGAGGACGTCGCGGCCGGTGGCGGCGTTGGCCTGCTTGGAGTGCATCAGGATGAAGGTGGCGCCGGTGATCGGCCACGCCCCCGCGCCTGGCTGATCGAGGAGCAGCAGGTAGTAGCCCGGCGCGGCAGACCACTTGGCGCCCGCCGCCGCGGCGGCGAAGGCGGCGGCCGTGGGCGCGACCCAGCGGCGCGATTTGTTCTGCATCAGGGCGTAGGTCATGTGGTTCTGCTTGGCGTAGGCGTATTCGACGTAGCCGATGGCGCCGGGGGTCTGCTTCACGAACGCGGCGACGCCGTCATTGCCCTTGCCGCCGATCCCCACCGGCCAGTTGACCGAATCGCCGGCCCCCGGCCCGAAGGCCCAGTGCGGCGCCTCGAGCGAGAGATAGCTGGTGAACAGGAAGCTGGTGCCCGAGCCGTCCGAGCGATGGACGACGGTGATCGGCAGGTTGGGGAGCTTCACGCCCTTGTTGAAGGAAGCGATGACCGGGTCGTTCCAGTTCTTGCGGATGCCGCGGTAGATGTCGGCGAGGATCGGGCCGGTGATCTTGACCGCGCCGGGCTTGATGCCGGGAAGGTTCATCACCGGGACCACTCCGCCGATTACGGTGGGAAACTGCTGCAGGCCGTCGGCGGCCAGCGCCTCGGGCTTCAGCGGTTTGTCGGAGGCGCCGAAATCCACCGTCTTGGCGATGATCTGCTTGATGCCGCCGCCCGACCCGATCGCCTGGTAGTTGAGCGCGTTGCCGGTCTTGGCCTTATAGGCCTCGGCCCACTTGGCGTAGACCGGGGCGGGGAAGGTGGCGCCGGCGCCAGACAGGCTGGCCGCGACGGCGGCCCCGCCGATCAGGGCCATCCCGGCCACGGCCGTGGCGAGGAAGTGTTTCATGGTCTCCTCCAAGGGTTTGGACGCGCAGGCGCCCTGCGCCTTCCATAGTGCGGGCGTTTATCAGTTTGGTGACAGTGAGGCTGGAACCGTGACGGTCGGGGACGTGTGGGCGGCGCGCCCACGGGACGCGCCGCCCTTCCGCCGCCGCTAGAACTTGACCTGGGTGAAGATGCCGACCTCGTCGTAGTCACCCTTGCCGATGTTGTTGGCGTTGAGGGTGCCGATCGAGCCGTTGGCCGTGCTCAAGAGGCCGTCGACCACCGAGTCGTGCTTGTAGACCAGGGCGAAGTCCAAGGGCCCGATCGGCTTATAGGAGACGCCGACATTGTAGTAGTTGCTGTGGAAATTCGGTTGGGTGTCTTCCTTGGGCTTCAGATAGTCGTAACGCCCGAAGATCGAGAACCTCGGCAGGAAGTTCCACGAGGCGAAGGCCCCGACGCCTTCGGCCTTGTTGGTCTTGGCCGGGTCCGGCTGGAGGATATCGCCACCGAAGTATCTCGCCCAGGTGTATTCGACCCCGGCGCGGACCCTGGAGTCGGTGTAGGCGGCGATGGCGTCGAAACGCTCGGCGGTGTGGAAAGTCGGGACGGTGGTCATCGACTTGCCGAGCTTGCCGTCGTAGCCGCCGACCGCGACGGTGAAGTGGGAGAACGTGGCGTTCACCCGGCCCTCTACGTCCATGGTGTCGGTTCGGTTGGCGACCCCGGTGGCCGGAACCTTGAAGCCGGACCCGTCGATCACCGACAGAGCATAGCCCACGTGGTGGTCGAGGAGGCTGCCGAAAACGTGGACGCCCCAATCGGTCGACATTCCGTATCCGTAGTCGTCGATGAATGTCTTTTCGACGTAGCGGTAGCCGTACAGGCTTTCGACAAACGGAACCCAGGGCAGGTCGGAGGCTCCGGCCCGGACGGTGAAGGCGTCGTTCAGATGGGCCTGCAAATAGGCCTTTTTGACGAAGAGCTGAGTTGCCCCACTCGTGCTGTCGTAGATGAAATCCGACGTGAAATTCGCCGACCAGACGTCGTTGAACCTGTGGTCGACGATGATGTAGGCGCGCTTGATGTCGTAGTCCGTCCCCGTCTGCTTGTTGGACACCCCATCGTTCTGGTTCCGGATGTAGCTGAGGTCGGCGAAGATCGTCGCCCCCACCGTGGTGTTGTTCCACCAGCCGGGCTTGGGCGCGGCCTTGGCCGTCGCCGTCTCGATCTCGCCGGGGATGGTCTCGATCCGGGTTTGCTGGGTGGCGACTTGGGTCTGCGCCGCCTGGGCGGTCGTCTGGGCGGCCTGGGCTTGTGTCTGGACGGCCTGGACCTGAGCCTGGGTCTGTTGCTGCACCGCGGTTTGGGCGTCGAGGCGGCTCTCGAGCGAATTCACTTCCTGCTTCAAGCCGTCGACTTCGGCCCTCAGCGCCCGCTCGGCGGCCGACGGGCCGGCCACTTTCCGATGATGGCGGGCCCTGGCTTGCGCCCCCCCGGCCATGCTGATCGACACGAGCGCGCTCAGCGCCACACCACCGATCAAGGTAGGCTTCATGTTCATCTCGGTTTTTCCTTTTTGAGCCCGCCCAGGTCGAGTTTCGCCCCCGCCCAGGTCCCAGCGCTTGGTTTGAGGACGGTTAATCGGAACTCGTGACAGTCACGTGAAGGCCGCGGTTGCCGTGAGATGGTCGGAAATGAGGCGGGATCAGTCGCATTATCATATCCATATACTCGGCTAATACGGCCTGCGGACATGCCTATGGCCAGTCGTGATTTGCCTCGGCGGACCGCGATGTCGCATATATTACATACCGTGTTAATAGGATTTCTTCCGGGACGATCAATTCCGCGGCGTTTGTGCAACCCCTCGACGGATGCAAGGCGCCTAAAAAAGCCTGAGTTCGGCGGCCTCGCCCCTTCGCGCCTGCGGCGCCGCCCGGCAGAGGCCAGTCGCCGCCGGGCGGTCAGGGGACTCTATCGAGGTGATTCGCTCTCGAGGTCGGGCGCCAAGGGGCCGACCCCGCGCGCCGATTCCAGGTCGGCCGGCGAAGTCCCTTTGAGAATATCGCCGCCGATGGTCGGAAAGTCGGTCTGGGGCGCGATGTAGGCGGAAAGGGCCGGCGGCGGGGCCTGCGGACGCATCGCCACCAGGGCGGCGTTTTCATGGTAGGCGCGGGTGACGCACCCGCCGGCCAGCAGGGAGAGGCCGATCAGCGCCGAAAATCTGAATAACGCCATTTCGCCTCCGCCGCCGAGGCTCCGTCCCCTCCGCGGTGAGCCTTAAAGCACGCTCAGCATGTCGGCCACCAGGGGGTGACGGACGATGTCCTGGTCGGCGAGTCTCACCACGGCCACGTTGGCGAGGGGCTCCAGGCGGTCGGCGACCGCACCGAGGCCCGACATCTCCGGCAAGAGGTCCGTCTGCCCCGGATCGCCGGTGACCACCATGGTCGAGTTCCACCCCAGGCGGGTGAGCAGCATCTTCAGTTGGCCATAGGTGCAGTTCTGAGCCTCGTCGATGACCACGAAGGCGTTGTTGAGGGTGCGCCCGCGCATGAAGCCGACCGGCGCGATTTCGATGGCTCCCTCGGTGATGAGCGAGCGGACCTGCTTCATCGACAGCCGGTCGGACAGGGCGTCGTAGAGCGGCCGCAGATAGGGGGCGAGCTTGTCCTCCAGTTCACCGGGGAGGAAGCCGAGGGATTCGCCGGCCTCCACCGCCGGACGCGAGAGGACGATCCGCCCGACCTTGCCGGCCTCCAGGGCCTCCACCGCCTTGGCGATGGACAGATAGGTCTTGCCGCTGCCGGCCGGCCCGAGGGCGAGGATGAGATTCTTCGCATCGATGGCGGCGAGCAGGCGGGCCTGGCCGTCCGACCTGGGGCGCACCGTCTTCACATAACCCTGCTCGCGATCGTCGTTGTGCGGGGTGGGCGACCAGCCCCGGCCCACCGGCAGGCGACGGATCTTGGCGTCGTCGTCGAACTGCCGTTCGTCGAAAGCGCCTTCGCGGACGAAACGCTTGAGGGCTCGTTTGGTCATCCACAACCTCCTTGGGGCTTGAAGAAAAAGGGCGGGGCCCTGCGGCCTCGCCCTGCAATCGATGACGATGGGAAGCGGAGTGCGCCGGGGCCGTCCCGCGAGGCGGTGGCGGCGGGGCTTGGGCCCGATGGCGGCGGAGTTGACCGCCACACCACTCTAAGCGACACCCGGTTCTCCGTTCACGAGGAGACCGCGCACCTCGAGGAAGGCCCGCGGCGGGATACGTCGGAGCTCTCGTTCCGTCGAATCGCCCGACGAACTTGATGCTAGCCTGATTTCGGAAGGGTTAATCAACCGGTTGTTGTCAAGAATAGGGAATGCACGGATGACTGCCTATAGATTGGGGGACCAGGCGCCTACCTTACCTGAATCCGGAGAATACTGGATCGCGCCAAACGCTGTCGTGGTCGGCAAAGTCATTCTCAAGCACAATGCGAGTATCTGGTTCGGCGTGGTGGCCAGAGGCGACAACGATCCCATAGAAATCGGCGAGAATTCCAACGTTCAGGACAACAGCGTGCTTCACACCGATCACGGCGCGCCCCTGATCATTGGCGATAACGTCACCGTCGGCCACATGGCGATGCTGCACGGCTGTACGGTCGGCGACGGCAGCCTCATCGGAATCGGCGCGGTGGTGCTCAGCGGTGCGCGCATTGGTCGCGGCTGCCTGATCGGGGCAGGGGCCCTGATCACAGAGGGAAAGATCATTCCCGACCGCTCGGTGGTGATGGGCGCGCCCGGCAAGGTGGTGCGCGAGGTCAGTCCCGAGCACGCCGCCATGCTTGCCGCCGGGGCCGAGCACTATGTGCGCAACTGGAAGCGCTTCAGGGACCAGCTGACCGCGATTTAGCGGACAAGGAGGACGACCCCATGGCCTATGAGTTCATTCTCGTCGAACGCGACGGGCCGGTCACCACCATCACCCTCAATCGGCCCGAGGTGATGAACGCCGTCCATTCGCCCATGCACTTCGAGATGGATGCGGCGCTGAACGCCTTCGCCGCCGACCCCGAGCAGTGGGTGGGCATCATCACCGGAGCCGGGGACCGCGCATTTTCGGCCGGCAACGACCTCAAGTGGCAGGCCGGCGGCGGCGAGATGAGGGCCCCGCCGACCGGCTTCGCGGGCCTGGCGCTGCGCTTCGATCTCACCAAGCCCCTGATCGCGGCGGTGAACGGGGTGGCGATGGGCGGCGGCTTCGAGATCGCCTTGGCCTGTGACCTCATCGTCGCGTCGGAGAAGGCCCTCTTCGCCCTGCCGGAGCCCAGGGTGGGACTGGCGGCCCTGGCCGGCGGCCTGCATCGCCTGCCGCGCGCCATAGGCGTGAAGCGCGCCACGGGCATGATCCTCACCGCCCGGCGGGTCTCGGCCGAGGAGGGTCTCGATCTCGGCTTCGTCAACGAGGTGGTCGCTCCGGACGGATTGATGAGCGCCGCCCGTCGCCTGGCCGGCCAGATCATCGAGTGCAGCCCGATGTCGATCCGCGCCTCCAAGCAGGCGGTGATGCAGGGTCTCGATGCGCCCAGCCTGGAGGCGGCGATCCGCGGCCAGGGCAAGTATGAGGCCGTCGCCGCCCTGTTCCGCTCGGCCGATCGCATCGAGGGTCCCAAGGCCTTCGCCGAAAAGCGGCCGCCGCGCTGGACGAACGAATAGCGAGGGCGCCCAAACCGGCCGAAGCACTCTACGGTAGGGCGGGATGAGCGCCGCGACCGCCGAACCCAGCACCCGCCGCGCCGCCGGGGTCGTGGGCCTGGCGGTGATCGCCTCGCGCCTGTTCGGCCTGGTGCGCGAGCAGGTCTTCGCCGCCATGTTCGGGGCCGGCAAGTTGCTGGATATCTATCTGGCCGCTTTCCAGATCCCCAATCTGCTGCGCGACCTCTTCGCCGAGGGGGCGCTCTCGATCGCCTTCACGACCATGTTCACCACCGCCTGGGATACCGAGGGCGAGAAGCCGGCCTGGGAACTGGCCAATCTCATCCTGACGGCGATGATCGCCCTGATGGGCGCGCTGTGCATCGTGGCCATCGCCGCCGCGCCCCTGCTGGTGGAGGTGACCAACTTCGGCTTCCACACCGTGCCGGGGAAATTCGAGATGGCGGTGCGCCTGACCCGTATCCTCTTCCCCTTCATCCTGTTCGTCTCCCTGGCGGCGGCGGTGATGGGAATGCTGAACGCCCGGTTCGTGTTCGGCATTCCGGCCTCGGCCTCGACGGTGTTCAACATCGTCTCGGTGATCGCCGGCGTCTCCCTGGCCCTGGCCTTCGACCCGGCCGCGCGGGCGACCTGGCCCCACCCGCGCTTCACCCAGAACGCCCTCTACGGCGTGAGCCTGGGCGTGCTGCTCGGCGGGGTGGCCCAGCTCGTCATTCAGCTGCCCGTGCTGTTCCGCCTGGGCTTCCGCTTTCGCTGGCGGCTCAACCTTGCCGATCCCCGGCTCGCCCGATTGTGGGCCCTGATGTGGCCGAGTGTCGTGGCCGCCTCGGCGGTGCAGGTGAACGTGCTGGTGAACGGCAATTTCGCCTCGACGATCAACGGTGGCCGCTCCTGGCTGTTCTGCGCCTTTCGCCTGGCCCAGCTTCCCATCGGCCTGTTCGGCGTTTCCCTGGCGACGGCGACGCTGCCGGCGGTGACCCGCGCCTTCGCCCGCAAGGACATGGCCGCGTTCGGGGCCACCATGCGGGATTCCCTGCGGCTCTCGTGGTTCCTGGCCTTGCCGGCCGCCGCCGGCCTGGGGTTCCTGGCTCGGCCGATCATCGCGCTTGTCTATCAGCACGGCCGGTTCAGCGCCCACGACACGCTCGAGACGGCCTACGCCCTGCAGGCCTACGCCATCGGCTTGGCGGCCTATGCGGCGATCCGGGTGCTGACGCCCTGCTTCTACGCCCTGGGCCTCCCCAAGACGCCGTTGCGCATCAGCCTCATCGCCATAGCCGTCAATCTGGCTCTCAACACCGCCAACGCCACGGTGTTCGGCCTCGGCCACGTGGGCCTGGCGCTGGCCACCTCGATGGTGGCCCTGCTCAATTTCGGCCAGCTCGCCCAAGCGCTTTCGAGGCAGGTGAATCTCGGCGCCCTCGGCGATTGGCTCTCGTTCCTTGTCCGCTGCCTCATCGCCGCGGCGGCGTGCGGGGGAGCGGCCTATGGAATCAACGGCCTCATCGAGGGCCACACCGCCAACTGGGCGCTGCGTGGTCTCGGACTGGCGCTGGCGATCGGCGCCAGCGTGCCGGTCTATTTCGCCGCCGCCCGGGGTCTTCGACTTCAGGAAAGCGCCGACGCCTGGCGGATGATCCGCCGGCGCATCCCCTTTCTTCGCTGAAGTTCACCTCTCCGGCGGTTTGGCCTAGAGGCTAGGCGAACGCCGCAGGGGAAAAGGTCATGGCCGCCGAGGGATACGACTACATCATCATCGGGGCGGGCTCGGCCGGTTGTGTCCTCGCCAACCGGCTCACGGCCGATCCGGCGACCAAGGTGCTGCTGCTCGAGGCCGGGCCGAAGGACAACTCGATCCTGATCAAGATGCCGGCCGGGGTCGGGGCGATCATTCCCGAGAAGGGCGACTATAATTGGGGCTTCTGGACCGAACCGGAGCCCCGCCTCGACAATCGCCGCCTGTGGTGGCCCAGGGGCCGTGGCTGGGGCGGGTCCTCTTCGATCAACGGCATGATCTACATTCGCGGCCACGCCCGCGACTACGATCAGTGGCGGCAGATGGGCTTGGCCGGTTGGGGCTACGCCGACGTCCTGCCGTATTTCAAGCGCGCCGAAGCCTTCGAAGGCGGGGCCGACGACTATCACGGCGGGGAGGGGCCGCTCCTGGTCTCGAACGCGTCGTCACTAAGTGAGGTCTACTCGCGGTTCATCGCCGCCGGCCGAGAGGCGGGATACCCCTTCACCGCCGATTTCAACGGCGAGCGGCAGGAAGGGTTCGGACCCTACCAGCTGACGATCAGCAAGGGCGCCCGCCAGAGCGCCGCGGCGGCCTATCTGCATCCGGCCCTGGCGCGGCCCAACCTCACCGCCGAGACCGGGGCGCGGATCAGCAAGATCATCATCGAGGCCGGCCGAGCCGCCGGCGTCGAGTACCTCTACAAAGGCCAGGTCCGGAGGGCCGAGGCGGGGGCCGAGGTGCTGCTGTGCGCCGGGGCGGTGCAATCCCCGCAGATCCTCCAGTTGTCGGGAATCGGCGCGCCGGACGACCTCCGGGCGGTGGACGTGGCGGTCACCCATGCCCTGCCGGGCGTCGGAGCCAATCTGCAGGATCATCTCGACCTGTCGCTGTGCTGGGAGACGAGTGGGATCAAGACGGCCTTTGCTTACAATCAGGGGCTCAGCCGCCTGACCACGGGTCTTGGCTACATGCTTTTCGGGCAGGGACCGGGGCGGCAGAACTTCCTGGAGGCGGGGGCCTTCCTGAAGTCGCGGCCCGAGCTCGACCGCCCCGATCTGCAGCTCCATTGCGTCCTGGCGATCATGCGCGACCACGGCAAGGTCGCTGCCGAGAGTGATGGCTTCACCATCCACGTCTGTCAGCTGCGTCCGCAGAGCCGCGGCCGGGTGGCCCTGCGCTCGGCCGATCCGCTCGATGACCCGGCGATTTTCGCGGGCTACCTGGCCGCCGACGAGGATCGCCGGACGCTGCGGGCCGGCTTCGACATCGTGCGCGGCTTGGCCGCCCAACCGTCCCTGGCCGGCATCGCCGGGCGGGAAGTCGCGCCCGGCCCCGAGGTTCGCGACGAGGCCGCCATCGAGGCGTGGATTCGCCGCTCGGCCGAGACGATCTACCACCCGGTGGGCACCTGCCGGATGGGCCCGGCCGGCGATCCCATGGCGGTGGTCGACGAGACTTTGAAAGTCGCCGGCCTGACCGGGTTGAGGGTCGTGGACGCCTCGGTGATGCCGACCCTGATCGGCGGCAACACCAACGCCCCGACGATCATGATCGCTGAAAAGGCCGCCGACATGATCCTCGGCCGGCCTAGCCCGCCCGCCCTCCATGTGGCGGTTCACGACGACGAGCTGGCGAGCGCCTGAGCAGGTCGCCCCGGACCTCTGGCGTTGAACCTTGCCGCCCGGCGACCTAGATCGGCCGGGTCCTGACGGCCAAATCTTGAAGGGAGCCACTATGGCGGACGGCGGCAATGTGCGGCCAGACCTGCTGGGCGCGCCGCGCGCCGAACCGGCGTTCAACGCCCCCTGGCCGGTCGTCGTCCTGATCACTGCTCTGGTCCTTTGCCATGGCGCCCGGACCTGGCTTCATATCGATGCCGGCCCCTTCGCGCTCGCCGCCGGCGATCTTGCGGCCGGCCGCTGGAGCGGCCTTGTCAGCCACCTCTTCGTCCACGCCAGCTGGGCGCACGTCCTGATGAACTCGGTCTTCATCCTCGCCTTCGGCACGCCGGTGGCGAGATTTTTCGGTGGCGGACCGCGCGGCGCGTTCACCTTCTTCGCCTTCTTCCTGATTTGTGGGGTGCTGGCGGGGGCCGGCTTCGCCGCTGTCGCCCGCGCGCTCGCCGGTCTGGGCCTGGGTCCCTCGGATTGGGGCATCGTCGGCGCCTCAGGCGCGGCCTCGGGGCTGATGGGGGCGGCCGCCCGCCTCATCGAGGGCCGCGGGTGGATCGGACGGCTGGGCGGACGCACGGTGGTCGGCATGACCGTGGCGTGGATTGTCATCAACATCATCTTCGGGGCGACCGGCTTGGCGCCGGGCACGGAGGGTGCGCCGGTCGCCTGGCAGGCCCATATCCTCGGTTATTTCGCCGGCCTGCTGCTGATCGCGCCGGCCGCGTGGATGGCCGGCGTTCCCGCCCGGACGGGCCGATAAGGACTTGATCCGCCGGCCTCGCGGGCGGAAACTCCCGGTCAAGGACTTGGCCCCCAGCAGGCCAGGGAGGTGAAACATGCTCGTTTCCGCCATCCTCAAGGACAAGGGCGACATGGTGTTCACCGCCTCGCCCAACGATACCGTGGCGGCGGTGGCGGCCATGCTCCACACTCGCAAGGTCGGGGCGATGGTGGTGGTCGAAGGCGACCGCGAGGTCATCGGCATTGTTTCGGAACGCGACATCGTCAGGATGGTCGTGGAGCACGGCGTGGCGGCCCTCGATCTGGCGGTCTCCCGGTGCATGACCAGGGACGTGATCTTTGCGGAGCCGGGCGAGACGGTGGACTCGCTGCTGGGACGGATGACCGACCGCCGCATCCGTCACCTGCCGGTGTGCGTCGACCAGCGCCTGGTAGGGATCGTTTCGATCGGCGATCTGGTCAAATGCAAGATCGCCGAGACGGTGGCCGAGGCCGAGGGGCTGAGGGCCTACATCTCGGCCTGACAGCGCCCAGGGCGGGAGCCGGCGACCCGTCTGTCTCGCAGGTCCAAGGGAAAACACCCGATTGCGGCTTGATTTTTGGGCGTCCCCGGCCTACTTTCCGCCCCTTCAACCGAATCGCCAAGGACTGATGGGGCATGCCCCGGCGGCCCGAGGGACGATTTTTGCGCTCTGAAGCCGGCTTCGGTCTAAAGGGCGCA
>DASZKO010000215.1:0-1564 GCA_035605655.1 Caulobacteraceae bacterium | reverse complement strand
CTGAGGGGCGTGGACCTCACCATCCCGCGCGGCGCGATCTTCGGCCTCTTGGGTCCCAACGGGGCGGGGAAGTCCACCTTCATCAACATCCTCGCGGGGATGACGAAGAAGACCGGCGGGACGGTGTCGATCTGGGGCCGCGACATCGACGAGCGGCCGCGCGACGCCCGCGGCGCGATCGGGGTCGTGCCCCAGGAGATCGCCGCCGACCCCTTCTTCACCCCGCGCGAATCCCTGGAGGTCCAGGCCGGACTCTATGGCGTTCCCAAGGGCGAGCGGCGCAGCCTGGAGATCCTCGCCGCCGTCGGCCTCGCCGACAAGGCCGACGCCTATGTCCGCCAGCTGAGCGGCGGCATGAAGCGGCGCCTGATGGTCGCCAAAGCCATGGTCCACAACCCGCCGGTCCTCATCCTCGACGAGCCGACCGCCGGCGTCGACGTCGAGCTGCGCCGCCAGCTGTGGGCCTACGTCGTCCAGCTCAACCGACAGGGGGTGACCATCGTCCTCACCACCCACTACCTCGAGGAGGCCGAGGAGCTCTGCGACACCATCGCCATCGTCAACCACGGCCTGGTGGTGGCCTGCGAGCCGACCGCCCAGCTGCTGCGCCGGATCGACAGCCGCACGGTGGTGGTCACCCCCGAGGCGCCGCTCACCGCCCCGCCCGATCTTTCGCCTTTCGAGACCCGCCTGCGCGGCGACGGCGACCTGGCCGTCACCTTCAAGAAGACCGCCGCCGGCGTCGAGCAGGTCATTGCCGCCGTCCGCGCCGCCGGGGTCCCGATCAAGGACCTGCGCACCGAGGACCCCGATCTCGAGGACGTCTTCGTCTCCCTCACCTACGGCGCGGCGGCGTAGTCGCAGTTTCAAATACTTACGCGCCCTTGCGGAAGTGGTCGTGGATGCGGCGGGCGAGGGGGGCGCTGACGCCTTCGACCTTGGCGAGGTCGTCCACCGAGGCCCGGCTCACCCCGCGGGCCGAGCCGAAGGCGTGCAGCAGGGCGCGCTTGCGGCCTGGTCCCACCCCCTCGATTTCGTCGAGCGGATTGCGCCGCATCTCCCCGGCCCGGCGGGTGCGGTGGGCCCCGATGGCGAAGCGGTGGGCCTCGTCGCGCAGGCGCTGCAGGTAGTAGAGCACCGGGCTCTTGGGCTCGAGCATGAACGGCGCCTTGCCGGGCAGGAAGAAGCGCTCCAGTCCGGCGTCGCGGTCCGGGCCCTTGGCGACGCCGACCACGGCGATGTCGTCGACGCCGAGATCGGCCATGACCTCCAGGGCGGCGTCGAGCTGGCCGGCCCCGCCGTCGACGAGGACGAGATCGGGCCTGGGCGGATTCTCCCCGGCCTCCTCCTCCTTGGCCAGACGGGCGAAGCGCCGGCGCAGAACTTCGCGCATCATTCCGTAATCGTCACCAGGTGTTAGCTCGGTGTTCTTGATGTTGAACTTGCGGTACTGGTTCTTCTGAAAGCCCTCCGGGCCGGCGACGATCATCCCGCCGACGGCGTTCGAGCCGCTGATGTGGGAGTTGTCGTAGACCTCGATGCGCTCCGGCTGGGCCTCGAGGCC
>DASZKO010000203.1:0-21997 GCA_035605655.1 Caulobacteraceae bacterium | reverse complement strand
GGATTGACGATCTCGATGCCGATCGAGCGGCCGTTCACCGGCCCCTCGCCGCGCCAATCGGAGACCCCCGCGTGCCAGGCCCGCCGCGCCTCCTCGACCAGGGCGAAGATCCGGCCGTCCTCCTCGACGACATAGTGGGCCGAGACCTTCGCGGCGGGGTCGCGAAGCCGTTCGAGCGCCGCCTCGCCGGTAGGCATCCCAGTGTAGTGCAGGACGATCATGTCCGGCGGCGCGACGCGGGCGTCGAAGTTCGGCGACGGCGCGGGGATCACCGCCGCCATAGCTGGTAAGCGCTATTTTGGAGGCGTCGCAACCGGAACGCCATTAACAAACTTCGGCTCGCTGTAAGTCGGTGCGCCGGCCCTAACACTGTTGATGAACTGCAGTTCTTTAAGGGCAAACCCATGGTTAGGATCGACCTTCAGAGATTCCTTGTAAGCCGCTTCAGCCTCATCCAAGCGGTTGAGTTCAACCAGAGCGTATCCCTCGCCGCGCAGCATCTGCCCACGCTGCCAGGTGTCGAGATCCGGAATGTCCGCCAGCCCTGATTTGTAGACTGCCAGAGCCTCGGCAGATCGATGCATCATATTGAGCGACGCGCCCTTCTCGGTCACCAGAATCGGGTACCTTGGGTCGAAGCCCAGGCCACGGTCGAGCATGGCGAGGCCCTCCACGGGCCGATGGACCTCATCGAGAAAGGAACCGAGCAAAAGAGCAGCCGTCGGATAGGGGTTGTCCACACAGGTGACTGCCCTGTGCTTCCCATGTTGGGCGGCAACCACGAACACCATGATCGCGACGCACTCCTCCGGCGAAACCGCCCGCAGATAAACGATGCCGTCATGTTCCTCCGTTTGAGAAAAGGGCGTGGGTGCGTGGGCGAGCATGCCCTCAAGCTCGGCGCGGTGGGTTGCGACGATATCGAAGCCGCCGGTAGACACGGCTGCGATAAGCTCCCTCACTATCTTTGAGTCGTGCGAAAGGGTGGCGGAGTCGGCGAGCGAGGAAGGCGCCTGTTCGATCTGTGGGGGTTTGGCCGGCGGATCGGCCGCGGCCGGCGTAGCGGCGCAAAACGTCAGCGCCGCGATCACCATTCGCCAAGGCGTCGCCATCACGCCGCCTTGGAGAAGCTCAGGGCCTCGTAGCGGGCCAGGTGGTGGTCCACCGAACCGAACAGGCCCTCGATGATCGTGGCGCGCTTGAAGTAGTGGCCGATCGCCATCTCGTCGGTCATCCCCATGCCGCCGTGCAGCTGGATGGCGTTCTGGCCGACGAACCGGCAGGCCCGGCCGATCTGGACCTTGGCGGCGGAGATTGCCTTGGCCCGCTCGTGGGCGCTCTCGGCGAGCTTGATGTGAGCCATGTAGGTCATCGACACGGCCTGCTCGGCGTGCATGAACATGTCGACCATCCGGTGCTGAAGCACCTGGAAGGACGAGATCGGCGCTCCGAACTGCTTGCGCTGGCGAGTGTATTCGAGCGTCCCCTCGTGCAGGCGGCGCAGGACCCCGCAGGCCTCCGCGCAGACCGCCGCCACCGCCTCGTCGACCACTTCCTCGACGAGGGGCAGGGCCGCCCCTTCCGGTCCGATCAGGGCCTCGGCGGGAACGCTGACATTCTCGAAGTCGATCTCCGACGCGCGCTGGCCATCGACGGTCGGGTAGTCGCGCATCACCACCCCTTTGGCATCCCTGGGGACGAGGAACACCGACACCCCCTCGCGGTCGCGCCGCGCCCCGCCGGTGCGGGCGGTGACGATGAGATGGCTGGCCCAGGGCGCGCCGACGACCACCGCCTTGTGGCCGTCCAGCACCCAGCCGGAGCCCTCCTTGCGGGCGGTGACGGCCAGATCGTGCAGGCAGTATCGGGCCTGCGGCTCGGCCCACGCGAAGGCGAGCGTGGCCTTGCCGTCGATGATATCGCCGATCAGGCCGAGACCGTCACCGGTTCGCTTCAGGAACCCGCCGCCAATCACCACCGTCCCGAGGTACGGCTCGACGACCAGGGCCTTTCCGAACTCCTCCATGACCACCATGACCTCGGTCGGCCCGCCGCCGAGGCCGCCGGCGTCCTCGGGGAAAGATGCGCCCAGAATGCCGAGATCGCGGGCGAAGGCCTGCCAGATGTCCGGCCGCCAGCCGGTGCTCGAAGCGATGGCGGCGCGGCGCTTGTCGAAGTCGTAGGTGTCGGCGAGGAAGGCCGCCACGCTGTCGCGCAACAGGGTCTGCTCTTCGGTGAAGCTGAAATCCATGAGCGTCCTTGCCTGAAAGAATGCCGGCCTAGAGGCCCAGAACCATCTTGGCGATGATGTTGCGCTGGATCTCGTTCGAGCCGCCGTAGATCGAGGTCTTGCGAGTGTTGAAGTAGGTCCCGGCGACGCCGTGGGCCGCATCCGGCCCTACCGGGCCGAAGTTGTGGGGCAGGTCGCGCAGGTAGGGGGCGCCATAGTGGCCGGCGGCCTCCAGGGCCAGTTCGGTCAGGCGCTGCTGGATTTCCGTGCCCTTGATCTTGAGGATCGAGGATTCGGGTCCAGGGCCCTTGCCCGAGCTCTCTCCGGCCAGGGTGCGCAATTCGGTGTATTCCAGGGCCGTGAGATCGATTTCCAGTTCGGCCACCTTGCGCTTGAAGAAGGCGTCCGCGAGCAGGGGTCCGGAATCGTCGGCCCGTTCGGTGGAGGACAGTTCGCGCAGGCGCTCCAGGCTCCGCTTGGAGCGCGCCACCCCGGCGATGCCGGAACGCTCGTGGGCCAGCAGAGCCTTGGCGCAGGTCCAGCCCTGGTTTTCGTGGAAGATACGGTTCTCCACCGGCACCTTGACGTTGTCGAGGAAGACGTCGTTGACCTCGTGGCCGCCCTCAAGGGTGATGATCGGGCGCACGGTGACGCCCGGGCTCTTCATGTCGATGAGCAGGAAGCTGATGCCGGCCTGGGGCTTGGAGGTGGGGTCGGTGCGGACCAGGAAGAACCCCCAGTCGGCGAACTGGGCCAGGGTGGTCCAGGTCTTCTGGCCGTTGACGAGGTAGTATTCCTTGCCGTCGTCGCCGGTGATCTTCTCGGCCTTGGTCTTCAGCGAGGCGAGGTCCGACCCGGCCCCCGGCTCGGAATAGCCCTGGCACCACCAGACCTTGCCGTCACGGATGTCGGGCAGGAAGCGCTGCTTCTGTTCCTCGGTCCCGAAGGTCCACACCACCGGGGCCAGCATGGACACCCCAAAGGGCAGGATGGCGATGGTGTCGGCCCGCGCCTGCTCTTCGGACCAGATGTATTTCTGGGTCGGGGTCCAGCCGGCGCCGCCCCATTCCTTGGGCCACGATGGCGCCGCCCAGCCCTTCTTGGCCAGGATCCTATGCCAGGAGAAATAGTCATCCTTGGTGAGGGCGTCCTCGCTCTTCTGCTTTTGGCGCAGGGCCGGCGGGTAATTCTCGGCGATGAAGGCGCGCGCCTCGTCGCGGAAGACGAGGTCCTCGGCGGAGAAATCGAGATCCATGAGGTTTCCCCTTGGCCGGTGTTAGAGGGAACATACGTGGCCGCGAGCCATCTTGCCAAGACGCGCGCCGACAAGGACCCGAGATGCTCCGCATCCTCACCTATAACGTCCACCGCTGCGTCGGAGCCGATCGGCGCCTGGATGTGGGGCGAGTGGCCGCGGTCATCGCCGCCGAAGCGCCGGACATCGTCGCCCTGCAGGAGATCGATGTCGGCCGGGCCCGCACCGGCAGGGTCGACCAGGCTCACGATCTCGCCCGCCGTCTGGGCATGGTCTCGCGCTTCCACGCCGCCTTCGCCGTCGAGGAAGAACAATACGGCGACGCGATTCTCACCGCTCACCCCGAACGGCTGGTCAAAGCCGCCGCCCTGCCCGGCTATGCCCGGATTCCCCGCCTGGAGCCGCGCGGCGCCCTGTGGGTGGCCATCGAGGCGGGACCTGGCCCCGAGGCGCAGGTGATCACGACCCACCTGGGCCTCGTGCCGCGCGAACAGCAGATCCAGGCCGCCGCCCTTGTCGGAGAGGATTGGCTGGGCTCGGCCCAAAGGCGCGATCCCCTGATCCTGTTGGGCGATTTCAACGCCACCCAACGGACCCTGGTCCATCGCACCTTGGCGCAGCGCCTCGATGACGCCCACGCCCTGCGGCCGGCCGGCCAGCCGCGCGCGGCGACCTTCCCGGCCGGCCTGCCGATGCTGCGGATCGACCACATATTCGTGAGCAAGGGGGTGAGGGTGAAGTCCCTCAGGGTCGGCGCTTCACCCCTGGCGCGCGCCGCGTCTGATCACCTGCCCCTGGTGATGGACTTCGAACTGGAGGCTCCAGCCCGGCCCATCGCCAGGGGCGATTAGGCGACGAAGATCAGTTGGCGGCGTGGGGCGCGAAACCGCCGGTGTAAGCCTGACACGCGCCATCGCGTTCGGCGGCCAGGGCCGAACGGCTCGTGGGGCTGGCGTTGCGGGCTTCGCGGCCGGCGTTGCTGCGGGCGTCGTCGGCGCGAAGGAACACATCCGGCGTTCGGGTAGCGCCTTCATCCTTCACGACCTTGTCGATGACGGAGGCGTCGCTCGATCCCAGCGCGCGGGAATCGAAGAGACCCTGGCACCGGGCCGCCGCGATGTACTGCGAATCGGTGAGATGCGAGGGCGCTGCGAGGGCGGCGGAAGTCGAGACCAGAGCGGCGACGATGAGGATATTTCCGATTACTGACATTTCCCGTTCTCCGTTGGGGTGAGCACGCCGCAGAGTGCTCCCACGAAGCTCAGCAGTTCAAATTAATTCCAGTAAATAATTCCCGTTGCACAACTGAAATCTAAATAGATTTTAATTTATACAATGTATCTATGAACTTTCCGTAATCCGCCTACAGTCAAGGTTTGCATCGATTCCGCCGAGGGGGCATTTAGAAGGGGATCATGTTTCGGCCTACCGGTCCCATCGTCACGCCCTGTGTGAAGGTCTGCATCGTCGATGGCGAGAGCGGCCTATGCCTGGGCTGTTTCCGCACCCTGGGTGAAGTGGCGCGCTGGTCGGCGCTCAGCGAGAGGGAGCGCGACGTCCTGATGGAAGAGCTGCCTTCCCGCCGGTCGCGCATCGCCGCCGAGAAGCTGGGCCTGGTGGGAAATTAGGCGGCCAAGGGCTCATTGGCGGTGACGATCGCCGCCAGGGCTCTCTCGATCACTTCCGCCCCGGCCCCCGGCGCGATGGCTTCCACCGTCAGGGTCCGCCGCCAGGCCCTCGCGCCGCGCCAGCCGTGGAAGAGGCCCAGTATGTGGCGGGTCATGGCCGCCAGCCGCGTTCCGCGGGACAGCTCGACCTTCACATAGGGCAGAAAGCGCTCGACGGCCTCGAAAGGCGTCGCATCGGGTTGCCTCGCGCCGAACAGGCGCCGGTCGGCGGCGCCGAGGATCGCCGGGGTATGATAGGCGGCGCGGCCCAGCATCACCCCGTCAACTTCGCCGAGATGCGCCGCCGCCTCGTCGAGGGAGGCGAGGCCCCCGTTGAGGATCACCGTGAGCTCCGGCCGATCGCGCTTGAGGCGGTGGACGAGGCCGTAGTCCAGCGGCGGAATCTCGCGGTTCTCCTTGGGCGAGAGGCCGCTGAGCCACGCCTTGCGGGCGTGGACGACGAAAACCCTCACTCCGGCGGCGGCGCACTGATCGACGAGCGCATAGAGGCTGTCTTCGGGATCCTGGTCGTCGACCCCCAACCGGCATTTGATGGTGGCGGGTATCCGCACCGCCGCGCCGATCGCCGCCATGCATTCGGCGACGAGTTCCGGCTTCTTCATCAGGCAGGCTCCGAAATCACCGCCCTGCACCCGGTCCGACGGGCAGCCGACGTTGAGGTTAATTTCGTCGAAGCCCGTGTCCTCGCCGATCCGCGCCGCCGCCGCCAGGGCGCCCGGATCGGCTCCGCCGAGTTGCAGGGCGAGCGGGTGTTCGGCCGGGCTGAAGGCCAGCAAGCGGGCCCGGTCGCCGTGGAGGATGGCGGGGGCGGTGAGCATCTCGGTGTAGAGCCGGGCGCGCACCGTCAGGGTGCGATGGAAGGCCCGGCAATGCCGGTCCGTCCAGTCCATCATGGGGGCGATGGACAAGCTATGGGATTGCGGCGCCGGCACGGGTGCATCGAACCTTTGGCGCCGGCCCTCAGGTCTTGCGCCGGAAGGGCGCGGGCACGCGTCCTCCGCCCTGGCGCGCGAACATCCAGCCGGGGTATTCGGCCGGCAATTCGCTGACCGCGTCGAGCCGGGTCATCTCTTCGCCCGTGAGAGTGAGGTCGACGGCGGCGAGGTTGTCGTCCAGTTGCTCGAGGTTCTTGGCGCCGATGATGACGCTCATCACGTGCGGCTTGGCGAGGAGCCACGCGAGGGCCACGCGCGCCACCGAAACCTTGTGCGCCTCACCCACCTCGCGCATCGCCTCGACGCACTTCCAGGCGCGATCCAGGTCCACCGGCGGGAAGTCGAAGTTCGTCCGCCGCGCGCCCTCCGGATTGTTCGAGCCCGGCCCGAACTTGCCCGACAGCAGGCCACCGGCCAGCGGCGACCACACCATCAGCCCCAGTTGCTCGGAAGTCAGCAGGGGGACGAGGTCGCGCTCGAGGTCGCGGCCGGCGATGGTGTAGTAGGCCTGTAGTGTCTCGAAACGGGCCTGGCCCCGCGTCTCGCTCACCCCGAGCGCCTTGGCGATCTTCCACGCCGCCCAGTTGGACACGCCGATATAGCGCACAAGGCCCTCTCTCACGAGATCGTCCAGGGCCCGCAAGGTCTCCTCGACCGGCGTGACGGTGTCGTTGCCGTGGATCTGATAGAGATCGATGTGGTTGGTCTGCAATCGTTCCAGGCTGGCTTTCACCGAGTCCATGATATGGCCGCGCGAGGCGCCGCGATCGTTGGGGCCGGGGCCCATCTGGCCGAACACCTTGGTGGCGATCACCACGTCTTTGCGCGCCACGCCGAGGTTCTTCAGCGACTGGCCGAGCCGCTCTTCCGAGGCGCCGAAGGAGTAGACGTCGGCGGTGTCGAAGAAGTTCACCCCAGCGGCGACGGCTCCCGTCATGATGGCATCGACCTCGCCCTGCGGCAGCGAGCCGATCGCCTTCCACATGCCGGCGTCTTCGTTGCCGCCGAAGGTCATGGTCCCCAGGCAGATTTCGGACACGTAGAGGCCGGTGCGGCCCAGCTGCTTGTATTTCATGTCGCGCGGACTCCGACGTCAGATGATGCCAGCATATAGAGCGCGGACCTTC
The DNA here is from genome assembly GCA_035605655.1 of Caulobacteraceae bacterium. Classification (GTDB taxonomy): domain Bacteria; phylum Pseudomonadota; class Alphaproteobacteria; order Caulobacterales; family Caulobacteraceae; genus Acaudatibacter. Next base: position 14,762 of record DASZKO010000203.1, on the reverse strand, counting down.
GCCAACAAGGCGGATCTCCGAGGGGGCTGGCGCCCGCCGCCGCGCCGGACGATCATGGCGTGGGCAGAATCGCGACCGGCCCAGGGGGAGGAGCTTCAAGAGCATGGCACACCACGTACCGCATCCGCATCTCCAGGCGCGCAAGGCGCACGGGGCCCATACGACCAAGCGCGAGCACACCGGATTCAACGGCTGGCTGGCGATGACCATCACCAACGCCGTGGGGACCATGTGGTGCGCCTACGCCTTCGCCATACTGGCCCTCATAAGCCTGCCGGACGCCATCAAAGCCGGCACCCCCGCGCTGATCGCCTGGATCGCCCAGACCTTCCTGCAGCTGGTCCTGCTGTCGATCATCATGGTCGGCCAGAAGGTGGCCGCCGCCGCCTCTGACAAACAGGCCTTTCAGACCTACAAGGACGCCGAGGCTCTGCTGGAGATCAGCGACAACATGCACAAGCTGCTGGCCGCCAACACCGCGCTCACCCAGGAGATTCACAAGACCCTGGACTGCAAGAGCGCCAGCGAAGGCGCCGCGGACGCCTGAGGCGTCGAGGCCTTCGCCCGCCTTCTTCAAGACCATGGCGCACGTGAACTTGGCCTTGCTCCCGGCCCCACGGTGGACGGAAGGATCGTCCAACCTTAGGGGTCATGGACCTTAAGGCTCGCTCGAGAGAAGGCCATGCCCAGACTCCGCCAGGTTCCCCGCGCCGAGGCCACGGCGCCGATCGTAAAGAGGATGTACGACGCCCTGTTCGGCGAACGCGATCCGGTCAGCCAGCCGGGAACGGCGACGGGTACGCGCGGCGACTGGTGGACCGTCTTCGCCTTGGCCCCTGACATCCTGCAGCATGCGGTGGACGGCTTCGCGCTCTATCGCAATCCCGCCCGGCGCATAGATCCGGTGCTGCGCGAACTCGGCCAGACCCGCGCCGGTTGGGTGAAGGGGAGCCAATTCGTCTTTTCTCAGCACTGCAAATCCCTGCGCGGCCTGGGCGTGGCCGAGGACAAGATCGCCGCCGTGGCGAGCTGGGCGGTCTCGGACCTCTTCGACGAGACTGAACGGGCCGTGCTGGCCTACGCCGACTGCCTCTCGGGCGCCGGCGGACGCACGCCCGAAGAGGTCTTCGCCAAGCTCAGGACTTTCTGGGACGATGAGCAGATCCTCGAATTCACCTACATCACCTGCCTCTATGACATGCATGCCGTGATGAGCCGGGCGCTCAGGCTGGAGTTCGACGACCGGCCCGACCCCATCATCGAAGTCGCCGCGCCGACGGACTTCAAGGGCGCCGATTTCCTCGGCGCCGGGTCTGGGCGGCCGCGCGAATGACCATCGACTGGGCGCAGGCGCGGGCGACCTTTCGGCGCGACGGCGTCGTGCATCTGCCAGGGGTGCTGGACGCCGACCAGCTCGGCGCCGCACAGAAGGCCTGGGCGTGGAGCCTGGCGAATCCGACGGCGGCCGGGATCGCCTCGCGCACGAGCGACGTCTTTTATGTCGACCAGTACAATCCCCGCGTGCTCGAGGGCTATAGCGACATGCTGGCCGCCTCGCCGATCCCGAGCCTGTGCGCCCGGCTGTGGGACTCCGAGCCGGTGTGGTTCCTCTACGAACAGGTGTTCCTGAAGGAGGGCGGCAAGTCGCGGCGCACCCCCTGGCACCAGGACGGCTCCTACCTGCCCCTCGACGGCGAGGACGTCGCGGTCGCCTGGATCACCTTCGATGCGCTGGCCAGGGACGAGTCCCTGGAGTTCGCCCGCGGCTCGCACCGGGGACAAGTCTACAACACATCGAAATTCGACCCCGGGGACGAGACTATCCCGCACGTGGAATCGGAAGCCTGGCCGCGACTGCCCCCCATCGAGGCCGAGCGCCAGAAGTGGGACATCGCCTGCTGGCCGGTCGAGCCGGGGGACGTGATCTTCTTTCATTTCCGCACCCTGCATGGCGGCGCGCCTACCCTTCCAGGCCGACGGCGGCGCACGCTGAGCCTGCGTTTCTTCGGCGAACGGACCTACTACGATCCAAAGATGACCAAGGCGCTGCCCAACGCGCGGGACCTGCCAACGCTCCTCGAACCCGGCCAGCCCTTCCGGCATCCGGGATTCCTGCGGGTCCATCCATGACGCCGGCGGCCATGCGCTACGACGAGGTGGTGATGGGGCGCCGAAGCATCCGCGGCTTCAGACCCGACAAGGTGCCCCGGGCGCTGATCCGCGAGGTCATCGAGATCGCCATGCGGGCTCCCTCGTCGCTGAACACCCAGCCGTGGAACTTCTACGTGGTGACGGGCGAGCCCCTGAGCCGCATCCGCGCCGGCAACACCGAGCGAAATCTGGCGGGCGTGCCGGCTTCCCGCGAGTTCCGCGGCCATGGCGAATACGCCGGCGTTCATCGCGAGCGGCAGATCGGTATCGCCAAGCAGCTGTTCGGGGCGATGAACATCGCCCGCGAGGACAAAGCCGCCCGCCAGGACTGGGTGCTGCGCGGTTTCCGCCAGTTCGACGCTCCCATCTCGATCGTCGTCACCTATGACCGCTCGATCCATGGCGGCGACATCGCCCCCTTCGATTGCGGGGCGGTGACCAATGCGCTCGTCAACGCCGCCTGGTCGCGGGGCCTCGGCTGCGTGATCAACAGCCAAGGCATCATGCAATCGCCGGTCGTGCGCGAACACGCCGGCATCGCCCCCGACCAGGTGATCATGATCTGCGTGGCCATGGGCTTCCCCGACGAGACCTTTCCGGCCAACCCGGTCGTCTCGACGCGCAAGTCGGTGGACGAAGCCGCGGTCTTCGTCGGGTTCGAGGACTAGGCGGGAGAACAACCATGGCCGGAAGGGTCGAGGGCAAGGTGGCGCTGATCACCGGCGGGGCGTCCGGGATCGGCGCGGAGAGCGCGCGGCGCCTGGCGCGGGAAGGCGCCGCGGTGGTTCTGACCGACCTGCAGGCCGACGCCGGCGAGGCGGTGGCCGACGAGATCGCCGGCGGCGGAGGTCAGGCCGTGTTCCTCGCCCACGACGTGACCGACGACGCCCGTTGGACCGAGGTTGTCACCGCGGCCATGGCGCGGTTCGGGCGCATCGACGTGCTGGTCAACAGCGCCGGCGTGGGGTCAGGCGGCCAGCCGATCCTGGAACACACTCTGGAAGCATGGCGGCGGATCCTGGCCATCAACCTCGATGGCACGTTCCTGGGCATCCGCCATGTGGCGCCCGTGATGGCCGCGAACGGCGGCGGCTCGATCATCAATCTCTCATCCATCCTCGGCAAGGTCGGACAAGCCGGCGCGAGCGCCTACTGCGCCTCGAAGGGCGGCGTGCTGATGCTGACCAAGGCCGTCGCCGCGGAATTGGCCCCCGCGGGCGTGCGGGTGAACTCGATTCATCCCGGATACATCGAAACGCCGATGGTGGAGAACGTGTTTCGGGGGTCCGAAAACGCCAACGCGCTGCGCGACATGATCATCTCGCGCCACCCCTTGGCTCGCCTGGGCGCGCCGCGCGAGATCGCCGACGGCGTCGTCTTCCTGGCCAGCGACGATTCCAGCTTCATGACCGGATCCGAGCTGGTGATCGACGGAGGTTACACGGCGATCTAGGCCCGCGCCGAGCGCGCATCCACCTCACGAGTGAACTCCAGCACAGCTGCGTTAGCCGCCCGCGGCGCGGCGACCAGATAGTTGTGGCCGGCGCCGGCGATGCGAACGAAGCGGGCGTGGGGCAGAATGTGGGCCAGCTCCTCGCCCCATTTGAACGGGACGACGGCGTCCTCGTCGCCATGCAGGACGAGGGCCGGCATGGAAAGGCCGGCGATCGCCTCCCGCGTCGTGCTGTAGGCCGCCATGGCGTCGGCCTGGGCGATGACTCCCCTTACCGTGAATTTGTCGGCGGCGAGCACAGCCTGATCGGCGGCGATGGCGTCCGGCCTGGTGGCGGCGCCGTAGCCCTGGTCGCCACGCCGGTTGGGGGTCAGCAGCTTCAAGACCGAGGGCGGGAGGTAATAGAGCAGCCGCACGAAGGCCGGGGCGCGCGGCTTGTCGGCGGTGAGCGCCCCGGAGCAGCCGACGATGAGGGACATGACCCGTTCCGGATGCTGGAAGGCCATCTCCTGAACAATCACCCCGCCCATGGAGACGCCGTAGATGTGGGCGCGCTCGACGCCCGCCGCGTCGGCCACCGCCCAGGCGTCAGCGGCCATATCGGCCACAGTGACCTTGGATGTGGTGTCGCTCTCGCCGGTCCCGCGGTTGTCGAACCAGACGAGCCGGTGCTCGGCCGCCAGGGCGGGAATCGCCGGATACCACATCTTCGAAGAGTAGCGGTGGCCCATGACCAGCAGGATCGGCGTTCCACTCCCCTGCTCTTCCCAGTGCAGGCGGACGCCGCCATTCTCAGTGACGGACATGCGCGGCTCCAGGCAGCAAGGCGCGCATCACGCCGCGACAGCCTTGCGCAGCTCGGCCATCCAGGCCCAGCGAGGATCGGGGATCCCCGGCGCGCCGGCCATGGTGTTGGCGACAAAGGCCGCCGCCACGCCGCTCTCGGGATGGGCGAAGGCGACGCGGCCCCCTGCCCCGTCGTGACCGAACGAACCCGGACCCAAGGCCTCGGTCTCGTCGCGGGCGAGCTGGAAGCCGAGGCCGTAGCGCGTGGGAAGTCCGAACTGCAGCTTGGCGAGATCGCCCGGCGGCGTCATCGCTCCGGTGCGCAGGGCGCGGGCGCGCTCGACGGTTTCGGGCTTCAGAATCCGCACCCCGTCGACTTCGCCGATCATCGCCGCATACATCTTGGCCAGGGACGCGGCGTTGGTGACGCCGTTGCCGGCCGGAACCTGCGCCGCCCGCGTCGCCGTGTTGTTCATCTGCTCGATCAGCTCGCCGGTCTGGCTGAAAGCGAGGAGGACCACCTTGGCCAGGCGCGTGGACACGTCGATGCCGAGGCTGGTGAAGAGGGCGGTGAGCTGCTCGCCGGTGAGGCCGGGCGTCAGTTGGAAATGCGGGGCGACGCGATGGTCCTCCCGCGCCGGCAAGCCGATCCACAGGTCGAGGCCCAGAGGGCCGCTGATCTCCTCGGCGAGGAGCTGGGAGATGCTCTTGCCCGCCACGCGGCGGACGAGGCCGTCGAGCAGGGAGCCGTAGGTGAGAGCATGGTAATGGCAGGCCTCGCCCGGCGTCCACAACGGGACCATGGCTTCCAGGGCCGGCAGATGACGGTCGAGGACGAGGAGATCGCTGGCGGTGACGCCGCTCTCCGGATCGACGCCGGGCAGGCCGACCGAATGGGTCATGATTTGCCAGACGCGGGCGTCTTCCTTGCCGCCGGCGGCGAACTCCGGCCAGTAGTCGGCGACGCGGGCCTCGGTATCGATCAGGCCGCTCTCGGCGAGGCGGTGGACCACGGCGGCCGTGGCCCCCTTGGTACACGACATGATGACGGTGAGGGTGTCCTCGCCATAGGGACGGTCGTTGATCTTGTCCCGCCCGGCCCACAGGTCGACGACCTTTCGGCCATGGCGATAGACGCACAGTTGGGCCCCGCCCTCGTCGGCGGCCTGGGCGGTCGCGAAAGCCTCGCGCACCCCCTCGTAGCCGCGCGAAACATAACCCCCGGCATCCATGGCGATCCTTCCTGTTGCGTTCTGTCCGAACTAACCCTTACGGCCTTTCGCGCCGTGGGGATGGGTGAATCCCTTAGCCGCGCGGGGGAATGAGCGTGCCGGCCCGCGCTCGCATTGACGAGGAAGGCGGCCGGGACGACAGTTCGGGGCGGAGGAAGGCGCCATGCTCACACTGCCGCATCATGTGGAACTCCTGTCGGACCGGTGGCTGGCGGAGGCGCGAAGGTTCCTGGCCGGCGAGGTTCCCAAGCCGTCCTATGGGCGCCCCGTTCCGGCCGAGCGTCTGAAGGGGCGTCCGTTCTCCCTGAGCGGCCGCTTTGCCGACGCGCCGCCGCACCTCGGTCTTTCCGGCAATGCGGGGGCCTGCAGCCTTCGCTTCGATGGTGAGGCCTTCACCGTCACTGACCGCTTCGATCCTTCCGCCGACCTCGTCGTCGATGGCGACTATCAGGCGGCGCTCACCGGCGCCCAGATGGTCGGGATCGCCGCCCCGGACGCGCGTCAGATCCTGCTCGACGAGGTGGCCCACCTCTATGGCGACAAGGCGCTGCGGGTCCGCGGCCAGATCGACGATCCACGGGTCCAGGAGGTGCTCTTTGGCCTTTTCGACCATCTAGGCCGCAAGACGGTGGAAAACCCCGACCTCGCCCACCGCGCGGCCCGCCAGGGGCTCACCCCCAAGATCCGCGAGATGGAGGAACAGGGCTACACTGTTGTCGAGAACGCCATCACCCACGCCTTCGCCGACGAAGCGCGCGAGGCGATCCTCACCACCCTGGCCGTTCACGGACAGCCCACCATGAACTGGATGCTCTATCATGGCCGGGCGTTCGAGCGGCTGGCGCTCAATCCCCTGCTGATGACGCTCATCGACGCCTCACTCAGCCGTGGCGCGGTGATCGCCTCGCTCAGCTGCATCCGCAAGGGGCCCGGACCCGGTTTCATCCCCATCCATACCGACTACGCCCATGTGCCGGAGCCCTATCCCGATTTCGCCATGACCGGGGTGGGCGTCTGGGCCTTCGAGGACTGGACCGAGGCGTCGGGGCCCACCGTGTTGGCGCCCGGGACCTGGCGGCATCGCCGCTCTCCGACACCGACCGACAATCCCGGCCAGGGCGTCCCGATCCTGATGCCCAAGGGCTCGGTCGTCTTTTTTACGAGGGGCGTCTGGCATTGGCAGGGCGACCGCGAACAATCCGGCGAGCGCGTCACTCTCCACAGCCATTTCAACCGCGGCATCCTGCGCAGCCTGGAGGCGCGGCGCATCGACGAGCAGATGATCCACCGCAACCCGCCTCGCCTGGGCGAAATGCTGGGCGAGGACGACTGGTTCGAGAAGACCACCGCCGCGGGTCGCGACTACTTGCGGTTCGATTACATGCGCCGGCTCCTGGCCTTCAACGAGGAGGGCAAGCAGGCCATCCTCGCCGAAGCCGCCGGGCCTGCGGCTACCCTTAAACGGCGAGCACCGGTCGCGGCGTAGGGGCGGCGATTTTTCGTATCGCATGACCTCGCGGCGCCTCTCTATGCTGGGCTCCATAATTTGGCGCGCCGGTGGGAAGGACGACCATGCGGGACCTGATCATTCGCAACGGAACGATTGTCGACGGTTCCGGCGCGGCGCCCTTCGAGGGCGACATCGCCATCGATGGCGAGACGATCGTCGAGGTGGGCGCGGTCGCTGGACCCGCCCGGCGCGAGATCGACGCGACTGGTCTGATCGTCACGCCGGGCTGGGTGGACATCCATACCCACTATGACGGTCAGGCGACCTGGGACGAGGTGATGGCGCCGTCGAGCTGGCACGGGGTCACCACCGCCATCATGGGCAATTGCGGGGTGGGCTTCGCCCCGGTCCGCCCAGACGCTCACCAGTTCCTCATCGAACTCATGGAGGGCGTGGAGGATATTCCCGGCGCCGCCCTGGCCGAGGGCATCGACTGGAAATGGGAGCATTTCCCGGAATACCTCGACGCCCTGGAGAGCAAGAAACGGGCCATCGACGTCGGCGTTCACGTGCCGCACGGGGCGGTGCGCGCCTATGTGCTGGGCGAGCGCTGCAACACCGACTATGCGCCGAACGCCGCGGAGATCGCGGAGATGGCGCGGTTGGTGCGCGAAGGCGTCGCCGCCGGGGCCATGGGGTTCTCCACCTCGCGAACGCTGCTGCACAAGGACAAGAACGGCGTACACGTGCCGGGCACCTTCGCCGGCTCGGACGAGATGCTGGCGCTGGGTCTTGCGATGGAGGGTCTGAGCCACGGAGTGTTCGAGATGGTTTCCGACCACCTCGGCGACGACGACGAGTGGGCGTGGGTCAAGGCTTTCGCCACGCAGACCGGCCTGCCGGTGACGCTGGTGGCCACCTCCGCGGGCGCCTACGAGGGCGACAAGATGTACAACATCGCCGAGGAATCCCGGCGCGAGGGCATGGACATCCGCCCGCAGATCGCCGGCCGCCCGACCGGCGTGCTGCACGGCCTGCAGTCCAACTTCCACATCTTCGTCGGTCATCCGACCTTCAAGCGCGAAATCGCCCACCTGCCGCTCGATCAAAGGGTCTCAGCCATGAGCCGGCCGGAGATTCGCGCCGCGCTACTCGCCGAAGACAGCGGCATCCGCAACCCGGTGCTGGGCGCGAACCTCGATGAGCTGCTGTTCCGCGTCTTCCCGCTGGGCGAGGTTCCCGATTACGAACCCGACCGTGAGGCGTCCGTCGCTGGCTTGGCGGCCGCGGCGGGCGTCTCGCCCAAGGCGATGATGTACGACCTGCTGATCGGGGACGGCGGCGAGGAGCTCTTCTACCAGCCGCTTGGCGGCTACCTCACCTACAACTTCGATTTCTTCCGCAGGAGCATGCAGCACCCGAACGTGCTCTTCGGCCTCTCAGATGGCGGCGCCCACTGCGGGGTCATCGCCGACGCCGGCATGCCGAGCTTCATCCTGATCCACTGGGCCCGCGACCGGACCAAGGGTGAGAAATTCCCGCTCGAATTCCTGGTCCGCAAGCTCACCAGCGACACCGCCAGGGCCTATGGCCTCACCGATCGCGGCGAGCTCAAGCCCGGCATGCTGGCCGACCTCAACGTGATCGACTTCGGGCGCCTGCGCCTCTACCGACCCGAGGCGGTCCACGACCTGCCGGCCGGAGGCAAGCGCCTTGTTCAGCGCGTCGAAGGCTATCGCTATACGATCAAATCCGGCCAAGTGACCTTCGAGGACGGCGAATTCACCGGCGCCCTGCCGGGCTCGCTGGTGCGCGGCGGACGCGAGGCGCGCCTGCGCGAGAGCGTGCTGGAACCACAGAGCTTGCCCGCCTGAGGCCCAACGGATGCGCCGAGCGCGCGACCGATCTCCTGACCTGGAGACGTCCGCTCAGGCGGCAGGTGCGGTGTAACGGTCGAGGTCGCCAAGCCCCAGGCGCTGCTCGATCCGGCCGACCTCATCGACGGCCATGTCGAATCCGTCGCCGCGGAAGGTGTCTCGCTCGATGCCCTCGAAGCGATCGCCCATCTCCTCGAACTGGTGGGGGCTCATGGTCTTCTTCCACGCCTGGAAGACGACGGTGTCTTCGAAGGCGGTGTGAGCCTCGTACATGCGCGCGAAGCCATCGAGGGCCCGGGCGAGAGGAGCAGCATCGCCGGCGGCGATCTTGCCCCCGGCGCATTTGGCCTCGATGAAGGCGGTGATCTGGCGGCCGCGGTCATGCTGGGCCAGCAGGGTGGCGATGAGACCGCTGGCCGGGCCGCCGGCGCGGCGCACGGCCGGGAAGATGTAGGCTTCTTCCAGCTTGCGCTCGTGATAGTCCTCGCCGAAACGGCGGAAGAGGCTGGCCGCTTCCCCCAGGGCTGCGCCGTCCACGCCGGCCGCCGCTCCGCGCAGCGCCGCCGCGCTCTCGCGATAAACCACGAGGATGCGGCGCAGAACCCCGTGTTCGCGCATGAGGTCCTCTGTCGCCGAAACGTCCTCGCCGCCGCCGGTCTTTTCGGGCCCACGCGCGCATCCGGCGAAGATGAGGGCCGTCCCGGCTCCAGCGCCGAGCGCAACACGGCGCGTCACATTGTCCATAAGCCTTGTCCTCCGATTTGGCTGGCGAATGTTTCAACGCTGGAGGCGCGGCGCGGGTCCGTGCGGAGCGGTCACCCGGACGTAGGCGTTTTCCGCCATGGCCCAGCCTTTACCTGAGAGGCAAGAGACCATCGTGCTCGCTGGGCAGCCTAGTCCACGCTCAGCCGCGCCGAAATGTAAGCGCACAGCTTGTCGCCTCGCCAGCTGGGGGCGACATTGGAGAGCACGATCACTGTCGCCTTCCCGCCCGCCAGTATCCGAAAGCCGCCGTTCTCGCCCGGTCCGCCCCCCTCGTGGCCCACTTCACCGACGCCATCCTGGCTGAAGATCTGAAAGCCGAGCCCGTCAGGGCCCGAATCGCCCTGAACCTGAGGCGTGAACAGCATCTGGGTATGGGCCGAGTCCAGGAGCCGATGCCCGGTCAGCGCCACGGCGAAAGCAAGCATATCTGGCGCGGTGGCGAAGGCGCCGCCGGCCGGGGTGGCGTCGAGCGTCGGGCGGCTAAGAAAGGCTGCAGGCGGGGCGGGATAGCCGTCCTTCACATAGGTCAAGGCGGTCACGAGCCGCGGCCCAACCGCATGCAGGCTGGTGCGAGTCATATGGGCCGGGGCGAAGACATTCGACTGAAGGTATTCATCGAACGGCTGACGGGATACCTTCTCGACAACCCGCCCCAGGACGATAAATCCGTAGTTCGCGTAGCTGAAGCGCGAGCCGGGTTTGAATTCAGGGGCCCGCGACCCGAACAGGGCCACATAGTCGGCTGGGGTCTTCAGATGATCCAGATTGTCGGCCCAGAGCTTGGAGAAGAAATCCCCTGCTCCGCCCGTGTGGGTGAGTAGCTCGCGCACAGTGACCGTCCGGGCGAATTCGGCATTGGGATAGTCCTTGATGTAGGTCCCGATCGCGGCGTCCAGATCTACCTTTCCGGCCTGAACCAGCTGCAGGATCGCCACGGCGGTGAACATCTTGCCCATCGAGGCCATGCCGAAGCGCGTCTCGACGGTGTTGGGTATGCCGCGCTCTCGGTCGGCGAGGCCGGCCGCCCGGGCATAGATGGGTCGGCCGTTTACAGCGACGGCGACCACGCCGGAGAAATCGCCCAGCGCCGAGATTTCACGGTCGGCCAGGCGAGCGATGGCGGCCGGCGGGACCCGCCCTGGCGGTGGAACGTCTGCGGGACGCTCGACCGGAGTGAACTCCAGGCTTTGAATCTTGCCGTCAAGTTGGTCGGCCAACCGGACATCGAACGACCAGTAATCGTCGGCCAGCCGCGATTTGACGACCTCCCGCACTTCGTCATTGGCGACGCGCCCGGTCCGGACCAGCACATAGCCCCCGGTCTGGTCGCGCATCTGGGCGAATTCGTCGCCGCCCTTGAATGCGGGCCAGCGGGATCGCAAGAACGAATCGTAGGCCGAGCGATCGCCGTTGTTGAACACCCTGAGAAACTCCGCCGCCGTTCGTTCCGCCGCCGACCGGGGCGCCCCGGCCGAAGGGCTGGCGAGCGACGCAGCGGCCACGGCCACGGCGAGCCCGGCGCGGGCAAACGGACGGGCTGCTCGCGCTTTTTGGCCAGCCAATTTGCCGCTCCTCCCCCACGAGGACGCAAGCTTGCTCCCATTCGGCGACCGGGTCGACCCGAGGTCCGGGACTCGAAGGTGATGCGCGAAGAACCGGGTCGGCTACGGCCGCTAGGAGACCCGTCCTGAACGATCCGGGCGCCCAAGGCGCCCTGCTGGAGCCATCGTCCGCGGCCGGACGTTATCGGCCCATGGCCAAGTCTTCACCTGACGATCAGGCCCTGCGCCGGATGATGGAGCGCGGCGCGGGGCCCGACTTCACAGACCCCAAGACGGAATGGCGGAGGGTGTTCGCCGAGGCCTGGGGGACCTTCCTCCTGGTGGCGGCGGCCGCCGGCGGAGCGATCGGAGCCGAGATCACGCCCGACAAGATCCCCTACGCCGCGGCGGTCGTCGCGCCCGGCCTGATGGTCATGGTGGCGATCTATGCCCTGGGCGATGTCTCCGGGGCCCACCTCAATCCGGCCGTGACCCTGGCCTTCTCCCTGCGCCGCAACTTCCCCTGGCGGCGGGCCCCGGCCTACATCGCCGCCCAGCTCATCGGGGGCCTGGCGGCGGCGGGGTTCCTGCGATTCATCTTCGGGGTGGTTGGCAAGTTCGGGGCCAGCAGCCCGGGGCCGGGGATCAGCGACGGCCGGGCCCTGGCGATGGAAACCCTGCTGACCTGCGGCCTCGTCAACACCATCCTGGCGACGGCCGCGGGAGCGCGCAATGTCGGGCCCAACGCCGCCGTGGCGGTTGGTGGCTACATCGCCCTCGTCGGCCTGTGGGCCGGACCGGTGAGTGGGGCTTCTATGAATCCGGCCAGGTCGCTCGCCCCCGCAATCGTCCGTGGCGATCTTTCCCACGTGTGGATCTATCTCGTCGGCCCCCTAGCGGGAGCCCTGATCGCGGTCGGATTCGAATGGATCCTCAAGGGCGCGCCGAGCGCGGAAGGGACCAAGGCGGCACAGGGCGCGCCGAAGGCGGATTAACCTCCCGGTCCTACCTCCCCATCGAGACGAGACTGGTCTGCGCCAGCGCCGCCGGGGCGACGAAATGGGCGACCGACGCGGTCGGTGCCATGGCGGCCATGGCCGAGGCGAGGCTGGACGCGGCGGTCGTGGAGGCTGTGATGATCGTCCCCCCGCTTCCGTCGCTGGCGGCGGTGAAGGTGACTCCGTTGTGGTTGCCGGCCAGTTCGATCGTGGCGGTGTGGCTCCCGTCGGTGACCGTGAGAATGCCGTTGGCATAGGTCGCCTCACCGGCGCTGACGAAGCCGATGTCCTTCAGATCGAGCTTCTCGCCGCTGCCGGCCGCGAAGTTGTAGATCTTGCTGTGATATGTCTGGGACTGGGCCAGGATGAGTTCGCCGCCCGGCGTCGCCTTGTGGAACCGCACGTTCTCATCGAAGCTCGAGCCGAAGCTCATCACCCCGTCGATGATGTGGGCGACACCTGTCCCGGTCACCGCCCCAGTCACGGTCAGGGTTGCGCCCGAGACCACCAGGATGCCATCGTTGGTCAAGGCTCCGGTGACGGTCATTCCGCCGGCCGATCCGCGCGCCCAAAGGCGACCGGCGTTGGTCAGGCTCGCGCCGCCGTTGACCTTGACGTTCATCGCGGCGGTCTTCTGGTTGGTGATCAAGGCGCCGAGCTTGTTGGTCAGAGCAACCGCCGAAAGCGTGAGGTTGTCCTTACCCAGAATCCGGGCCTCGTTGGTCATCGTCGCGGCTAGGGTGGTCGCGGTGATCTTGGCGTTGTCGGTCTCGCCGATGAAGCTATCCATCGTGCCGCCGGTTCCTTCGGCTTGGAGGGTCCCACCGGTCACCCTGAGTCGGTAGATGTCCAACGTGCCACCGAAGGACAGCACGCTGCCTGATAGGGGGCCCACGATAATGTTCCCCTTGCTGACCGCGCCGGTTTCGTTGGTGGCGTGAAGTGTGGCGCCGCTGATATCCAGGGTCGCCGACTTGTCGACCTCGATACTGGTGACCGCATGGCTGCCACCGCCGTTCACCGTGACGGTGTAGCTTTTGGTGAGATGTCCCAGGGTCACCGTGTCGGTGGCCCCCGGAACGGCGTTCGTAGACCATTTGGCGGCGGTATCGAAGCTACCGTCGATGTCCTTCGACCAGCTGATCGCGGCCATGCGAGAATCTCCAGCCCTTGCGGGGGCGTCCATCGCAACGCCGCGCCCCGCGCCCATGATAAGTTCCAATCCATTTCATACTGGAAACGTGACGGCCGCAAGACTTGCCTCGGGGGCCGCGTCGTAATGTCCACCGTCTCCGACGGGGCGGAGGCCGCCGGCCGCCTCCGCGGGCGCCCGGTTGACAGCGTCGGGCGGGCGAGGCCGATGGGCGACCATGAACGCCCGCGCGCAACGCTTCGCTCCCCGGTCGGCCTCCGACATAGCCGCCCTCATCGGGGCGTTTCCGCTCGCCTGGGTGGTCTCCCCCGGCGGCGGGCCAGGCGCGTCGACGCTGCTTCCGCTGCTGGCCGAAACGGACGAAACGGGGCGCACCGTGGCCCTGTTCGGCCATTTCGCCCGCTCGACCGCCCAGGTGGCCGTGCTCGAAGCCGATCCCCGGGCCCAGATCCTGTTCCTGGGCCCAAACGGCTACGTCTCGCCGCGGCTGGTCTCGAAAGCCGGCTGGGCGCCGACTTGGAACTACGCCGCCGTCCGGTTCGAAACCGAGGTCCGCTTCCACCCCGAAGAAACCGAAGCGGCGGTGTGGCGACTGGCGCAAGCCCTGGAGTCCGACCATCGACCGCCGTGGGTCCCCTCGCGGATGGGTGACCGGCTGAAGCAGCTCCTGCCCCGAATCGTCGCCTTCCGGGCGCGGGTCATCGAAGCCCACGCCGTCTTCAAGCTCGGTCAGGACGAGACGGACGCGGTCTTCGAGGAGATCGTCGAGGGCCTTCAGGACCACCCCCTCGCCGAGCTGATGCGCGCCCAGGCCGACCGGGGCCCTCCGGCGCCACGCCCGGCCCGCCCGCGATAGAAAGCGACCCGCACCCGAAACGGGCCGCGGCGCGGTTCTGGTAGGCTCGCGGCCAACAGCAGTCCGAGAACGGACCGTCGATCCTGAGAAGGGGGTTTCCCATGGCGTCCAGCCGCACCCGCGCGCGCATCCTGGCGTTCAGCGTCAGCGCTCTGGCCATCGCCGGCGCCGCGAGGGCGCAGAACGAGGACACCTCGTCCTCCGTTCAGACCAAGCGGACGTCGGTGGGCGAGGTGGTCGTCACCGCCGCCCACTACGTGCCGCAGGGCGAGCAGACCGCCACCAAGACCAATATCCCGCTGATCCAGACCCCGCAGTCGATCTCGGTGATCACCCGCGACCAGATCGACCTGCTGGATTTCGTCGATGCCCAGCAGGCGGTGCGCTACACCGCCGGGGTGTTCGGCGAGAACTACGGTCCGGACCTGCGCTACGACTTCATCAATGTCCGCGGCTTCACACCCAAGCAGTACATCGACGGCCTGGCCGCCCCGGCGACG
>DASZKO010000183.1:0-1872 GCA_035605655.1 Caulobacteraceae bacterium | reverse complement strand
CGGTGGAAAAGATAGTGGGTGAGGCCGATGAGTTCGCCGTCGCGCTCGGCGACGAGGGCGTGGACCGACTCGTCGGGATCGAAGAACCGCGACCAGGTCACCTCGGTGATCGCCGGATCGAGGGCGGTGGGGCCGGAGCGGCCATAGAAGGCGTTGTAGCCATCCCACAGCGGCGCCCATGCTGAGCGATCCTCGGCGACCACCGGACGGATGACGAGCTGGCCGGCCATTGGATCCTCCCCGATCGGCGCGCCCACGCGATGATGCTCTGGCGTCGGGACGCGGGATAGGCTTTACAGGCGCCCGCGAGAAAATCACGAGGGTCCCAGCCGTTCATGTGCAATCAGCGCCAGAACTATCTGTTCACCAGCGAGAGCGTCTCCGAAGGTCATCCGGACAAGGTCGCCGACCGGATCTCCGACACTGTGGTCGACGCCTTTCTGGCCGCCGATCCCCAGGCGCGGGTGGCCTGCGAGACCCTGGTCACCACCAACAAGATCGTCCTGGCCGGTGAGGTGAGGGGTCCCGAGAGCGTCGTCGACGGCCTCGAGGACAAGGTTCGCGCCGCCATCCGCGACATCGGCTACGAGCAGGCCGGCTTCCATTGGAAGCACTCGACCTATGAATGCCACCTGCACAGCCAGTCGGCCGACATCGCCATGGGCGTCGACGCGGCCGGCAACAAGGACGAGGGGGCGGGCGATCAGGGGATCATGTTCGGTTACGCCACCAACGAGACCCCCCAGCTGATGCCGGCCACGCTGCAATACGCCCACAACATCCTGCGCACCCTGGCCAAGGCCCGCCACGAGGACCCCTCGCTCGGCCTGGAGCCGGACGCCAAGAGCCAGGTGACCCTGGTGTACGAAGGCGGCAAACCGGTGCGCGCCAACTCCATCGTGCTCTCCACCCAGCACCGCGACGGCCTCTCCCCGGCCGACGTCGCCGCCATCGTCCGGCCCTATATCCTCGAGGTCCTGCCCGAAGGCTTCGTCGACGAGGAAACCATCTGGCACATCAATCCAACGGGCAACTTCGTCATCGGCGGACCGGACGGCGACTGTGGCCTCACCGGACGCAAGATCATCGTCGACACCTACGGCGGGGCGGCGCCCCACGGCGGCGGGGCGTTTTCCGGCAAGGATCCGACCAAGGTCGACCGCTCGGCGGCCTACGCCTGCCGCTACCTGGCCAAGAACGTGGTTGCCGCCGGCCTCGCCGAGCGCTGCACCATCCAGATCGGCTACGCCATCGGGGTCTCCGACCCCTTGAGCTTTTACGTCGACCTGCACGGCGGCGATAAGGTCGATCCGGCCCGGCTCGAAGAGATCCTGCCGCAGATGATCGGAGGCGCCACGCCGCGGGCCATCCGCGAGCACCTCGGTCTCAATAAGCCGATCTACGCCCGCACCTCCGCCTACGGCCATTTCGGCCGCGCCCCGGACGCCGACGGCGGCTTCTCCTGGGAAAAGACCGACCTCGCCGATCAGATCCGCGCCGCCTTCTGAAGGGCCGGACTTTGTCCGCGGCGCCGGCGAGTGCTATGCGCCGGCCATGCCGAGCCTCAACGACCTTCGCGCCCAGTTCATCGACTTTTTCGCCCGCGCGCAGCATCGGGTGGTTCCGTCCGCGCCCCTCGTGCCGCAGAGCGATCCCACCCTGCTGTTCGTCAACGCCGGCATGGTACCGTTCAAGAACATCTTCACCGGCGCCGAGACTCCGCCGGCCCCCCGGGCGGTCAGCTCCCAGAAGTGCGTTCGGGCCGGCGGCAAGCACAACGATCTCGACAACGTCGGCTACACCGCCCGTCACCTGACCTTCTTCGAGATGCTGGGGAATTTCTCCTTCGGCGACTACTTCAAGGCCGGCGCG
>DASZKO010000005.1:0-2968 GCA_035605655.1 Caulobacteraceae bacterium | reverse complement strand
GGAGCCTGAAATCCCTTTGAAACAAGGGCGCACGCGCTCATAAAGTTAACCAACGCCTAAGTCGTGGGGCGAAGCGTTTTTGTGGGCCGGAGCGGGGGCGCTCGGGGGCTCGGCGGCGGGCCTCACTCCCAGGGCGCGGTTATCGCGCCGGGATGTGAGACCCGCCGTCAACGTTTTCTGGAAACCTGAACCTACCGCCGGCGTCCCGCCGCGAGCGCATGCGCGAGCGGCGACATCTAGGGCCCGCGAGCGCCGAAGGGCAGGCGAGCTGGGCCCGTGGAACTAGCCCGCCGGCAGCTTCGCCCACAGCACCGCCGCATCGACCGGCAGTTCCAGGTCGAAGTCCTCGTCCAGGGCCCGCGCAAGATCCTCCGCGCTGGCCAGCTCCACCCCCTCGGCCGCCCCGTCCGGCATGCGCCGCGTCAGGCGCCGGTTGAAGAGGCTCGAGCGCACCCGCGGCGTCAGGCGCTCGGCCACAAGGCCGGTGGTGAAAATCGAGGCCGGATGGGTCGCGGTGAACCAGTTCGCGGACTCGTAGTCCGCGCGCTCCGCCGGCTCCAGGGTGAAGCGGTACATCGGCGTCCAGCCGGCCGACAGCCGGGTCTCCAGGACCAGAGACTGGAACGGACCCTCGCCCATGGGCGTGAGGCGCAGCACCGCCTCCGCTGTCCGCTGCTCCAGCCCCGCCGCCAGCTTGAGGGGCGCCGAGGCGATCTGGCCGCCGAAGCCGACGTCGGCGATATGTGGACCCTCCGGCAGGTCGACCTTGAGCAGCATGTGGCTGCGCGCGCCCAGCGGCCGATCGGGCGGCGCCATCCACACCACCCGGGCGATCAGCGGCGTCACCGCAAAGCCGATCGCCTCCAGGGCGCCCCGGAAGAGCGCGTTGTGCTCGAAGCAATAGCCGCCGCGCCGCTGGCCCATCATCTTGGCCTGCAGCGCGCCGATATCGAGCGAGACGGGCCGCCCCAGCAGCGGATCGAGGTTCTCGAAGGCGATCGCCGCGGGGTGGCGCGTGTGGAGCGCCGACAGCACGTCCAGCGTCGGCTCGCACGGCCCGTCGTAGCCGATTCGGCGGCAATAGGCGTCGAGGTCGAAGGTCATGAGTGGCCCCTCCAGCTGATCAAATGACCGCTGATTCTAGGGAACAGCGACCCCTTCCCCCGCTCATCCTGGACGAGCCGCGTGTAGCGGCGAGATCCAGGACCCTGGTGTTTTATCGAAGGGCTGTGTGTTTTCAGAAAACGCCTGGTCCTTGATGGCCTCGCGGAATTTATCCTCGGGCCGGCATTCGGCCGGACCCGGGGACGCTCGGCCTCCAGGACGAGCGGTGTAGGGGCCGAGAACCCTCACCTGACGATCACGGCCGCTTCAGGAACCGCAGGTAGAAGGCGGCGAACACCAGGACGATGCCGACGTTGGCCAGCAGCCTCGCCCAGAACTGGTTCCGGAATATGGCGACGTCGACGCCGACGATGAGGGCGATCATCGCCGCCACGTAGAGCGCCAGGATCAGTCGATAATCCATCGCGCCCGGACCTTAACTCTCGCGCGCCACCGAGGCCAAGAGCCGGCGGGATGCGGGCGCTCCAGGATGCTCGCGCGGCCGGCGCGCCTCCCCCTGAGGGCGGAATTATCCCTTTGACGTAATAGTAGCAGGATTTGGTGGCGCGGCCGCTGGTTCATACGCCTTGACGGCCCTCGAAATTGAAACCGCCAGCGCGACGACGATGATCGCCAGTAGCACGTAGAACGCTCGCGGATTTTGCTTCCTGCTTACCGAGTACGGCATCAGGAACACCTCGCCTTTGACCAGCGCGTAGCCAACCGCGAGGGATAGGCCACCCGTTATTACGACAGCGGCCTGCTTGGGCGAGAGCACGTCAAATATCGAAGACATTAGCGCTTGTCTGGCTTAGCTGGGGCCTTCGGGCGCCCTTCCCATTCGACTCCCGACGAGGCGGTTGCGCCGAGGAGGGCCAGCCAGGGCGCTCGGCGCGCGCCAAGCGGGCAAGCGCGCGGCGCCCGTGGAAGATCACATCACCACCACGACCTTCCCCAGCGCCTTCCTCGCCGCCAGGTGCGAGATGGCTTCGCCCGCCCGCTCCAGAGGGAAGCGTTCGGAGACATAGGGCCGGATCTTTTCCGCCGCATAGAGGTCCATCAGCTCACGGACGTTCTGCTGGTGCGCCTTGGGATCGCGCGCCACCGCCGCCCCCCAGAACACACCGACGATGTCGCAGCCCTTCAAGAGAGCGAGGTTCAGCGGGATGCGCGGGATGCCGGCCGGAAAGCCGATGACCAGGAACCGGCCCTCCCAGGCCGTGGCCCGCAGCGCCGGCTCGGCATAGTCGCCGCCCACCCCGTCATAGACAACATTGGCGCCCGCCGCGCCGCACGCGCCCTTGAACAGCTCCGCCAGGGCCTTCTGGCCATCGCGGTCGAACGGGCCGGCGGGATAGACGACGCCGCTGGCCGCCCCGTGCTTCAAAGCCAGGTCGACCTTCTCCTGGGTCGAGGCGGCGGCCACCACATTGGCCCCCATGGCCTTGCCCAACTCCACCGCCGCCAGGCCGACGCCGCCGGCCGCGCCGAGCACCAGCAAGGTCTCGCCCGGCTTCAGATGGCCGCGGTCCTTGAGGGCGTAATAGGAGGTGCCATAGGTCATCAGGAAGGCGGCGGCCTCGTCGAAGGGCATGGAATCGGGGATCTTGGTCAGCCGCCCGGCTTCCAGCAGCATCTCCTGCGCCATGCCGCCGTTGCCGGCGTTGGCCAGCACCCGATCGCCCGGCGCCACGTGGGTGACGCCCTCGCCCACCGCCTTGACCACGCCGCTGATCTCGCCGCCCGGCGAGAACGGCCTGGCCGGCTTGAACTGGTACTTGTCCTCGATGATCAGCACGTCGGGATAGTTGACGCCGCAGGCCTTGACCTGAACCACCGCCGCGCCCGGCTTGGGCGCCAGATC